>NJEE01000066.1 GCA_002255045.1 Candidatus Bathyarchaeota archaeon ex4484_205 | reverse complement strand
CAGTAGAAATAAAGGGGTCCAAGTTATGTTCCCCAAGTTATGTTCCTTCTTTCCATTCTTCTAAATATTTCTTTTGTTCCTTCGTTAATTTATCAATTTTTATTCCCATACTTTTTAATTTTATAGATGCAATTTCCATATCTTGTTCTATTGGAACAGAATAAACTTTTGGCTCCATTTTTCCTTTATTTTTTACTAAATAAATTACTGAAAGAACTTGGTTTGCAAAGCTCATATCCATAACTTCTGAGGGGTGTCCCTCTCCAGCCACCAAATTTACAAGTCTTCCTTCTGCAAGTAAGTAGATTTTTTTATTATTCTTTAGTTCATATCTCTCTACATCTTTTCTTATTTTCTCTCTTTTTTTGCTTAATTTTTTCAAATCTTCTATGTTTATTTCTACATTAAAGTGTCCTGAATTACATAATATTGCTCCATTTTTCATTCTCTTTACATGTTCCTCTCTTACGACATCTTTGCATCCTGTTGCTGTTATGAATATATCTCCTATTCTTGCAGCCTGATTCATCGACATCACTTTATATCCATCTAGAACAGCTTTTAACGCACGTATTGGATTCACTTCAGTTATTATCACATGTGCTCCCATTCCTCTTGCTCTCATTGCTATTCCTCTTCCACAATGTCCATATCCTGCTACAACAACATTTTTTCCTGCCAATAGGACATTTGTAGATCTCAATATTCCATCAATTGTTGATTGACCTGTACCATATACATTATCAAAATTCCATTTTGTCTCTGCATTGTTTACTGCTATAATTGGATATCTAAGCTTTCCTTCTTTCGCCATCGCTATGAGTCTCTGTACTCCTGTTGTTGTCTCTTCGGTTCCTCCTATTACTTCTTCCTTGTCCAGTATCTCTTTTCTATAGGTGTGTAACCTTGTTACTAGGTCTGCTCCGTCATCTATTGTTATGTTAGGTGTTACATTTATTGTCTGATCTATACACCAGTAGTATTCCTTTATTGAGAGTCCTCTCCATCCATAGATACTAATTCCTTCTTCTGCTAGTGCTGCTGCTACATCATCTTGTGTAGATAGAGGATTGCATCCGCTCCAATATGTTTCTGCACCAGCTGCTTTGAGCGTTTCTATTAAAACAGCTGTCTCCTTTGTTATATGCATACATCCTGCAATTTTTATTCCCTCTAGTGGTTTTGTCTTACTATATTTTTCTTTTAAGAATTTTAGTACGGGCATGTGTTCTCTTGCCCATTCTATTTTCTTTTTTCCCTCCTCTGCTAAACTTAAATCCTTCACTCTATACTTCTTCTCCATTTGATCCTCCTATCTTAGTTCAAGAGTATCTTTCTATTATAGTTTGTACTATATCTTTTCCCAATCTATCTATGTTCTCTTTCGCTCTTTTTATAAGTCCATTTTTATCTAACATTCCCTCCTGTACTCCCTCTACATCCCACACAGAGGAAGCCTCAAGTAATCCTATGGCCACAGAGGTTTCTATATCTATCTTATTTGCAATTCCAGAAATTACACCTGTTGCTATTGCATCACAACATCCTACACTATTTCCTTTTTTCTGGAGTTTTACTGGCCCAATTCTTTTCTTTATTTCTCCTCGTGCGTATATGTCCACATATCCCTCTATTTTGTTTTCTATAAGAATATATTTTGGATATTTTGTGTCAATAGTAAATATTTCCTCTATGCTTTTTAATGAGTCCGTTTGAAGGATTTGTTCTATTTCATAGGGATTTCCCATTATGATCTCCGCCTTCGGGACAACCTCCTTTATATATTCTGATGTTATTCCATATGATCCGATATCTACAAGGAGTCTCTTTCCCTGCGTATATGCCTCTTTTGCATTTCTTTGCATGAACGATGTCTCAGAAGAGGTGATGAATATTATATTCGAGTTTGAGATAAGTTGAGTTGGTGCCTCTCTCCATTTCTCTACGATGCTTGCTCCATTTATATCATCAATATAGAAAAAGTCGTTTCCCTTTTTATCCTTTACACATGTTATTTTTGAAGTTTTTTTATTTGTTACTACTAGAACGCCTATTTCATAGAGTTCTTTTCCTAATTTTTCTTTAAGATAATCTTCTATTTCGGGTTTTCTCCATATTTTCTCGGGTATTCCTATTTCTCTGTGCTGTATTTCCACTCCTGCTCTAATTAGATGCTCTAAATATCCTCCTCCAAAGAAACCTGGATATGCTTCATTATAGTCGCCTCCAAATGTAGTCACTAAACTGGCCTTGTTCTCCAGTTTTGCCAATCCATAGGCTACATGTGGTGCCCTTCCTCCATAGCTGTATATTACTGGTTCTATGGCCCTCTCTTTTAGTTCCCCAAATACCTTCTCAACGGTCCATTCAGGACCATACACCTCCTGAATTTGTGAATATGCCAGAGTCTTTTTGATATATTTCTTGAAGGGAGAAGGCAAGTATCTTACATCTTCTATCTTTATATGTTCATCTATTCCTACAGCCCCTACTACAGTTACCTTCATTTCCTCATTCTTCTTTTATTCTGAGTGTAAATTATTTTTTATTCCTGTGTGTTCAGATAGAGTTAAAACTTTTAATCTCTCTACTTGTTTTCAAATATAATAATGTCTACATCCTCCGATGAGTATCTTAAATTGCTTAGTAGAGTTGAAGATGTGCTTGCGAAGGGTGAGCTGAAGGAGCGTATTACAATTCCTGAACTCAGGGCCTTTAGAATAGGAATGAGAACTGTGATTAGAAATCTAGGTGAGATTGCAAAGACACTCAACCGTGACCCTAAACATCTTGCCCTCTTTTTTGCAAAATCTCTTGCCACGAGCTTCGCCATGAGGGAGGGAGCATTGATCCTCAAGGGTGTTTTTCAGCGTTCTCAATTGAATGGCATTCTCCAGAGGTATGTGGAGTCTTATGTGAGGTGTCCTGTATGCAAGCGGCTCGACACTCATATAGTCAAAGAGGAGGGCTTCTATTTCCTTTTATGTGATGTATGTGGTGCCAAATCTTCTGTGAGGAAACTTTAGTTGTCCTGGTTCTTCATTAAATTACATACTTCTCCTAATGGTGTCGTGCTTGCCGTATGTGATGCTGAACTTCTGGGGAAAACTATTGAAGCAGAAGATGGTTTAAAGCTTGAGGTCTCTGAGAAATTTTATGGTGGCGAAAAAGTCGATGAAGAAGAATTGATTAGATTACTTAGTGAGGCCTCTTTCTCCAATCTCTTAGGAGAGAAAGCTGTTAAGATTGCAATAGATAATGGTTTCGCTCATCCCAACTCTGTGATTTCTTTTGGTGGAGTTCCTCATCTCATTATTATGCATCTATAGAGGCTCTTTTAAAGAGATAAATAGATGATTATCTTTCTATTCATTTAGACGATTAAAAATGGGTAAGCGGAGAGTTTATTCAGAAGAGGAAATTGCTAAAACTTTGGTTCTCCCAGGAGAGGGTCAACTATTTGGAAAAGTCATTGGTCTCTACGGCTTCGGATGGTTTTCAGTTATGTGTAGCGATGGGAAAGTGAGAAATTGCAGAGTTAGAGGTAAGCTAAGGAGAAGAATTTGGGTGAAGATGGGTGATATTGTTTTGGTGGAACCTTGGCCTTTTGAAGAACGTAAGGGTGAAATTCTATTTAGATATACCATTGGGCAAGTTGAGTATCTCATAGATAATAAGTATATTGAGAAAAGTTTGGTTGAGGATCCATAGCCTACTGTGTGAATTAGTATGGATCGACTGAAGAAGATAGAAAAGAAGCTATCTCATAAAGAGGAGGAGTATATACGGGAGTCAAAACTTCTAGTGAAACATTCAGAGGAGTATGAATCTCTTGAGGAGGTATTTAACAAACCAACTTTGATGAGTATTTACAAACTTATGAATAAGAAGGTAATAAAGTGGGTAGATGGTATAATAAGTTCAGGAAAGGAATCTCGTGTATATTATGCGATGGGTTGGAAAGGTGAGCTCGCCCTTAAAATCTATTTGACCACTAGTCTTGAGTTCAAAAAAGGTTTGATACAATATTTGATGGTGGATCCAAGGTTTCCGAGAATTAGGCATGACACCTTCTATTTAGTTAAATTATGGGCCAAGAAAGAATATACCAACCTCAAAGAAATGTATAGCAAGGGAGTCCCTGTTCCTAAACCAATTGCTCTACATAATAATGTGTTGGTGATGGAATTTATAGGAAAAGATGGTTTGAGAGCTCCTCTATTAAGAGAAGCCTCTCTTAGCAATCCTCAGAAGATTTATTTTCTCCTTCTAAACGCCATCGAGAAAATGGTGAGAGAGGTTGGTTTAGTCCACGGCGATCTCAGCGAGTATAACGTAATGATCCTAGACGATTCCATATATATCATTGATGTGTCACAAGCTGTCCCTATTACATTGCCTATCTCAATAGAATTGCTGAAGAGAGATATAAGGAACATAAACAATTATTTTGCAGAGTTAGGGGTTGAAATAATATCTGATGAGGAAATCCTAAGGAGGTGTACCGAGGTTGAGTGAATTTGAGGAATTAATTGGTACATTGCCTTTAGACAGAGTAGGTGTGCTTATTGGCCGTAATGGAAATTTCAAAAGAAGGATAGAGAACCTCTTCGGCGTGAAGCTGAAGATAAACAGTGAAACTGGGGAAGTGTATGCAGTTCTCTCAGAAGATGTTCTAAACGATTATCTAAAAAGAGAGAACCTTAAGAACATTATTACTGCGATATCTCTGGGTTTTTCAGGAAAAGATGCTCTCAAATTGCTTGATGATGATTTCTTTATTGACAGTATTGATATCCGACGCTACGCACGAAATGAAAAGGATATAGAAAGGCTGAAAGGTCGAGTGATTGGGAAAAGAGGTAAGGCCTGGAAATTTATTGAGCAACTCACAGGTGTTCGTATGGCTGTACATGGTTACTATGTCTCATTCATTGGTTCTATATCCTCCTGTGAGATTGCGAAAACTGCTGTAAGAATGCTTCTTGAAGGAAAACAACATAATACCGTATATCATTACTTAGAATCTGTTAGGCGAGAGCTTAAAGAGAAAGAGCTTGAGCTCTGGGGTAATCCTTAACACCTACAATTTATCTATTACTTACTTTACATCTTAAGGTGTGTTAAGTAAGGAGTCATTTAGAGAGATAAGCCCTGCAGACTTCTTTTATAGGAATAGAGATATTGCTGGGTTTTCAAATCCATCAAGAGCTGTCTATTCTACCATAAGAGAAATTCTTGAAAATTCTTTAGATGCTTGCGAAATAGGTGGTTTCCCTCCAGATATTCTCATCAAATTAGAGACCTTAGAATATACCCCTTCTGGGACTCAGATTCTCAAGATAACTGCCATTGACAATGGGACTGGAGTTCCACACAAATATGTGCCTCAAGCCTTTGGCCAGGTATTTTTTGGTTCAAAATATGTTCTACGTCAATCTCGTGGAACCTTCGGCTTAGGAGGAAAGATGGCATACTTGTATGGTCAAATAACAACCCATACTCCTCTTCATGTTATAACTGGCTATCATGGTAAAGTCCATGAATATTTGCTTAGAATAGACATTCAAAGGAACCAACCTATCATACTGAAAGAAAGTTTCGTTAAACGCTCAAAATGGCATGGTGTGCTCCTAGAGTTTAATTTAGAGGGGAATTACAGACTCGCTAGTGCAAAAATTCTCGAATATCTGAAAGAAACTGCAATGGTTACTCCCTATGCCAACATAACTTTCATAGATCCTGATGGAAGGCTCATACGGTTTTACAGAGTTACACGGGAAATGCCAACACCCCCCAGAGAAACATTACCCCACCCTCACGGCGTGGATGTAGAGGGCTTAAGGAG
>NJEE01000003.1 GCA_002255045.1 Candidatus Bathyarchaeota archaeon ex4484_205 | reverse complement strand
TGAACCTAAGGTTATCACACCATGAATGTTAATTCCATGTGTTTTGAGAGGAGCTGAGACTTGGCTGAGGAGGCCGGGACGCTCAGATAGGCCGCTCCCCTTAATTATTATAGACGAGAGGCCGCTTCTCACGGAGATACCTAATGCGTTCCCGCTTTCTACATATAGGCTATGAAGTTCCTCTAGGAAGCTTTTAGGCAACTCACCGGAGACGTACATAGTGATATTTAGGCCATCTGTAAGAAGGCCGATAAGCTTCAGGGAATGCACTCTAAGTAAGGCCAGCAGAGGTGCGAGTATATCTGTTAAGGAGGCTGAGATTCTTCCTGCGATGACCACGGCGGTCACGGTTCTGTGGTGGACATCGACGGTGAGAGGAGGATACTCTCCTTCAATTATGGTTCCTCCCGAGGTTTCCAGATCTTCTATGAGATAACTTACGACCTTAACTTTCACATCTCCAGACAGGTACTTGAGGGATTTCCGATGGATGAATTTGGCTCCACTATCTGCAAGTAATGCCAACTCGGCAACAGTAAGCCTATCCAAACGCCTAGCTTTTTTGATGACTTTAGGGTCAGCAGTCATTATACCCTCTACACTAGTAACTAAGATAACGAGGTTAGCGGCTAGGGAGGACGCTAGTAAAAAGGCGGTAGTATCACTTCCACCCCTTCCGAGAGTAGTTATCCTACCATCCTCTGTTTTTCCGACAAATCCAGGGAATATGAGGACATATCCCTTTTCGAGAAGTGGCTCCACCGATTTCCTTATTCTTTCTTGACATACATCCATCTTGGGGTTGGCATCACCGAAGGCGTCATCCGTTATGATAGGCCAATCGTCTCTCATAGGATCCATCAGGAAAGTTTTTACACCAAGTGACGAGAGGGAGGATGCCATCACTCTCGAGCTTAGCCTTTCCCCCATCGACAGTATCTCATCGAGCTGCTCTCGTTGAGGAAGGCCCCAGCTGGAGGATGAGGCCAACTTAATTAGTTCATCTGTGGTCTTGCCCATCGCAGAGACTACTACAATAACCTTCCGCCCCCGTTCCACAAGTTTCTTCAGGAGTGAGGAAGCTCTCTTTATTTTATAGGAGTCAGCGATTGTTGCACCACCAAATTTCACCACATAGAGGGAGAGATCCTTAGAAGTGGGCATAACTTTAAGAATTCTCCAGTTTATTGCTTAAATCTTTTTTCCTAGAAAAATATTTTGTAGTAGCAGCCATAATTTCCCTGAAGTTTTGTGAAACACCCCTCTCATAATCCTCCGCTAAACTAAGAAGTTGAGATGAGATGTCTCGAAGTATATTAGAGTAGCTAGGAGATAGAAGCTGTATCTCGGAATATACTTCTGGACTTTCCAGTGCCATGGAACGCAGAAGTGTTTCAAATTTCTTGAATGAACCTCCAGAGAGGGCAGATATGAGCTGTCTATCGATTTCAGAAGATCTAATCGCCCTACCTAGGAGAAGTGTGAAGAGATGTGGGAGGGACAAGGTGTATTTTATAGCCTCATCGTGAACATCTGGTGGAACATAGAAGACAGATGCACCCTCCGACCTAAATAGATCCAGAAATCTTCTTTCGTGAGCTGTTGGAGTCTTAGGATGAACCCATACCACATTTTTCCCCCGTAGGCTTCGGACCCTCGGTCCGAAGAAGGGGTGTATTGACAACAGATTTGAGGGATATGTAAGTGCTTCTAAGATACTTTTCTTAACAGAGGCGATCTCTACAAAGAAATTTGGCTGAAAGCCCAGATATCTCTCATAGAGTTGGGGAATAGAGGAAGGAGGGGTGGAAAAGATAATTATATCAAACGTAGGAGAGGGCTTTTGAAAAACCTTTACACCTAAGAGTCTGGATACTGACACCGCCTTCTTCTCATTTCTCCCAGTTATGTAAATTTCCCTTAATCCCCGTCGTTGGAGAAATCTCACAAACCAACGGCCCATCCGCCCATATCCGCCGACAATAAGTATCCTCAACTACTCAGCCTCGATAAGATTTCAGAAGGTAATAGAGATATCCATCAACTAGGGCCTCTTTGCTTGCGTTAAGTATATTGGAGGAGACGCCTACGGTAGACCAGTGTTCATCACCCTTCTCAAATTCTATGAAAACCCTTACCTTGGCTGCAGTACCACTTTCAGTATCAAGCTCTCTCACCCTATATCCCCTGAGATAAACATCCTTGAGTTCGGGATACTTTGTGATGATAGCTTTCTTCAACGCCTTATCGAAGGCGTTCACAGGGCCATTTCCCTCTGCGGAGGAGATTATCTCAGCATCACCAACCCGAAGTTTCACTACGCTCTCACATACCTGACGGTCTCCTCCCTCCACTACGATTGTGGTCCAATGCTCTATTTCGAAGAATTTTATCGGCTCTAAAAGCATCCTGGCAATAAGCAGATAGAGAGAGGCGTCAGCATTTTCAAAGACATAACCCTCAGCCTCCATTTCCTTCACTTTCTTCAATATCGAGAGGGTGCGGGGATCCCTTTTGGAGAGTTCAAAGCCAAACTCTACCGCCTTGGCAGCGAGGCTGGCGGTACCGGCTTGAGAGGATACTATTAAAGCTCTCTGGTTTCCCACAATGCTGGGATCAATGAACTCGTAGGCTTCAGTAGTCTTGAGCACAGCATGTCCATGTATACCCCCTTTATGGGAAAAGGCATATCGGCCTACGAAGGGTTGTCGAGGGTTCTCATCGATTGTAGCTAGCTCATAGAGATATTGAGAGATCTCTGTCAGTTTACTAACTTTCACACCAGTTTTGATGTTCATTCTAAATTCTAAGACGCCTATTACCTCAATGAGGTCGGCGTTGCCACATCGCTCCCCGACACCATTTATAGTGCCTTGGACCATAGTTGCCCCCGCTTTAACTGCGGAGATGCTGTTGGCGACGCCCATTCCAATATCGTTATGGGCGTGTATACCAAGAGGAATCTTAATGGTTTCAGATACACGTTTGGTTATCTCATATATATCGAATGGAGTTGAGGCACCTCTCGTGTCACATAATACGATCCAGTCTGCCCCAGCCTCCTCTGCGGCTTCCAAAGTTTGTAGCGCATACTCCTCATCATCTTTGAACCCATCATAGAAGTGTTCTGCATCATATACTACAGTCTTCCCCCTCTTTTTAAGGAAGGAAACAGTGTCACTTATCATTTCCAGATTCTCTTCTAAAGTGGTGTTCAAGACCTTCCTCACGTGCAAGGACCAACTCTTTCCGAAGAGGGTATAGATATGACATGGTGTGTCAGCAAGGTAGTTCAGAATAGAGTCCTCTTCGGCCTTCAATCCAGCTTTCCTCGTCATCCCAAATGCTGCTATCTCGCTCCTCAGACTCAGTTTCATTGCCTTCTCAAAATATTCTCTCTCAGCAGGATTGGTGGGGTTAGGCCAACCGCCTTCAATCATAGCCACACCAAATTCATCTAATTTCCTTGAAAAAATGAGTTTATCCCTGACGCTGAGGTTAACGTCTACAGCTTGATTGCCATCCCTCAAGGTAGTGTCATAGATTAACACCTCTCTTTCCACATCAACCATGACAAAATATTCATTGAAAAGTCTCATTTAAATAATACCTGTTATGGATGAAGATAGGATACGGAGGTAATAAAGGAATGTCCATACTGGGAAGATGGGGCCCGAAGCTCTCTCCTGAGAGTAAGGAGGAGTATAAAAGGGCATTGAAAGAAGTGAGGAAGTCTAGGCTGATAATCTGGAGAAGGAGGGAGAGGTCAATAACAAGAATATGGAGACCTACTGATATTGCAACCGCGCGGAGATTAGGATATTCGGCTAAGCAAGGCATGGTTGTTGTAAGAGTGAGAGTCCCTAAGGGAGGGAGGAGAAAGCCGAGGCCAAGATCTGGAAGAAGGCAGAAGCACCTTGGTGTTGTGAAATACACACCAGCTAAAAGCAGGAGGCTGATAGCAGAGGAGAGAGCTGCGAGGAAATATCCCAATCTCGAAGTGCTTGGTTCTTATATAGTCGGCGAGGATGGACAGCACGAATGGTATGAAGTAATAATGGTGGATCCAGACCATCCTAGAATAAAGAGTGATAATAGGTTCGAATGGTTGACAACGGGCTGAGAATGTATGAAAGTCCTTATAACTGACGACTTAGGAGACATTGAGAGCTTAGAGAGAGTCATCGAAGAGCTTAGGGGCAAGGTAGAGATAACATATAGACCAGGGATAGGCAGGAAAGAATTGCTAAGGGAGGTATCTAAGTATGAAGTACTTACCGTCAGGAGCAGGGTGAAGGTTGATAGGGAAGTAATGGAGGCCGGGGAGAGACTAAGGGTGATAATTACAACTACCCATGGCTTGGATCATATTGATTTGGAGGAGGCGAAAAGGAGGGGAATAGAGGTAATCAATATTGCAAGACAAGCGAACTCTGTTGCCGAGCTGGTAATTGGACTGATTTTCTGCCTTGCCAGAGGAATATGTATAGGGGACAGGGAGATTAAGCGAGGTAGGTGGGTGAAGTATGAGTTAATAGGCATGGAGGTGGAGGGTAAAACTCTAGGAGTAATTGGATTTGGCAGGATAGGTAGTAAAGTGGCAGAGAAGGGAAGGGTTTTGGGAATGAGGGTTTTGGCCTACGATGTCAGAATCTCTGAGGATAGGAAGAGAGTGGCGGAGTCGCTCGGAATTGAGTTAGTCGACCTCGAGACTTTACTTCGTGAGTCAGACTTCATCACTATACATGTACCTAAAACAAGAGAGACGGAAAAATTGCTCAGCACAAGGGAGTTTGAGCTGATGAAGAGGGGGGTATTTCTCATAAATGCGTCGAGAGGGGAAGTTGTAGATGAAGCAGAGATGCTAAGGGCAATAGAGGAGGGGAAGCTAGGAGGGATAGCTGTTGATGTGTACAGTAGGGATCCTTTCACAGATCCTGTTCTCAGGAAGTTAATAGAGAATAGTAGAGTCCTTGCCACTCCTCATATTGGAGGCCAGACAAAGGAAGCTAGGGTGAAGACCATTGAAGCCTTGGGAGAAATTTTAAAGAGAATTTCCGAAAGGGTAGGTTAGGAATCATTTATCAACTTGGAGAGCGAAGATTAAGAGTATATGGGACATCTTGTGGGACTGACAGGGAAACCTAATGTAGGTAAAAGCACCTTCTTTTCAGCGGCTACTTTAGCAATAGTCAAGATAGCAAGCTACCCCTTCACAACTATAGAGCCCAATGTTGGGACAGCCTTCCTACGGAGAAAGTGCGTATGTAAGGAGCTGGGGGTTACGGATAATCCTATAAACTCCACCTGTATAAATGGAGAGAGGTTCATTCCAGTCACACTGGTCGACCTTCCAGGGTTGGTTCCTGGTGCACATATGGGAAGAGGACTGGGAAATAGATTCCTCACGGAAGTGAGCACAGCAGACGTCTTGATTCATGTTGTAGACGCATCTGGAGGTACTGATGAGGAGGGGAGACCTGTCAAGCCAGGTACTCGAGACCCTCTTGAAGATATAGAATTTTTGGAGAGAGAGTATGTAGAGTGGATGAAGGGAATTGTATGGAAGGATTGGCCGAGGCTCAGTAAATTGATGGAGCAGACAAAGAGGGATATCGCAGAAGTGTTGGCTGAAAAGCTCACAGGGCTCTCTATAGGATATGAGGAAGTAGAGGAAAGTATTGAGAAGTCTGGACTTGAAGCAAAGAAGCCGATGCAATGGAGGGAGGAGGATGTTCGAGAATTCTGCAGGATACTTAGGGAACAGTCAAAGCCTATTGTCATAGCTGCAAATAAGGCAGATAAAGAGGAGGCTGAGGAGAATATAAGAAGAATGAAGGAGGCTGGGTATGAAGTGATACCTACAAGTGCAGAAGCAGAGCTTGTGCTCAGAAAGGCTGAGAGGATGGGATATATAGAATATCTTCCTGGTGATGGAGATTTCAGGATACTTAGGGGGGGAGAGATGAATGAGAAACAGTTAAGAGGTTTACAGGCTATTAGGGAGAGGGTTCTGGACAAGTGGGGCTCAACAGGAGTGCAGAAAGTACTCAATTACGCATATTTTGACGTTCTCGGATTAATAGTAGTATACCCTGTGGAGAATCCAACGAGGTACACAGATAAGAAGGGAAATGTTTTGCCAGATGTTTACTTGGTGAAAAGGGGAACAACAGTTAGGAAACTGGCATATATGATACATAGTGATTTAGGAGAGAAGTTTATTTATGGAATCAATGCGAAGACAAAGATGAGAATAGGAGAAGACTACATACTTCAGGATGGAGATGTAATAAGTATAGTCTCAGCAGCTTAAGTCTCAAAGAATTTTCTGTCCAGATAATGTTGATAGTAGTCGACAGGTTTTTTAGGTCCGAAAAACCGGAGACCCTTCTCCTTTATTTTTCTCTTTATTAACTCTGCAATTTTTTGAGATATTTCTCCCCTCTTCTCCAGAAAGTCTATTATTTCAAAGGCTTCCTCTTCAGTTTCACATCTCCTGATGAAGTCGATGACGTCAGGCACATACCCCCTCAAAGACTTTGGCTCGTCTGTGGGGCTATATCCACGCTCTATTCTCGAGAGAAGTTCCTCCTCCTTCGATAAGAGACCCAATTCTCTTGCCAGATTAGGATATTTCCTCTTGAATTCTTCGATGCCAAAAGTCTTCAATATAGGCACAAGTATAATTTCACCCCAGGACAATTAAAGAATTTTATCTTTGCAGGATAGACCCACCTAATTCTGTTTCAGGTAACTTTAACCATCCTCTAACTCCATATTTGTGAATGAGAAGTTTGAGAAGTCTACCGATTTTTCTATCTCCGAGGCTTATAACAGCCTGTGCCCTCGCTGCCTTAAGAGGATAAATGCTCACAACATAACCTTCCTTTCGTAGTCTCCTGAAGTATCCAGCCTTCCGCTCAAGCTCTTCCAGGGAAGGCATACCTTCATCCTCAAAGGGAGTTCCCTTCTTTGGAACAAACGGAGTTGCAGATATCTTAATATTTCTTTTTTGGAACCCAAAATGTACAAATTTCTCCACAAAACTCTGTAGTTGAGTTAGATCCTCCTTCCTCTCATCCGGAAGGCCGAACATAAAGTATAGCTTTATATTTTTTATTCTCTTCCGGAGAAGGAAAGCAGCTTGAAAGTATTCCTCATTTCCAATGGCTTTCCCGATATGTCTTCGAAGCGTTTCAGAGGGTGTTTCAGGGGCGAAGGTTATCGTTCTACTACCCGAATACTGAATGAGTTCGTGGATCTTGAATATGAGGGATGGAGTGACAGATGGAAGAGAGAAACCTATTCCCTTATTCACCAACCATTCCAACATCTGTGGGAGATGAGGAACATAAGATAGGCCAGCACCTATAAGGGTGAGACGTTTTACTCCAGTAGATTCAACTATCCTTTCAGCGATATCCTTCAGAACACTTAGGGATCGCCATCGAAATGGGGAATATATGACACGCCCTATACAGAATTTGCAGCTCATTGGACATCCCCTCGAGACTTCAAGTGGATAGCCTTCAGTTATGGGAGAGACGTCACTTATGATTGGTTTCACTAAATGAGGAATGGTATTGAGATTATCAGCATATACACGCTGGAAGGATTCTTTCTCTCTAACGAATATACCTGGAACTGAGGAGAGTAATGAGGAAGGTTCCAATAAGGCGTCAACCACCAAGTGTACAGAAGGCTCAAGCTCACCTACATACACTGCATCAAAGAATTCAAGATATATATCTGGATTGGATGTTGGAGAGGAACCGCCTACTATTGTAAAGAATTTTTGGGAGCTGGCTGAAGACAGTGCTTGGAGCATATTGTATGCGAGAGGAAGCTGCCCCTCGTAGGGAATTGTGAAAGCAAATGCATCGAATTCTGCGGGTAATCTTCTGCTTTCCAGACTTCTGGGAAAGCCATAGATAAAACGTTCAGCAATCACATCTTCAATACTATTGAAGAGGCCATAGAGAGTCTGGAAAGTGAGGCCACTTATGCTTTCTCTGTAGGTCCCAGGATAACAGAGGGCAATCTTAAGTTTAGTTTTACTCCAGTCTTTGAGAAAGATATGTCGCTCATATTTCGGGAGTTGAGGTTTACGTCTCCACAGAAGCCTTCACCATCGCCTTACCAGAGAATATTGCTTGAATCTCTGGAGGAGGACGAATTACTCTCGATTTCTCCATTCCAGTCTTCCGAATAGAATGGATCTTCTTAACGTTGTTATGGACGATGGAGTCTATTCGGCCCATAACAAGCTCTGGAGCCAACTGAGGAAGAGACATCTGCGATATCGTCTCCTTAAGTGAGGATTCCATGATCTTTCTGATTGCTGTACATTGACTATGTGAGGCATGGAACCTTGTGAGCACAAGCCCTTTGATTCTTATTATATAGTTATCTGATGTTACAGCATCAACGACATGTTCTATCTTTGTAGAACCCCGTCGTATAATGCTCCGCACAGAATCCCGTGAATATTCATGACCCCAGAATATTGTATATGCGTTTAATCCTTCAACTTTGAATATCTTAAACCCCACGAGAATCTGATAATGAGAGGGATCACCTGTAATTTCGAAGAGAGAGACTTCCACCTTGCGTCCAATTAAGTTCTCGGGGGACAGAGAGGGGACAGAGAGAATAGACTTATTTCCAAAATATTCAGGAGTATACACATCATACCATTTTTTCGCACTCCATCGGAGCCTTGCCCGCCTCGTTGACATCTTCTCTTCATACCAATTTAAAGGAAGGATATAAACGATTAGGTTGAATCATTCTCCTCAAGGAGAGACAAGTATCCTCTGAGGACGAGAAGAGGCTTGATACAAATTATGAAGTCCTCAACCATGTTATATAGGGTTAGAAGACCTTTTCTCGTTTTGATACGTATAAGGAGGTAGGTTTCTTCGACTTCTGTAGATATAGAAGTCTCATCTGTGGAGAAGTTGTCGGGGGAGAGGGACTCAGCTACTAAGGTGGCTGTGTTCTTATCCTCCAAGCACACTTTCAGAGAACATGAGAAATAGTTCATGTACTTAACAACCTCTCTACGTTCTTCAAGAAGAGCTGAAACTTCTTTTTTGGAATGATAGCACCAGCAGCCATCTCGTGGCCACCACCCATACCACTCACACTCTCACTGGCCTTGCCTATAATTCTAGAGAGATTTAATTTGGGGTTCGAGGATCTGGCTGAAATTTTGTAGTTTTTTTCATCTATGCTTGTATACCCTATGAGGGGTTTGTCAACATTGTAGGGGGGACTTGTGCTTAAGATGGATACGAGTGAACTTATGAGGCGTTCATCCACAAGGCCTTCACCCCTAATCAACAGAAAGGGGCCTCTGTCTTGTATACCTCCGGGTATAGACACTACTTTCTCAAGTGCCTCACCAAGAGTTTTCTTGTAAGTTGAAGAGAGTTCAAGTGCTTCCCTGAAGAGGGAGCCTCGCTCACCCAGACATATCGCAACAGCGAGACCGTGGCGGTTCAATTTGCCACATGAGTTAAGTAAGGCACTGAACTCTCTACAATCTCTTAGAGGAGACAACCTAGCTTCTCTCACAAGTGTATAAACGTGGCCAATGAGAGGGGGTACTTGAGAAATATCTATACCGAGGGAGATCATGTGGTCAAGTATTGCTGCAAAAACTTTCTCCTTCTCTTCGGGAGAGAGGTCGGATAATACTCTCCATCTCTCCTCCGACATGACTTCTATGCCATTCTTTATGAGCAACTGGAGTACAAGATCCTCTCTTCCAGAGAGACCAGGAATATAGGGTTCTATGGAGGAGGATATAGCTTTGTGTATAGGCTTTGTCTCACGTCCGAAAAAGATTAAGTCTTCTTCAACTTGAAGATATCCAGCCTCCTCTGCATCATTAACTATCAAACTGTTGAGACCCTTGAGCTTACGTTCCCTATTCTTATCCTGAAGGTCACCTAATGCACCTATCACTGCTAGAGAGGCGAGCCACCCATCGGCACCCAACAGCATCTTAGAGAAGAAATAGGCGACACCGGCTCCAGACACCTCAGTAGCGCCATCTAAGTTGAAGAGATGGGGATTGATATGTAGGATCCTTTTCTCAGCTTCAGCCCCGGAGGGAATATGATGATCTAAAATAAGGACGTTTGTTTTAATTCTTTTCGATATGGCTCCGAGGTATCCTGATCCGAGGTCTGTGAAGACAACATATGGATATTTTGGAAGATTTTTTAGAACTGATTCGGTGAGCTGAGATGCTACAGTTAAATGAAAAGGAATATCAAGTTTGTAGAGAGTCGTCGCCATGATGCTTCCAGCAGATAAACCATCAGAGTCGTAATGTGTAACGATGAGTGCCGGTCCCTTTAAGGTTTCATCAAATCTTGACGAAATTTCTAAAACATAATTTAGGAATTCACGCATAGACACATATAAGCACCTACTTGATTTCTATCTCAGGTTTGTATTTCCAATCTTTGGGTAAAACACTCTTCTTAATGTAGTATTTAGCCAATCTTCTTATTTTGGACTCTACTAATTGAAGGTCGTGTCTTCCTAGTCGATCTGACCGATTTCTGGCCAGATGCTCCCTCATTCTTCTCGCCCTCTCTAGGAGATTATCTAAGTCCTCTGTGAGAGAGACTTTCTCCCCTGCTTCCACCAATATCTCGGTGATAGTCATACCTGTTATTGGCTTCACTAGAGGAACGCCATATTTGTCCCGCAAGATCTGACCAATCATGGATTTAGAGTGCCCCTCTCTTGCGAGCTGCACCACAAGCTTCTTAACTTCTTCAGGACTATACCGAAACCATGATGGCGGAGTCTTGGATATAGGACGTTTTGAGTGGGACTTTCCTCTTTTGGAGGTATAGAGACGAGCCATCTTCCAGTATGAGAATAAGCATCTTAAGAGGACTTTAAAGCTTTCTGTTATAATCACAGAGCCAGTGCAGAAAGGAACTAAACGCCAGATATCTATGTGAATAGAGGGATTTCTCTTCTCTGGACATTTGAGCGAAGGTTTCTTCCCGTGATTCAGGAATAAATATGGGATCAAAACCGAAACCTTGAGAACCCCTAATGGAGTCAGAGATTCTTCCTTGACATATGCCAGTAAAGAGCTTAACCTCAGGGAGTTCAGGGGACCAATAGGCTACTACAGCCTTAAAGAAAGCTCTACGATTACTAACATCCTTCATCAACTTCAGTATACCCTCACAGCCTATTGTCTTATATACGTAGGAAGAGTACACGCCAGGAAATCCTTTTAGGGCATCTATGAATAGGCCGGAGTCCTCAACCACGAGTGGTTCTCCAAGTGTCTTGGACGCTTCCTCAGCACAGAAGGAGGCTATAAACTCAAGGGAATCTGCTTGGGGTTCGATGCCCTTGAGAGGAGCCATTTCAAATGTTACATCATATTTAGAGGCGATTACACTCAACTCCCTAAATTTATTGGCATTTCCAGTCACAAACCATATTTTCTTCAACGCTGAAGAAGAGAGAGTGAATGTGAAATAAAGATTTTCTAAACTTCTGTGAAGCCACGTCTCACATATCTACCTCTCTTTAGAATCTCGGATAGACGATGGAAAACCTTATCAGCTGCCTCTTCCCGCTCTTCCAGATATCCCTGCTTAAAATTCTCAAATAGTGAAGCATATTTTTGCGGAATGCTGCTTCTCAGAGCGTTGTAGAATACACATAAGTCCTCTCCCATTTTCTCTATGTCGGAGGAATAGGAGGAGAGGCTGAAGTCTATTAGGCAAATCTCTTTACCTACTAGAATATTAGATGGAGTAAGATCTCCATGAATTATTTGATTATTATGAAGCTTACCCACAGCCTTTCCCACATCTTGAGATATTTGAAAGATATCTTCAGAGGATGAATTTATAATATCAATATAAGTGGGCAGATTGATATATTCCATTATGATCACAGCTCTCTTAGGATTTATATGGTAAATAAAAGGGGTACACACACCTGCCTCCCGTGCTCTTTTCATCATAGTAGCTTCATGGAGAGTTCTCCTTTCATTGATTTTACGGTCTAAATGGGGATTTCTGTAGCTTTTAGAGACCCTTCTCTTCACAATGACCTCCACATCTAACATATGGTGAAGAAGGATTTCTGCTTCAGCACCCAAATATATACGTTTCAATATCTCAGCCTTCCCACCATTTAACTGAGACATCCTCCACACGCCATTTCGTCAAGATGTGAGACTGCGAAACGGGAAGAATATCACCTTTAGTGTAGTGAAGTATTCCATTCCAAGCTATCATTGCACCATTATCAACACAGAACTCCGCTGGTGGCACATAAAAGCTGGCACCACGCTCCTCACACATCTTCCTGCACATCTCCCTTAGGCGTGTATTGACGCCCACGCCTCCAACTAGGAGCAATTCATCTTTTTTTAGATAGGCCATGGCCCGTTCACAGACCTCTACAAGCATAGAGAAGGCAGTTTCCTGAAGGGAGTAACAGAGATCCTCAATAGGATATTTCCCTATTAAAGACTCCAAATATGTGAGAAGACCGGAGAACGAGACATTCATGCCTTTAACCACATAAGGGAGGTCTATCAGATTTCTGCCTTTACGTGCTAACTCCTCAACTATTGGACCTCCTGGGAAGGATAAGCCAGCAGAACGGGCGAAGGTATCTATAAAGTTTCCGATAGCTATATCTTCCGTCTCTCCGAAAATGCGGTAGACACCTTCGAGATAGGAGATTACCTGAGTGCTTCCTCCTGAGAGATATAATATAACTGGGTCTCTTGCACCAGTTAGCATCCTACCTATCTCTATATGTGCTACACAATGGTTAACTCCCACTAATGGTTTTTTAAGATAGGAGGATAGAAAGCGGGCGAAGGTGGCACCTGTTCTCAGACAAGGACCTAAGCCAGGTCCTCTGGAGAAGGAGATTATTGAGAGGTCTTTGAGGGATAAGGAAGCTTGTGAGAGAGCCTCTGAAAGGGCTTCTACAGCATGCCTTGACATAAACCTTGATGCTTCTCGAGGATGTATTCCTGTTCTAGAACGATAGACATAGCGGATATTCGATAACACCTTTCCTCCATCGTTGACTATACCTACACCGAAAGTATGTGCAGTTGATTCTATTCCTAGAGAGAGTATACTACTAGAGGTTATGGAGGCATTTTCATTCAACGTATTCGACATATTTACATCCGCCGCACATCCATCTCTTCACAGGTGTTGGATGAAAGGCCATGAACTTACCACATCGAGGGCATTTTTTACCCTTAAATTTGAGCTCCATTTTATTTACATCGACCTCGTATAGATGCCAAACACCACTTTCCTTAGGCATTTCTATCTCCTCCTGGCAGCCTTCCGCTCGGTTCGAATTCTCTTAAGCTCCTCTAGGGCTTTCGCTCTTTCTTCCTTCGGCAGGTTGAGCCTCAAGGTATGCTCTGGTTCATAAAACTCAGCTTCCTTTCTCGAGGGATATATCCTTGCATAACCATTTGTAACAGGTCTTCCAGACTCGCTCCATAGACCTACTACAATAGTGGAGTCCAGAGGGGAGGAAAGCTTAGCTGAGAGAGCCTTCTTCACAGATTCAATGGTGGGAGTTGGCCTCCCTTCATGGAGCACTCTAAACCTTACTTCTTTACGACCTATGAGGTTGTTCTCTCTTACATCTAGGATTTCCAAATTCAACCTATGAAACCATACTTGAGATACCTAAAAAAGTTTACTTGACCCTCTTGAGAGAAGCAACTATCCTTGCAACGTAAGCCTTTGTTCGGGGGAAAATGGGGACATAAACCTTTCCCTCTTTAGGTTGTCCATATATTACGCAGCCACCTACTGGAGACAGAAGGATTGCTGGTAATGTTAGTAGGTCCTCCTCGCCATCCACCTTTAGGATGCATCCTCTGCCACTTTTGAGGGCAGCCCGTATGGCACTCCAGGATGCTGCGGATATTGTGCCAGGCGGATTAGATATATGGAAATGAAAATTTTTGAAGGTTTTAACCTTCTTTCTCATCACCTTGCCATTTACTATATAGAGGTTAACTGGAACCCCCTGTTCGTGGAGAAAGAGAGAGGTATAGTCCCCTACAGAAATTATCGGAGAGGGGTTACATAGTTTGAACAGGAGGTTCAGCTTTCTCCAGACCTCTGAGGTTGAGCCTCGAAGCAGTATTCCTAGAGGATGTTTCAAGAGATGTCTATGCGTATCGGAGAGCTTTAGGTTAGAAGAGACCAATCAACGCACCTTTATGGCGTACCTGCCAGGTGAGGTTATACCTAGGGTCTTTGCTAATTCTGAGCTTTCAGGGCGAATTACTATGAATAAGCCAGACCAATCACTTGAGAGGTTAGATGACTTGCAAACATCACATACACTACTAGAGGTTAAATGCTTACACTTGAGGCAGGCCCTCAGAGGCATCTTAGGACCTCCTACTCTTCTTGACCTCCTCTTCTATCCACTCGAGTTTCCCAAGAAAGGGTTGTCTAGTGGTAATGCCAACCTTGTCGCCAACACCACCTTTCCCGATCGACACTGCCACTATACGTGCTCTCACTATATCAGATTTCCTAATGACTTTATGGGACTCCTTACCGATTAAGGTTCCCTCAACCTCATTGAAAGACATGTAGTCATCAGTTATCTGGCTTACATGGAGAAGGGCATCTATTGGACCTACCCTCACAAAACAACCGAAACTCTCCACCTCCACTACTTCTCCCTCTACTAACTCATGGAGCTCCGGTGTGAAAACTAAGAGTCGAAACTTTACCTCATGATATGACCCACCATCGCTTGGAACAAGTTTTCCTACAGGGTTAAAGTCAAAATCCAGCACCTTTATTACATATCCGAGATCTTCATATACGGAGTCTTCATAATTCTCCTTAAGAAGAGACTTCACCACTTTTTTTAAGTCCCCCCCAAACATACTTGGAGGGATTCGGATCACATCACTTACCTCAACTATTTTAAACATTATTTAACACCTCAAGCCATCCACTCTCATGATGTTCCCTTGTATAGAGAAAACAGGGATTTTAAGTTTTATTAAACGCTTTCTGAGAGCTTGATCACAAGTTGCAACCGCCATTCCATATCTCAATGCCGCCTTCACCAATGCTTCATCTCCTTCATAGGAGATCTTTGGCAGAACTTTAAATTTTGAACTGTAGGAGAGGACTGTTTTCGCATACTTCCCCACTGAGGTTTCTCTGGATGAGAGTCTTCTCAGCTCTTCTAAAGTATTCTCCAATATGTAGAACTCAATCTGTCCACCATAGAGCTTCATAATCCATTCTTCAAAATTAATATTGAGTTGGAAGGGAGCTAGAAGAATGCTTGCATCTAGAAGGACCTTTAGAACCAAGTTTAGGTCACAATGGTGCCGTATCCTATGAGGCGCCATCTCTGGGCGATTCTACGGCTAATCGCGGCACGTTGATTCGGCAAAGGACAGACAGGTCTATTGAGGTGTACCTGTATCACATCGCCTTTTATCCACTCTATTACTCCGGAGGTGAGGGTGGAACCGACATTTAATGCGAGGAGTTCACCCTTCTGGAGAGGGGAGATCTTTATTTGTTCTCGTGTGCCTACAACCTCTTTAAAGAGAGTATAATGCAAAGTTATATTATTAACAACGTCAGGAAGATGGTTTGGATAGCCAACCAGTGAGCCCACTAGCCGGTCACTTTTAGTAAGCGAGGGATCCAGATATGTGCCTATTCCTAGAAGACCACCACAAGTTGCTTTTTCTACAGGAACATCACCAGCCATTAAGCTTTTAACTTCAGTCTGCAGTGAGATGAACTCGTATTTCCCATTCTTCTTAACTGGAACTCCTGGGCGTATCTCGATCTCATCACCGATAGCTATAGAGCCCTGCAGGAGAGAGCCGCCGACAATACCACCCTCTAGCCGCTCCACAGGGGTTCCAGGTTTATTTACATCAAAGGTTCTAATTGCGAACATAATTGGAGGCAGATTAGGATTCCTCTCTGGAGTTGGAAAATATTTCTGAATTGCCTCTATCAGGGCGTCAATATTAGCCTTCTTTAGAGCTGAAATAGGGATTACAGGTGCATCTGCGTAAGGCGTCTTCTCCAGGAAAGCCTTAATCTCTTCGTAACTTTCTATTGCTCTCTCCTTGGTTACTATGTCTATCTTATTTTGGGCTACGATAAGGTGTTTTATTCCCATTATCTCTGCGGCCAGCATGTGTTCTCTCGTCTGTGGCTGTGGACAAGGTTCGTCTGCACCAATTACGAAGAGAGCGGCATCCATTACAGCGGCACCGGATAACATGGTAGTCATCAAGATCTCATGACCAGGAGCGTCTACAAAACTCACTTTCCTCAGAAATTCTGTTTGAGAGCCACAGAGGGGACATAGAGGTTGTGTGGTGTAGCATGTAGGAGGAGGATGATTGGGACACTTATAGAAGGAGGCATTAGCATACCCAAGTTTTATCGTGATACCTCTCCGAAGCTCCTCACTATGTCTACTAGCCCAGACACCTGTTAATGCCTCCACCAAAGTTGTTTTACCATGGTCTACATGCCCTAAGGTACCGATGTTGATCTCTGGTTGTACAGCTTTCCCTCTCTCCGTTGGGGCTCACCCCTCCTTAATAACGAGATTGATCTGATAGACATCCTCAGTTATGACTTCTCCTCTCACAGTTACCCTCTTTCTCTCTCCCTTCTCCACCTTCCTCAGACCAACACCCTTAGATAACAGAACCTTTCTCTTCACCCCCCCATGAATACCTTTTATCATGGGAAAGCCGGAGCGGTCGGATCCCCCTGTTATAATTAGTCGTTTCCCCTTTAGGCCAAGGAGAGAGCCTTCTATCTCATCACCTATTTTGAGATTGAGTAGAGGTCTTGCTTCATCCCCTTTTAGCTCTACGGTCTTTGCAGTCCCTGTTTTAGGATCTGAAATCACGCATTTGAATTCTGGCATATCATACCTTTACAGCTATGCATGAGATAAATATTTACCTCGAGAAGATTAGTACCCCCAGAACCTTCTTCCCTTCCTCTTGAGCTCGATAAGAAGGTCCAGAGCTTTAAGCTCATCCTCCGAAAGCATATTCCTAAATTTAGATAGAAGTATCCGAACATGTGACTCTGGGACATCTACATAGAAGACATCCCCCTCGTGCATATTTCTCCCTATCACACCCTTGTCTATAGAGACTGCTATCTCCATACCTTTAGACGCCGTAGGAATGGCTTTACCTTTATCTTGTATCTGCAGTATACTACCTATCGGCTTCCCATCATCTGCACGGATGAGACGTACACCGGGAGCTATCTGACCATACTCCACACGAAAACCTGCTATGGCAGGTTTGCTTCGTCTGAAGACGTATCCTGGGAGGAGACGGATCACACCTGGATGAATTAATTTAGAAAGCTCTTCTTCAACCCTCTCCCTCCTGACGCTTTCAGACCATTCTATGAACTCGTCTAAAAGACGATAAATCACATTACCCTGGAATATCGGGATGTTAAACTCTCGGGCAAGCAACTCAGCATCAGGAAGAACTCTCACATTGAAGGCTAGAATAGCTCTCAGAGATAATTCTTCGGAGGAGACGGAGGCTTCTGTCACATCACGCTTAGATACATCTCCTACATCAGCCAGCCTTACAGGATACTCTCTGCGTCTCAAGGCGTTTATTATCGCCTCAAGAGAGCCGAGCGTGTCGGCCTTAACTACGAGACCAGCACTTTCGGTATGTATTCTGAGGGAGCTCACTTCAGAGGATACTTTACCTATTACCTCCTCGAGGGAAATATCTTCTGAGACGGCGTAGAGTGGAGCACCAGCAAGGGCTTCATCCAAGTTGGGAGCTGCAATCTTCACTCCTGCTGCAGCTGAAACCTCATTTATTCTCTTAAACTTCTCTCGGGGGTCTCTCATCTCATCGAGAGGTTTTGGAATGAGAAGAGCTTTAATATGTGTGACGATGGGGCCATTTAAACCCCCAATGACAATTTCGTCGTTTTTATGAAGGACACCATCATATATAATGGTGTTGATTGTAGTTCCGAGACCTTCCTCTTCAACTACCTCTAACACCACACCTTTCGCAGGCCCCTCAGAGACCCTAAGGTTCTCTGAGAGATATTGCTGAACCAAACCTATTAATACTGCAAGAAGCTCAGGAATGCCTTCCCCTGTCTTGGCACTTACTGGTACAACTGCAACAATTCTTCTGAAATCGGAGATATTGTCAAACCTATCAGCCCGGAACCCCAAATTGGAAAGCTGACCTATCGTTCTATACATGTGTTCATCAAGCCGTTTCTTCACATCTCTCGATTGTTTGGAGATACTATCGAGAAAACAAGCATCAGGATGAGGTCTCCATCCGGGTATTAAATCTATCTTGTTCAGCGCAATTATGAAGGGAGTCTTCCTCTCCTTCAGAATCTCGAGAGATTCTATAGTTTGAGGCTCTACACCACTTATTACATCTATTACAAGGATGGCTATGTCAGCTATCGACCCCCCTCTCCGTCTTAGGTTCATGAATAACTCATGACCAGGAGTGTCGATAACCAGAATACCGGGAACTTTGACCTCAAGCTTGATGTGCTTCATTAAAGGCTTACATACAGAAACTAATGTATCTAAGGGGAGGAAGCTGGCGCCCACATGCTGGGTTTAGGAGAGGCTACTCATATCCCCCCAGCTTCTCGCTGTGCGACAGCAGTCCCTCTTATTTTGTCCAGTAAAGTGGTCTTTCCATGATCCACGTGCCCTAATACAACTAGGATAGGTTGACGTATTCTCAATTATTAACACCTGAAAATGAGGAGGGATAGGATGAATTTAAAGGTCATGTAAGATATGCAGCTTCTGATGGCCGGACATAGGATGTTAGTTCAGATTCCTTGAAGAATATATTAATCTCTTTCTCTGCCGACTCTATAGAATCAGATGCATGTGCAATATTTTTTCTATTGGATATTGCATAATCTGCTCTTATACTTCCGGCCTGAGCATCCAGCGGATTAGTGGAACCAAGCATTTGGCGCATAGCTGAAACTGCAGACGGACCTTCCACGACTATGGCTACAACAGGGCCACTCATCATGAACCTTAGGAGTGGCTCATAGAAAGGTTTATTTCTATGCTCTTCATAGAGTTTTTCCGCAGTTGATCTATCCATCTTCAGGAGTTTTAAGCCAATTATTGAAAAACCTCTCTCCTCAATTCTGGAGATAACCTTTCCGATAAGACCTCTCATTACACAATCAGGCTTCAAAAGCACAAGAGTCCTCTCAACTTTTAGAGGCATTTTTCACCGCCCATTTATACTTCCTTCGATCTCTACCGAGCTTAAGCATATTTTTCCGACACTTTGAACTGCAGAACCACAGCAGGGAGCCATCATTCTTCACATACAAAACACCAAAACCTTGATCGAATTCACGGCCACAGAACACACACCTATGTTTTACAGGCATAACGAGATATCACCTCAGTGGCCACCTATTCTTGCCTCTCTTTCCGTCTCCCTTAATGCAAGGAGGTCGCCAACCCTCACTGGACCTCTCACATTCCTCAGGATAACCCTGCCCTTATCTTTCCCTTCCAATATACGGACCCTTACTTGAATAACCTCTCCAGTCACACCTGCACGCCCTATGACCTCGACTACCTCTGCAGCATAGGATTCATCCTCTGAACTCATCTTATCCGCTACCCTCCATCAATATCTTAACCTTAGCAGCGATATCTTCAACCATTTTTTCGGCGCTTCCAGGCTCGACTATGCAGACAGAGGCAGCAGCAACCTCCAATCCAGCATAATTTCCTAATGCTTTCTTATCTGGCACCACCACATAGGGTATTCCACGATCTTTACATAGGAGAGGGAGATGTAGAACTATTTCGATCGGTTCTACATTCTCAGCAATATACACCAATTTTGCAATACCTCTCTCAACAGCCTTTGTTGTCTCATTTGTCCCTCTTTTGACTTTACCTGTCTCAACGGCTATTCTCAACGCCTCATAAGCCGCCTCAACGAGCTCAGGCGGTGTTTCATAATGGGCAGTAGGCAGCTTCGGCATTATCTCACCTTCATGGTGAATATACTAACCAATATATAAAGAGTGATGTTTCAGCAGGGAAGATTGATGAATCATCTATGTGTAAAGAAGGCTCTCACAAGATTTGTGGACACATCATCTATTTTTATAAAACCAAAACGTACAAACTGCACAACATCGCCCCTTCCCGCGAACTTAGTTATATGCTTTTCACAATATCCTCTTGTGATTGAGGCATCAGGCATTATAACCTCCACCTCGATGAAATAGTCTTTGAGAACCCACTGAATGAAGGGAATACGCAATTTCTTCGACGACTTCACATCTCGCTCCACAGGATTGGAGACGAAATAACTGTCAACCTTTTTCAATGGTGCTATATTAAAAAGACCCATCAAACGGCACTCCCCATTCAATAAGAACCTTTGATCCCTTGAAGAGAGAAAGAATATTTTTTCACCACTATTCAGTTTATAAGTCTTGTATCCTCTATCCCTAAAAGTTGGGTGGAGTGGAAGATTAACTTCCATATCCCTTTCTAACATTATATGTACCTCGATTGGTTCTGGAACGAAGAAGAACCTATTTGCCTTTGAGTCTATGAGGGATCTGTTGAGACTTTCAATATTCTTCCAGTCCAGTGAGGCCTCTACAGGTTTTGTTCCGAGCTCTAATAGAACATTGACTATAGTTTGAGGGTGGAAACCTCTTCGTCTAAGGGACCTTATAGTTCCTAAACGTGGGTCATCCCAATTCAGATACTCACCCTTTTGCAGACCCTCTCTAATTTTACTCTTTGAGAGAATGAGGCCCTCCAGCTTAATTCTCCCCACATGTATCGCCTCAGGGGGTTTCCAATCGAAGTAATTAAAGAGATATGTCTGTCTGAGCTCGTTAGCTATATGTTCTTTACCTCTTATCACATGGGTTATCCTCATAAGGTGGTCATCTATTGCACAGCTCCAGTTGTAAAGGGGCCAGACGACGTATCGTCTGCCAGTCCGGGGATGAGGAGCTTTATCTATCCGTAAGGCCGGCCAATCACGCACAGAAACATTGGGATGTTTCAAATCAGTCTTAACTCTGAAAACTGCCTCACCCACGTCAAACTCTCCATTCAACATTTTCTCCCATAATTCCAAGTTTTTTTCAGGAGATTGGTCTCTGTGAGGACAGGGGACGCCAACCTTAACAAGCTCTCGGAAGTGCTCTCTGTCACAGGTGCAAATGTAACCATGCCCCAGTTCCAGAAGCTTCTTCGCATAATTGTAGTAAATTTCCAGCCTATCAGATTGGTAGTAGATCTCATCTGGATGAATGCCCAGCCAATTAAGGTCTTCTAGTATCCACTTATAAGCTTCAGGAATTGGAGGCTTCACGGAGGGAGAGGTGTCTTCGTAACGAAGCAGATAGGAGCCACCGTATTTTCTCTTAAAGGCTTCACATAGGACGGCAGGTCTTGCATTTCCGAGAGTGATTGCCCCATCTGGATTCGGAGCAAATCTGACCCTGACTGGGCCACTCCAGTTGGGCAATGGCTCCACGAGACGGTACTCCACAGCACACAAATTACAAAAATCTTAGTATATCCTCGTATGTATAAAGTTAGCTAATTCCATCAGTATAGTTCGAGAGGGAGATTCATCAAACTCTGAAAGAACAGCCTTCGCGTTCTCTATGTAGAATTTTGCCTTCTCCTTAGCATAGCTTATTGAGCCACACCTCTCTATGATCTTAACAGCTTCACGTAAATCTTCCTCTGAGGAAGGCTTACCAAAAACCCTATCAACTATGAGAGCATCCTTCCTACTCATATTTCTATATGCATGGAGAACTATTATAGTTGCTTTGCCATTTCTCAGGTCGCTTCCCACAGGCTTACCCGTCTTTTTGGGATCTCCCACCATACCAAGGATGTCATCAACTATCTGGAAAGCCATTCCGATCAAATAACCAAAGGAGGAGGCATTTTTCACCATCTTCACATCCTCGGTGGCTGTGATGGCGCCACAGTAAGTGGATGCTTCGAAGAGGGCGGCAGTCTTCTTCGAGATCATCTCCAGATATATCTCTTCAGGAACAACTTTCTTGCCTTCCATTGTCATATCCATCCATGCACCCTCACATATCTGTATAGAGACTTCAGAAAGTTTCTCCACAATTTTTGAAACTCTATTCGGAGGTAAGACATCTGCATAGGAGGAAATAATATTCTTAAAGACGAAGGCAAAGAGGAGATCTCCGGAAAGAATTGCCGTAGGGACACCATACATTTTGTGTACAGTAGGCACACCATGTCGGAAATCATCTCTATCCATAATATCATCATGTATTAAAGTGAAGTTGTGAAGTAGCTCCAGAGATACGGCAGCAGGGAGGGCGATCTCCAAGGAGCCGCCCATTAGCTCGCTTGTGGTAATAGCTAGAAAAGGCCTCAACCTCTTACCTCCAGATCTTATAATGTGTAAAGCTGCATCATACAGCTCTGTTCCCTTTGAGATCTTTTCTATCTCCTTATTCACAATCTTTCTTATTTGACTCAACCTATCTTGAAGAATCATTACTGCCTCCTCCCATACACCTCAGGATCTAAACCTCTACTTGCCATCCATTCTCTTATAAAGCCTGTCACCACCAGAGGTTTCCTACGAAGCTGAGATATGTCGGTGGCGCCCACTAGGAACATAGTGGAGCGTAGGAGCAGATGGAATCTTTGCATCCATTCTTTTACACCCTTAACGCCATCCGAGGCAGCTCGGAGCAGTGGGAGGGCTACACCTACTAACTTCGCACCCAGAGACATCGCCTTAGCAGCATCAATTCCTGTTCTCACACCCCCGGAGCATATGATCTCAAGCCGGGTGGAGAGGGATACCTCAATTAGGGACGCTACGGTTGGAATCCCCCAATCCCACAAGGAGAGACCCAAGTAGGCTTTCTCCTCATCTCCGGCATTACGGGCCCGATAGTATTCGACTGCTGCAAAACTAGTTCCACCCGCACCTCCAATATCTACATATTTAACACCTATCCTCTCCAAGGTTTCAGCAGCTTCTCGTGAGATACCTGCCCCCGTCTCCTTAAGTATTATTGGAACCTCTAAGTTATCTATTAGGTACTCTATTGCCTGCAGACCTCCAGTAGTGGTGGGTTCTCCCTCCCTCATTACAACCTCCTGCAGTTTATTTAGGTGAATAAATATGGCGTCTGCGTCAAGAAGGCTAACTGCCTCAAAGGCCATATCAGGATTCTTAGCCACTTGCGGAAGACCTATGTTCGAGATTACTGGAACGTCTGGAGCGTTTTCCCTAATCACTCTATAAGTGTCTCGCAGATCAGGGTTCTGTAGAGCTGCTCTCACACTTCCAACACCTATTGCAACCCTCATCTCCTCAGCGACTTTCGAGAGGATCCCATTGAATTTTTTAGCCTCTGGTGTTCCTCCCGTCATAGGGGATATCAGTAGAGGCATAGACAATTCATGACCCAGGAACTTGATAGAAGTAGATATTTCATTTAGATCTATATTTGATATAGAATCATGAATAAGATGAATGTTGCCAAAACCTGTAGAAATCTGTCTTGCAGAGACATCTCTCTCCAAGCATATCTTGAGATGTTCAATCTTCCTATTTTCTGTGACTAAACTATCACCACACAACCTTAGTTCCTAAAGTACATTCTCCCTTTAAAGCATTAAGCAAACGATTCTCCTTTAATCCATTAATTATCAAAATCTCGACACCATTCTTCGCAACGGGTTTTAGGTAAGACAATTTAGCATCCAAACCTCCAGTTACATCCATTGTAGAGGAAGGGAGAGAGGCAAGTTTTGGTGGTTTAGTAAAGGAGTAGAGGGAGATAACCTTACCATCCTCACCGATTACACCATCTTCACTTATACATAAGATCACACGTTGGACATTCAGGGAAGTTGCCAGAATAGTAACGAGGAGATCGCCAGAGGCAATAGTATATCCCGTGGATTTATCGAATACTACATCCCCCCGGAGTAGAGGAATGAAACCGAGACGAATAGCCTCTTCAATAAGAAGTAGATTGAGATAAAAGATGCCACTGTCGAGGGTTTCGAGATATGTGTAAGTGGGAAAGGGAACTACAGGTAAGTCGGAGAGATGCATATACCTCGAGATTAGTAATGTCAGAACATCCATCGCCTCTATCACATTACAAATCGCTATCCTGTCTTTTCCAGGTTTGGGAGGCATCAGAGAGAGACGATGAGCCTCATAATGTCCATAGGAGCCACCACCATGAATTATGACAAGTTGCCGGATGCCGCTTTCTGAAATCTCTTGCGAGAGCCTCTTGATGCTTGTTATATTCGGCTTTAAGGGAAGATTCTTATATGTGACGACACTTCCACCGAGCTTAATTAGAGTTAAACCTCTTGACATGACTTGACGCCACTGATAGATAGCGATAAGGAGTATACATTATATTTCCTTCGAAGAGAGTTCACAACCTTTAATTTATCCTCAGGTGGCAAAACTAGGGCAGCACCCCCTCCACCAGCACCAGTAAGTTTAGCACCTAATGCACCCTCTCTCATACTTCTATAGACTATCTCATCGAGCTCTTTTGAGGAGACACCTAAAATGCTGAGAAGGAGGTGATTCAATAGAAGATAGAGACCTGCTTCCTTAGAAACAAAAGAACCCTTGATAATAATTTCTCTGAGTTCCTGCGTGATTCGACCTATTGCACCCATACAAATATCAAACAGCTCAGGATTTCTTTTCCTGAAGTCAGCTACCTTCGACACCATTAGTCCGGTATTACGTTCTATACCAGTATCCACTAGAATTATTGGGAAGGAATAGGATAGATCCAATTTCTTTGAACCTTCTGAACGTCTGTACCAAATTACACCCCCATCCACTGCGATATACACGTCTACACCGCTTGGATTTTTGTGGATGATCTTCTCTCCAACCATAGCATAATCGATCAACTTTTCCCTCTGTATGGGCATATGTAATGCCTCCATCGTGGCATACGCTACTGCCACCGAGGCAGAGGCTGAGGAGCCCATGCCAGCACCGGGAGGTATTTCAGATTTTATAGAGATTGATAGACCATTCTTACTGTCAGCATCCTCGAGAATGGATTCAGCCACCTTTGCCATAGGATAGAGAGGATTACTCTCATTACTTACAGGCAATCTGAAGACATGAACGCCATATTTGTCGGAGGATATCCTTATGGAGCGTTCTGGAAGAGGGATGACATTCGCCTTCACTCCAAGATTAACTGCAATTACTATTGCAGGATAACCATATACCACGGAATGCTCACCAGAAATTATCACTTTTCCTGGAGCCCACGCACAAGTCAACCTTCAGTTCACCTATAAAAGGCTACTGAGGCGTAACCTACCACAGCGGAATAATCACCAGTAACATCACCACTTGTATAGTATTTTAAGAGAACGGCTCTCTTTGCACCCAGCTTCTTGGCAGCTCGAAGAAGGGAGACAGTTGCCCCAAGACCACAGAGGGATTCTAACTCCTCCGCTATGGAAAAAACCTTCTCTTCATTCATTTGAAGTATCGCCTCAAGGGTCTTTCTGTCATGCTCCTCTGCGATTTCCTGAGGCTTATAATGGCTCATATCGGAGGTGGCTAAGAGTAATATATTTGATTGGTCTACAGCCTCCGCTACAATATCACCAACATGGAGGGCGGTATCTAAGGTGAAGGTATACATGGTGATAGGCACGATCTTCAGATCTGGGCCATAAACATATGCCAAGAAGGGAAGTTGAACCTCTAAGGAGTGCTCTCTGAAATGTGCATCCGGGTTGTCCTCTATCTCCTTGGAGGATGATAGAATTTTGGAGACGAGTTCATCGTCAACATCCAACATTCCTAATGGTGTTTCCCATCTGGCATTCTTCATTGTAGCTACGACGCCCCCTATACCATAGTGATTTGGTCCCATCATAACAACACTTTCGCGTGGGCCATGTTTCGCAGCCTCCACATATGCGTGTAGTGCAGCAGAACCTGAATAGACCCACCCAGCATGTGGCACAAGTATACCTACTAAATGTTCATTAGGGGTTTCAGATAGTATGGGAGTTCCTCCTGGGCCTAGGGGAGGTCTCGAAAGCTTCTCTATCATGGATTTAATCGAGTGAGGGGAGGAAGGGTACCATGAACCTGCATGTATCGCACGTCTAATGTACAACCTTTACAGGCCACCCTCCATTATAAGGGGTGCCTCAAAGGCGGAGTAAGATTCTGGAAGATCGCCATCAGGAGGAATTTCCCCTCTGACTCTTAATATTTCTCTAGCTAGAAGATAGAACAATACTGCGAGACTGCGTCTGCCTTTGTTATTTCCAGGGATTATGAGGTCAACATATGCACAGGAGTTATCAGTATCACATATGGCAACCACTGGAATACCCACTATCGACGCCTCAGTAATCGCCTTGTAATCAACTTTGGGGTCGGAGACGAGAACAACATCAGCTTCCCGATAATCCTTGTAATATGGATTTGACAACAACCCTGGAGGGAATCTCCCAACTATTGGAATACATCTAGTATACTCACAGAATTTCTTAACAGGCTGCATCCCAAACTCTTTGCCAGACACAACGAGCACCCTTTCAGGGGGGAACCTGGCAAGGAAACGTGAAGCAACCTTAATTCTCTTATTTATCTTTTCGAGATCAAGAAAACTTAAGCCATCCTGCCTTATAAACTTGATGAATTTACGCATCTCCTTTATTCGCACTTTTGTTCCTATTCTCACTCCAGTATTCCTGAGCTCTTCCAATGAAAGTAGAAGTTCGTCTTTGGATTTTGCTGATTCGTCTGACGACATTCCTTCAACACCACCTTCTCAATCTAAAAGTAAATCTCCTTATAACTATTCATGTGGAACCCTCACATAAGCCAGAAGCTCATCTATAAAATCAACATGTGTGAGAAACATCCGTCTGCAGCATATGCGTGTGACACCGAGGTCATCGAGCACCTCTCCTGGCGACTCACCCGCACTCACTCTACGTTTATACTCTTCCCATTTGTCGCCGATAAGTTTGCCACAGGTGAAACATCTGATAGGGATCATCATTCTACTATGAACACCTCATCTGTAGCTCTTTTGGAATCGCCTCCGGGCACCAGGACCACCGAATTTCTTAGGTTCCTTAAATCTTGCATCTCCAGTTAACATGTATCTGTCGAAATTCCGCAGTAGACGGCGGACGGAGCCGCTTCGAGACCAGCGAATTATACCCTTGGCCAGTGCGACCATCACTGCCCTAGCTTGACTGTAGGATCCGCCACCTCTCACATTGATATCTACATCTACACTTTTAAATTCATCAGACAGAAGGAGAATGGGGGTCATGGCCTTAGACCTGTGGGGTTCATAGAGCCAATTCTCTATAGGATAAGAATTAACCTTAATTCTCCCTGAACCTCTCTTAAATCTGGCTCTAGCCACAGAAGTTTTTATTCTGCTAGTGACCATTATTGGGAGTTTCCTTTCAGCAGGCATCTCTAACTACCACCCCATCCAAATTCTCGACATATATCTTCAAGTAGGATATGTTTCCTCGTTCCCGGTCTGAGCATGGCGTCCTCAAATTTCTCGTATCTCACCGATTTATAATCATCTGGAACCCCTATATATACTCTGAGGCGATGCAATGCGTCTCTTCCACGTGGTTTCTTTCGGGGCAACATGCCCTTTATTACATCTTTGAGAACTCTATCTGGTCTGACGTAGTGTCGAGGGGTGTGACGAGGGTGAACACGGCTTCTAACACCCAAGAAGATCTGCCAATCGCCCTTCACGCTTCGTTTTTTACCTGTTATAACAGTCTTTTCAGCATTCACTATTATTACTCTCCATCCCTCTAGGAGGAGCTTAGCTACATGAGAGCTTAGCCTACCAAGCACATGATTCTTGGCATCCACATATATTGTTCGTTCACTTTCTGCACACACTTCAGATCACCCCAATAACTTAATGTTGGAGCCGTTGGGATTCTTCTCTGCTAACTCTAACAGAGAGAGACAGTTCCCCCCTGCTTTAACAATCTTCTCCTTTGCTCTCTGAGAGAATTTATATGCAGAGACTGTGACAGAGTGTGTGAGTATGCCACTGCCCAGAACCTTTCCTGGGACGACAACAATATCACCTTCAGAGGTATATTTGGAGATGTGTGAGACATTCACCTCTCTCCTAAGTCTACGGGGGGAGAGGAGCATCTCTGACACTTTTATCCACAGTCTCGAATTGTTACGTTTACCGATTTTCTCTAATTTTATTGCAGTATTGTATAGCATTTCATTCACCCTTCTTTTCATTAGTGCTCACCTCAATCTCCTCTAAAAGTTTTGAAGATTTCTCTTTAAGAATCCGTATGGCCTCCACTAAAATTTCTTTAGGAGGAAGAGAGCCGGTAGACTCGACTGTGAAGAGAGCTTTGGAACGATCGTGAGAAATAGATATGGCTGGTGGGTCTAATGGACATATTTCCATACAGAATTTACATAGAGAGCAAGCCTCAAGATCTATTATTTCTAGATGATTATTCGAAATTCCTAGAACAGATTTTGGGCAATTCTTTACACACTCACCGCAAGCATTGCAATACTCCTTAATACATATGATAGGTTGGAACTTGTAGATAGCTGTGCCTACAGGCTGCCACTTGGCATGCTCACGGCCATATCCAAGTCGGGCATAGGCCTCCAATCTGAGTTTACCATGTGGCGGAAGCTTTGTTATCGGTATGGAGTTGGAGACAGGCCTTACTTCAGGATCATCTCGACTTCGCAGATCGCCTGAATAAACAACACGAGGATAGTCGGAGGCCGTAACATCTAGGTAAAGGGAGACTCTACATTTTGGACAACCCAATTCACTCCCACAGTTACATTCATCCTTAGGAACATAACGCCCCATTGGAGTTATCAATGGAATCAAACCAAGCCTATGTGCGATTATCTCATCATGCATAGGGGAGTCATTCTCGAAGAACATTACTTCATGTATTGCAAGCGTTGGTACCTCAGCCAGCATGGTACGTCTGAGAGAGTTTGCTAGAGCAGGGATAATTCCAGATAGGGAAAAGGTAAGAACATTCCCTTCTATTTTCACATTTTCTAATAGTGGGGGCAATCCCGGATATGCTCTATGTGGGCATAAACTCACTAATTAACTTATCCATCAGAGATACTCTTAAAAGAGAGATACTCGTCCCTAAGTGGGAAGATGGGAGAGAGAAAGACCGAGAGATGGGCAGTTATACATATTTACAGCAGCTATAATAACACTATCGTTCACGCCACAGATATAACAGGAGCTGAAACTATAGCAATCAGTAGTGGAGGAAGACATGTAAAGGCAGATAGGCTGGAGTCATCACCATACGCAGCAATGATGGCAGCTTCCACAGTTGCTAAGGAGCTTCTAAGCAAGGGTATAAAAAACGTCCATATTAAGGTGAGAGCGCCTGGAGGGTCAGGAGCCAAGACACCGGGTCCTGGTGCCCAAGCAGCTATAAGAGCTCTGGCAAGATCAGGGTTGAGAATAGGAAGAATAGAGGATGTAACACCTATTCCTCATGACGGGACAAAGAGACCAGGTGGAAGAAAAGGAAGAAGAGTCTAAGTCTTATGCTGCTTCTTCCTTAGCTTTCTTCGCACTTTCCCTCAGCTTTATTAGTGATTCTTCCTCTCTCAGAACAAGATAGCTGGGGATGGTTACACGTCTATCTCCCACCAGCACTTTGCCATGTACAATAAGTTGACGGGCAGAATAGATCGAGGGAGCTAAACCTTTTCTGTATACTATGGTTTGAAGACGTCTTTCAAGTATGTCATGCACAGTCAGTGATAATACCTCATCTAATGTGGCATTTTCACTTACCAAACCCAGTCGGTACAATCTATTTATCAATTCAGATACTCTCTTTTCTTTCTCTTCACCACCTAATGCCATATAGAGCCTGGCTGAGCGTCTGAATCCTCTTAAGATTGATCTGGCCTTCCAGAGTTCCCTCTTATTTCTTAAGCCATATTCTCCGAGGATTTGAAGCTCTTCCCTTAAAGCGGCTTCGTTCCAAGGATCTCGAGGAGTGGAGTATTTCTTCTTCAACCGTCTAGGATCGCCCAAAATCTACCCCCTCCGTTTCCTCACGACCCCTATAGTCTTTCCCTTCCTACCAGTCGTCCTAGTTCTCTGACCTCTCACCTTCAATCCGAGTGCATGGCGCACTCCCTTCCAAGACTTTATTCTCTTCATCTTTTCAATATCAAATCTTACTGTGATGTCCCAGTCGGAACCGATTATGTGTCGGGAAATTCCCATTTCAGGATCTCTTTGCCGGTTTAACATCCACTCAGGAATGCCATATTGGATGGGATTTTCAAGGATCTTCTCTATCTTCTCTACCTCCTCATCCGTGAGGTAGCCCAGACGCATATTTAGTGGAAGGCCTGCAGCCTTAACTACAGCTCTAGCCATATTCAATCCCACACCCTTTATCGTCCTCAACCCATGATCAATCCTTCTAGAACCATCGCAGTCAGTACCTGCAATCCTTATTATCGCTCGGTACTCCCGACCTTCCAAACCTGTGTGGTAGGAATTATTAAAAGTAGGATAAAACCTTTTGCCTCTGGATGAGGAAGATATTTTTGCGTGGTCGACCTGGTGTTGGAAAATCTACAGTTGTGAAGAGAGTTTATGAAGTTCTCTCTAGTAGGGGTGTCAAAGTCGGCGGAATAATGACTTTGGAGGAGAGAATAGGAGGAAGAAGAGTAGGATTTAGAGTAGTGGATCTCATAAATGGGAGAAGTGGGTGGCTGGCGAGAGTGGGAGGAGGAGAGCCAAGGGTAGGTAAATATAGAGTTCTCCTCCAGGAGTTTGAAGATGTCGGTGTAAAAGCGTTATATGATGCATTAGAGAGTTCATGTCTCATAGTGTGTGACGAGATTGGCCCTATGGAGCTGAAGTCTAGAGAATTCCGAAAAATTATTGTGAAGATAATTGAGGGAGAGAAGCCGGTATTAGGGGTAATCCATCACAGGCTCTCAGGGGAGCTGCTCCATAAAGTAGAGAAATATGGAGAAATAATCGAGGTCACACAACAGAATAGAAATAGGTTACCAGATGAGATAGCTGCTCAACTACTACAGGAGCTAAAGAGACTTAGATAGAAGGAAATTTGGTGAAAATAGGATAATAGTTAATGAGCGCCGGGGGAGGGATTTGAACCCTCGAGGCGCATCGCGCCACAGGCTCTCCAGGCCTGCGCCTTACCTGGTTACCCCTTCTCAGAGTCTAGGCTACCCCGGCTGTTGAAAACAGTAAATCAAATCTATATTAACCTTCCGAGCTTTCATATATGAGCATTACTTCCGTGATTTCCACAGTTTCGGATAGTACCCTATAGGCATAACTACTCTGAGAAGATGGACTGCTATACCGGAATCAGCCTTAAGCATCCATCCATGTCCCTGCGCAGCTTTTCCTAAGGCAATTAATTCACCTTTTAACGTTTTTAGAAGAACAGGTTGGCCCGGAATTATTGGTGTCTCCAACTTTGATATCCCTCGAACACTCAATTGTGCCCCATGGCATATGGCATCTACCGCGGAGTCTTTCACATATATTGAGGAGAAGGGGGTGAGGACATTTTCCACGGGTTTCACAACTTGCCTCAGGAGGGAGTCATCTCCTTCCTTCTTTAGCTGATAGAAGGCTGCAGCCACCTCGTAGAGAGAGAC
>NJEE01000065.1 GCA_002255045.1 Candidatus Bathyarchaeota archaeon ex4484_205 | reverse complement strand
TCCTCCATTCTATATCAATCTAAGATGATAAAACACTTATATATTTAATTTACTTGGAGGATGAGGTCTTACTGGATTTCTTCTTATCTTTGACTTCAAACCTTTTGAATAGAGATTTCCCCCTTCTTGAGAGTATCAGATATAGGAGAAGAGTAATGATGGCGAAGGCTTCTACTATTGCGATTAGCTCCATGCTCAGGGTTGGAATCCTCACTATGAGTGTCATATCTTCCGACAACTCTGTAGATAGGGTTTGGGAATCCACATTGATGGTATATACTCCTGGTAGAAGATCCTCGAACTTGGCCAATCCAGCATCGTCGGTGTGAGATATTTTGGTCTCCACACCGCTTATCCTGACAGTTTTACCTCTCTGCGGATTTCCATTGGAGTCAAGGATGATCACATTCAAGGTATATGTCTTCACCTTGATGGAGAGAGGTGTGGGAGATGGATTTAGCGGGGGCTCTCCAAAGGATGTGGTATCACCTACAGCAATAGTGGAGAAGGGAGATATGAGGAGATATCCCTTCCAGACTGTCTCATTATTTATGGAGATATGGAGTGTGTGATTTCCAGGTGGGAAGAGGACTTCCATAGTCCCCTTCTCTGCATCCTTAAATATGCTCAGGGAGGGAGCTTCAAGATGCCATTTCTCAATGAGACTTCCTCCTTCAGTGCTGAGCTGGAGGGAGACTTGTCCCAGGATATATATTCTGGCAGTATAAAGTGGTTTTTCGGAGGAGGCTACATATACCTTGACGATATATATGCCTGGAGTGTGGGCGACCCATATGAGTTGAAAGCTTTTGCTCTCAAATGTGTGGGAAAATACAGATGTTCCATCCTCAGTTTCTATGGATACAAGGATGTCGGTTTCCTCCTCCATGTTTCCAGATATTTCAACCTCGGAGCCTGAGGTTGCAATGATAGGTTCCACCGAGATGGAGCCCAAACCTATTTTTCTCACAACAACTGCATCAAAGGAGCTGTATGCAACTGATTGGAAACATAGATCACTTTCCTCTATTACCGCCTTAATACATACGGTGCCTATGAAGGGTGGACTCCAAAGAAAATTGAAGAAGCCATCAATTATGTTGAGTCTTGAGATGAGCATCCATGTGACGTTATCTGGGGAGGCATACAACAATATGGAACCCTCAACCACAGGCTTCACTTTACCGCTGATATTCACAGATCCTTCACCTATTCGAAACACTTTAGGACTCACCTTCAGAATTATTGATACTCTCACCTTCACCATGATTGTTCTTATGCCGGTAGTGGATGGGGAGTAGTTTGAGTCTCCAGGGTATTCGGCATGAACACGCCAGGCACCCACCTCACTTAGAAAGAGATTATATGTGAACATCCCATCATGTACATAGAGTTTTACTTTACTCTCCTCACCTGAGGGGGGCCGAATAACCAGATAGATGTAGGAAACGGAGGGATACACACTTCCTTTTATCTCTATGGATGTATTCACCTCAGCTATATTTGAGACTTGTAGGTTTATTGACACAGAGGGTTTGGCACCAGCCCCACCGCTACTACCTTCGCCACTGCTGCCTCCACCGCTCTCCTTCTCCTTAACCCTGAAGGTTGTAGTTGCTGTCTCACCAGTGTCAGTATCCTTGGCTTCAATAGTCCATATGCCATAGGGAGCTGATGAGGAGAGTTTGTATGTGGTGGAGTAGGCTCCAGTACTATCTGACTGTGCTTGTTTCGGGATGGGGGAGCCCTGAGAGGGATATATCTTTATTGTTATAGCAGTATTTGGTGTCGCCTTTCCAGATATGATTACAGTCTCACCCCTATAGTAGGTACTCTTATTGGTTGTGACTGTGATTGGGGATGATGTGACAGGATGGGGAATAGCCAATATTAGGATTAGGGAGAGGAGGATAAATATCGTCGCTAGTTTCTGTTTCATCCTCTCACCTGGAAGCTTCCACTATGGAGGGGAGAGTATACATGGGAGCCTTCCCAGTCATCCCAGAGCATCACATCATATCTATAGGTGCCTGTCTGGGCTCCGAAGGGAATCATGTATCCCATCGTCACCTTCACCTCCTCTCCTTCAACCATCACTATGGGTGAGACTCCGAAGAACTCCATGTAGTCTGATGGGTTGTAGATTTGGATGAAGAGGGTTGCATCACTACTATTCACATATTGGCTTTCCTCCATAATTATGGAGACTTCTATGAGCACCACTTCTCCCCGCGTGAAGGTTGTTTTCGGAGAGCCCTGGTAGTCGAGGGTCCTACTGGAGAGGTTTGCCGAAACCCTGTATACGATTACATTTATGGTTGTGACATTGAATATTTCTCCCAGGGAGAAGTTGAAGGTGACTGGATATACGCCCTCCGGTGTGGATCCTCTTGGATGTATTGAAGCTAATAGAGCGTCTGGAGCATTTAGAGTGGATGGAGCATCTACTAGAATATAGGATGAGGAGGACCAGTTTACAGCAACTGAACCATTTAATCCACTCTTGAAGGCTACTGCAATGGCAACACATACCTCGTCACCGGCCTCCACAAGTACCTGTGATGCATTGGGTGAGAGCAGTATACGGTCTATTCTTGTTGGCAACGTCACATTTATGGTTCTATTTGAGGTCAGCCTTGCAGACACGGTGATGTTATATATTCCAACTGTAGTTGTCTCGCTGGTTTGTACTTGGAGATTGGAGTTGAACTCAGGGATTCCCTCTTCTGGATTTAGTGATATTGTGGAGTCAGGTATTGGCGGAGTCTCATTGTGCGATAGGGTGACAGAAGTATTATGGTGGTTCGATGGAGATACCGTAATTACTGAATGTGTTGTATTTCCCGGAATTATGTAGAGCTCTGATGGATTGGGGATGAGGGCTACAGAAGTCAGGGAGATTGTGACATTTCTCGATAGGCTCAAACCTGGGCCTTCAGCCCTGACTCTTAGAGAGTAGTTCCCCCAGTCCACATCTCCACACCCCACGGTCATGAGGGAGGAGAAGTTTGGAGTCCCGGAGTCTGGATTAAATACTACTGTGAAGCCCGGGGGAGAATCACAATAGAGGGAGATTTGATCACTGTATGCTCCATAGACTATCACATCTACTGTGAAGTTGAAGGTTGAGCCTATGGGCCCCTTCCGCTCTCCTGGAGTAACTACAAGCTGGGCGTTTATGACATCAATTGATGTGTTTGCATGTATGTAGTTATGTTTCCATGAGATTATATTGAGGGACATGGGCTCTGAGGGAGCCGTAAAGAGAAATCTTCCGGATGAGTCAGCATAACCCTTCACGTAGAATCCCTTTGAAATGTTGGAGATAACAACCAGCGAATTTGGGAGGGTATCCACCTCCACAACCTGCTGTATGCCCACAACAGAGGGGACGTTCATTATCATATGCTGTGGATTGGCAGTCCATACGTCAATGCTGGGTTCTCCCAGAAGGTGGATAGAGGTTCTAACTTTACGACGTACCTCATCGTTGCTTGACTTCCAGTTAGTTCCATAGTATGAGACAGATTGGAATAGAGATTTGCCGACTTGGCAGCTACCTGATGAGAAGAAGTATTCCCAAAACTTTGTATCAATGGTTTCAGAGTATCCAGCTTCCAAGAGATAGGTGGGGATGACAGCCCATGTGATTCTAGCCCATCCAATATACCAGAGTCCGCCACTTCCGGTATTTCTCAGAAAAGCTTCACCCATGCATGTTGTGGATGCATCAAAGGCATTAGTTAAGCATGACATAGAGAAGACTAGAGATAATCTTCCAGTATTTGTAAGAGAGAGAGCATCTGAGGCATAGAGGTGGATACCCTCACAGTCGCCTATTATATCTATATTGCCATGAATTGCCCACTCGACCAGCGATGCACCTGCATTTAACCCATTTATGAGGCTTGTTCTAGTAAGGTTATTTCTGGGATCTCCACAAACATAGTTATAGTATGTTTTATAATACTCTACGTGGTTTTTGAGGACCTGATTCCTCAGAGAGGACTTATAGTCATAAAAGCTCCAGGGATCATCGAGAACCCCTCCAGCCAGAATCATCGTTCCAGACCAGTTTCCAGGTGGAGGATTGCTCGTATAACTCATAAGCTTCGTTAAGTAGGCTGTAAGTTCCGAGTCCGAGGCAGCAGGTATTCTTGCAACCAACAGATCTGGAACCCATTGGATGTGATCTCTACCGTCGTCAGCTAAGTTTGGTGGATACCCCCACCCCCATGCGCCGAGTTCTGAGGAGTATGCGTACCAACCATCATTTGTACCATACTGAGTATCTATATAAAGGCCTGCATAGTACCAGTCAGTTGGTTTGTAGTAGCTTCCAAGTTCTGGGTCTTCGGTGTCGTTATTGAAAATATAGCGGGTGGGAATATAATTAACATCGCCGAGAAGTATGACTTCTTCGATGTTCCATGTGGTATAGGCTTCCTTTATGAAGTTTCTTATTTTCTGAGGATTGTCTATTCCGCTATATTCGGCATATATATCTTCAACAGTCTTGACATAAGTTAATTTGCCCAATTCACTCCTCCACTTAGCATATCGCTCTGCATGAGACAACCATGCTGATGGAGTAATTATCACAGAATCATAGGAGGAGAGGTTGGCAGATAGCTGAAGAGATGCTATAGATGATGTTGAGAGGGATATCTTATTAAGAGTGTCTATAATTTTATGGTTTAATATATCGGAATCATTCAGGAGATTCATAAGAATTGTATCCGACTTTACAGGAATTGAGGAGAGAGAGATATATCGGGTGGATTCTTCTTTTGTGATTTCCAAACGCAGTTTCTTGAAGTATATGAGAGTGAGATTATCAGGGAAATACTTGAAAGGAAGAATCTTAATGTTTATGAAATGGAGACCTCTAACTGTAAATTCGGAGTATTGAAGTAATTTTGGATGGGAATATTTGAGAGGAGGATTGTTCTGTAGATGTGCTGAAAATGGCCTTATGGCGAAATTCATGAGAGGAAGAGGTAGTGAGACTGCTACTTCATCTAATATTTGATAATTTATTGAGACTACTTCACTTCTTGGAGAGAGCAAATATATGTAGGAAGCTGCAGGAAGTGGAGGTGTGGTACCTAGATACACAAAGTTGACGTCCCACCTAGGAAGTATGTAGGAGTAGTTTAGGATGGTTTTTATCTCTATTTCACCGAGAGAAATTACATATTTTTCAACTTCATTCCCAGATTCGGATCTCTGTAGAGATAGAACTGTAAAACTGGAGATTGTAAGTAAGGATATGAGGACAAGGGCTTTATACCTCATCTAGAGATAACTTTCTAGAAGTAGCCATTTATCTGTTTCTTTAATGAGTAATAAATACAAGAAGGAGGGCATCAAATAAAAAGAGGAAGAGAGTTTTGTTTATGCCTCAGTCCTCAGACGAGGATTGAAAACTTCTTCTAATCCGCTGAGCAACATCACTAGGCTACTCTGCAGAAGCACTATGAGAGAAACTGGGACAAAGAAGTAGAGCAATACGCCTAGATTTTGGGAGAAGAAGGCTTGATAAGTGTACATAGCAGTATTTATTACAAAGCCCCAGTTGGTTGTTTCTAGTGGAAGAAGACCAAGATACGCCAAACCTGTTTGAGAATATATCGCACCCACCATTGAGGTGATCATACTCATGAAGAGATAGGGAGTGAGATTTGATAGGATTTCACGGAAAACTCCACAGCAGCTATCAGGAGGAGTAATGGAAAACTAGGTATAACTAGAAAGACGTCGGTGAGAAACATTAAAGCTCTGTCAACCTTACCACCTAAGTAGCCGGAGACCATCCCTATGGAGAAGGATAGAAAAGTGCTGAACAAGCCTGTTAGTAATGCGACAGTTATAATATTTGTGGATCCATCTATCATCTGGGCTAAAGTATCCCTTCCACGGTAATCTGTGCCGAGAGGATGCTCCAGAGAGGGCAACACAAAACGTTCCTCAAAGTTGTAGTATATCTCATTATAAGGTCGGATATAAGGACCTACATATGCCATGAAAAGAAAGCCGATGAATATAATTAAGCCAACAAATGCCGCCCTATTCCGCCTCAATATCTTGAAGGTTACCTTGAGTTCCCTAAGCCAACCTTTAACTTTATCTTTGAACATTCTACCCTACCTACCTCCTAACCCTCACTCTGGGATCAAGTACACCATAGAGCAGATCAGCTATGAAGTTGGAGAATACTACCGTAATTGTTGTAATTAGAAACAATCCTGAAAGGAGAGTATAATCACGGAGTGGTAGACCTAGAGATATATATTTCCCAATACCTGGGTAGGCGAATATCCGTTCTATGAATACTGAGCCACCAAACATGTAACCGAAGGTAATAGCGAACCTTGTGAAGAGAGGTAGGATAGCATTCCTCCCTACATAAGTTATGGTTATTCTCCTCTTTGGAAGACCTCTGGCTTCAGCAGCTAATACATAATATTCTCCTAAGACACTTATTGTGTTGCTCTTCATTGTTAGCATCCAACCGCCCATTGTAGTGATTACATAGGTCATAACTGGCAAGGCTGCATGATACAGTAGGTCTCCTACAAACTCTAAAGAGAAGGAGGGTGGAATAGAATATGGTGCTCTCGTTGGGAATATATCGAGACGATATGCCAAGAACAGCACGAGAACTAAACCAAGTACGAACTGAGGGATCGCGGAGGTAATTGATGCAAAGAGGGAGAGAAATCGATCAAGAAGAGAATTTCTGTTATACGCCATATACATACCGAGGAGCACACCTATTGCAAAGCTGAGAACAACAGATATGGAGAGCAGAAATACGGTCCACGGAAGGGCACCTGCAATGATTCTACCGACACTTATACCAGTTGCTACAGTCATGGATCTCCCAAGATTGCCTTGAAAGACATTCATCAGGCCAGGCATTATTCTGAGAAGAAAGAAGTTTATAGATATAGCTGTGAAGATTGTGATAAGAAGGATAGAAATCCGTCTTAAAAGCCATCCTCGAAATACTCCTACTAACCTCTCTGCATTCATCAACCACCTTAAACCAAAAAAGGTATTATTAAAGATTTTTTTATTGAGAGAAAAAAATAAAGGGGGGAGGGAAAGAGTTTACTCTTTCGTTCCCTCAGTTTTTTCAGGCTTCTTCTTCACAGCCATTGCAGCATACACTGCCACGATTATCAGGAGGATTATTGCAATAATTGCGATGTACATCCACATTCCCGTAACTTCAACAGTCTTTGTGGTTGTAGTTGTAACAGTGGATACTTCAGTAACAGTGGATACTTCAGTAACGGTTGTCATTGTAGCTGGAGGCGGTGGAGGTGGTTTCCTCTCCACAAACCAGTTCTTGAACACAAAGCTTAGGTGTGCAGCTGCCCACGAGCTCATGCTAGCAAAGTATCCTTCGTCAGGCCAGTCATATTTGCTGGGAACCAGCATTATGACACCAGGGCTGCAGATCGGAATGACTGTCACATACTCAGCTGCAATATATGCGAGGATAGCTGCTGCATTACTTCTTTCCTCCTCACTGGCCCACGGATCTGTGAACTTCTCATATAGGTCAAGTAAACTATATGTGCCCCATGGAGTCTCCCAGTTCTCTGGCATGTGTGAGCCTGGGA
>NJEE01000064.1 GCA_002255045.1 Candidatus Bathyarchaeota archaeon ex4484_205 | reverse complement strand
CATCCTCTTTTCCATTATTATCGTGTAAATGTATCTCTAGCGGTTTAAGTGAGAGAAATTCCTCCAGTCTATGTGTATTGGCATGTCCTAAGTCTAGAGCTAGGTCAAAACCCAATGATAGAAACTCTTTTATCTCCGATGGAGACCATCCCAAGTTTCTCTTGGATTTGGGCAAATTTTCAACAAGTCCTTTGATTCCTAGATCCTCTAGCTCCTCTCTTATGGAAGAAAACGTGTCTAAGCTCACTCTCAGATGATCTTCCCTGAAGTTCGGATTTGCAACTCTTCCTGGGTGTAGCACCAAGTAATCGGATATCTCAGAAGAGAGTTCAGCGACTTTCCTCCATGTCCTCAAGCATGTCTTCTGCTCGGATGGTGAAGCTGGGTTTACTCCTCTGTAAGGTGCATGTACTGTGATTTCAATCTCAAAAGAGCTCTTTATTTCCTTTAATTTATCAAAGACAATTTCTATTGATTGATCCCCCTCACTCATTAATTCTAATCCGGAAAATCCATAATTAATTGCTTCCTCTATTTCATCTAGTCTGCTGAGAGCTTTAGAGGATATTCCTATCCAAGACAAGTCAGACCCTCGGAGCCATCCAATCTAAGAAATCACGAAATTCCTTCTCTTCTATCGTTATTTCTACCTCTATTGGTCCTAGGGGAGTCTCTCCTTCTGTGAAGTTCAATCTCCCGACATAAGCAGCTTGCTTATTGAAAAATAGTCTTATTTTCCCCTCTTCTCTGTCGTAGTTCTTTTTGATTATCTTCCTAGCGGTGTTTAGTATTCTCTCTTCTCTGAGGAGAGAATAAAGCCTCCCCAGGAACTTCTCAGTGTAACCTTTGCAGAACACTTCCTTCATCTCTTCCCCAGAGCTCCTCACTTCGAACTTCCCCATTGGAAAGAGATTCTCCATTGCTCGAATCACCTTGGATTCATCCTCTGTAGGGTAAACTACACTTCTAACTAGTACTTCTATTCTCATCCAAACCCTCCAATTTATCTAAGAGCTCTAGGGTTTTTCTTCTGAGCTCCTCTAGGGTACCCTCGTTTAGTATTTCGAACTCGGCCATGGCCATCGTCTCTTCTATTCCCAATTCTTCTTCTAACTTTTCCTTCTCAATGAACTCTTCCATGGAAGACGGGTCGTCTGGTCTTCCCCTTTTGAGTGCTCTTTCAATTCTGTTTCCTTTCTCAGATTTCACTCTTATTAGAAGAAATTCTTTGAACTCCTTCCTGAATATCTCAACCTCTTCTGGGCTTCTCACCCCACTAATAACTACTTTACCTCCGCTAGAGAGTTTCCTCCTTAGTATCGGGATTGCAAGCTTGGCTACTGCCCCCCTTCCCATTTTCTTTCTCACTTCTATAGCAAATTTGGATACTTCCTCTATGCTTGGATCTTCCTTTCCTATCTGTGATTTAAGGACTTCACCCATTTCCAATACATCAAATCCAAATTCTCGTAAAATTTTAGCTATTTCACTCTTCCCTGAACACTGCCTTCCAGTCAGACCTAGGAGCAAGGCAACCACCAAGTTAATATATGGTGTTAAAAATGGGTGGTGCTCGAATTGCCCAGGATAAGAGAGCACCCAATCTTGGACTTCAAGTGGTCCGAAAGGAAGAAAATAAAGTTTACATTCGATTCCGAAGAAATAATTGGATACGATGGAGACACTATAGCTTCAGCTCTTTATGCATCCGGAAAGCGTGTCATAAGGAGGAGTTTCAAGTACCACAGGCCTAGAGGTCTATTCTGCGGTATAGGTCAGTGCTCTTCCTGTCTAGTGAAAGTAAACGGAATTCCGAACCAGAAGGCATGTGTTACTCCCATAGAAGAAGGCATGGTAGTTGAATCCCAAGGTTCCATTCCTTCTGCAGAGAGAGATCTCCTCTCTCTTTTGGATATGTTGGAGTTAAAACACGGAATCCAGTATGAGAAATTCCTAGGGCCTAAGTTCCTAAGACCCCTTTACTTCAAGTTGTTCAACTTCGTCCTAGGAAGCGGGAATGTAAAAGAGGAAGTTCCGAAAGTGAAGTTCTCTGAAGGATATTATCCAGAGAAGGAGGTGGACGTTCTCGTCATAGGAGGTGGACCAGCTGGTATTTGTGCAGCCAAGGCTTCTGCTGAATGCGGAGCAAGAACTCTCTTGGTTGAAGAAAGAGATAGAATAGGGGGAGAGCTGCTGAAACAGACCCACAAGTTCTTTGGTTCTAGGAGATACTACAGTGGGATGAGAGGCTTCAGGATAGCAGATGTACTCTCTAAGGAATTAGAGAAAAGTGGGGCAGAGGTCATGGTGAACACTCTCGCAATAGGGTATCTAGATGGCAAAATAGGAGTATGCAGAGATGAAAGGGAGTTCTCCTTGGTGAAACCCAAATGCATCGTGGTCTCAACTGGAGCGACAGAGAGAACCCTGATGTTCGAGAACAACGACTTGCCTGGAGTAATGGGTGCAGGCGGGGTTCAGACCCTAATGCACCTTTATGGTGTGAAACCTGGGGAGGAAGCTCTAATAGTTGGTTCAGGTAACGTGGGCTTGATTTTGGCATATCAGCTTCTTCAGGCTGGAGTTGAGGTGAAAGCCGTCATAGAGATTCTACCTAAAATAGGCGGATACTTCGTTCACGCCGCGAAGATAAGGAGAATGGGGGTAGAGATCCTAACTTCCCACACAATAAAGAGAGCTGTTGGGAGGAAAGAAGTGGAAGGGGCTGAGATAGTTAAAGTTGACGAGAATCTAAGGGAAATAGAAGGTTCAGAGAGGTTCATAGAGTGCGATCTAATATGCTTAGCAGTTGGAATGAGCCCGAACATAGAGATATTGAGGCAGATGGGATGTGAAGTCGTCTACATACCAGAACTAGGAGGTTTCGTGGCCAAGCACGACGAGAACATGGAGACCTCTAGGGCTGGGGTCTTCGTAGCGGGAGATTCCTCGGGTATAGAGGAAGCAACTACTGCCATGATAGAGGGGGAAATCGCTGGGATTTCAGCGGCTCTCAAGTCAGGCAAAGGTAGAAAAGAGCACGAAGAAAGGAGAGAGAAGCTAAAGATGCTCCTAGAGGAGATGAGGGACAATCCCTTTGGAGAGCGTGTGGTAATTGGTAAGAAGAAAATGTGGGGTGCTTGAATGCACGAATGGGAATGCACTGGTTTTTTCACTCCAGAGATAGACCTAGATAAGTTAAAAAAGAAGGGGAAAATCCTTGTAATAGAATGCCCCCAGAGAATCCCTTGTGATGTTTGCAGAGAGGTTTGTCCTACTAACGCAATAATAATGGAGAAAATAAGTGATGTCCCTACCCTAAATGAAGAGAAATGTGTTCTATGTCTTAAATGTGTGGAAAATTGTCCTGGATTAGCTATATTCCTCTTAGGAGTGGAGGGAGAGAAAGGATACATGGTAGTACCCTATGAGTTTCTTCCTATCCCAAAGGAAGGGGACGAAGTTAAGGTACTGGACAGAAAAGGTAAAGAGGTGGGGCGTGGAATTGTGAAAGAAGTGAGAATGGGAGATACTCCCCTAGTGAAAGTGGAGTTTTCCCCTGATATTTTAAAGGAGGCAAGGGGGTTCAAGACTTGAGGTTCAAGAATAGGATTTTCGTCTGTCTGTGTGAAGACGTCACTCTTGAAGACGTTCTCAAAGCAATAGAAGATGGAAACGATGACATAGAGAGTCTTAAGAGAGCTACCGGAGTTGGTACTGGAATTTGTCAAGGGAAGTACTGTCTGAACCACCTAGCTAGAATATTGGCCGAGAGAACTGGCAAGAGCTTAAATGAGGTCGGATTGCCAAAGGCTAGACCTCCAACTAAACCAGTTAAGCTAGGTGTATTCGCCAAATTGGAGGGTTGAGCTTGGAAAGGGAGGCAAACGTCCTCATAATAGGTGGAGGGGTCAGTGGGACTGGACTAGCTTATAATCTAGCTAAACTGGGGGTAGAGGGAATAGTACTCCTAGAGAGGAATTACTTGGGGAGCGGCGCTTCCGGAAGGTGTGGAGGTGGAGCCAGACAACAATGGACGACTGAAGAAAACGTGAAGTTCATGAAGAAGAGCATAGAAATTCTAGAGAGATTGCCTCAAGAGTTGAAATTCAACATATTATTCAGGCAGAGTGGATATCTCTTCCTAGCAAGAGATGAAGAACAGTTGAACCTATTGAAGGAGAACGTGAGGCTTCACAGAAAGTTGGGCGTCGAGACTAGATTCCTAGATGCAGAAGAAGCTAGGGAGATAGTTCCTGTTCTCAACACAGAAGGTATTCTAGGAGCTACGTATAATCCGAAGGATGGAGTTTTGTTTCCATTCGCCCTAGTCTGGGGATATGCAAAGGCTGCTAAGAGATTGGGCGCAAAGATTTACCTACATACTGAAGCAAGAGGATTTAAAATAGAAAATGGGAGAATAAAATCAGTTTTCACAGACAAGGGAGAAATAAAAGTGAAGGAGTGGGTAGTAAACGCTGCAGGTGCCTATTCCAAGGAGTTGGCAAGAAAGGCTGGAGTTGAGCTTCCCAATAAGCCATATAGGCACGAGATAATGGTCACTGAGCCCCTGAAACTATTCATAAAGCCAATGGTGGTGGACTTGAGCAATGGCCTCTACATGACCCAAACCTCTAGGGGAGAAGTCATAGGAGGAATAGGAGATCCAGAGGAGGAGAGCTCCTATAATTTAGAGTCTGGACACAAATTCCTCTATCTGTTTTCTAGGGCTGCTATAAGAGTAATTCCCATATTGAAGGAGATAAGACTAATGAGGCAGTGGGCCGGATTGTATGACACTACCCCAGATAAGAACCCCATATTGGGCCCTGTGGATGAAGTAGAGAATTTCTTGCAGATAAATGGGTATAGTGGTCACGGACTGATGATGGCCCCATATGCCACTCAGTTGTTAGCTGAGCTAATAGCCTACGGGAAGCCTTCTGAATCAATAGAGAGATTCAGCATAAGGAGATTCAGGGAAGGAGAAATAAAGGCAGAGAAAGCTGTAATAGGGTGACGATGTCTGATCACAAATGTTCTGCAGGTGTCTCAGACAACTTAGTTTCTTTTGGAGTGTTCATGAAGCTCTCTGTCTTCTAACAGCAACAGATTAGATTTTAGCTCCAGCTATTCCTTTATTAGATCCTTGAGCAAAGGTCCTAGGAATTCCCTAGTACTTTCTATTATTTTGTCAGAAGGTACTAACATGAAGTAACACAATTCTCCCTCCTTTGTGGTGTGAGATATCAGAGCTAACTTGTCTCCTGGCCTAAGTCCAACCTTTTCTCTTACTTCCTTTGGTATTAGTATTTGTCCCCGCTCATCTAACGATACTATAGCCTCTATACTCCAAGCTGTGGGAAATGGGCATGCACTACCTCTCCCCTCACACATTCTCATCACCGACCTCACTAGATATTCTACATATTTAAATTTTTCCGAATATTCAATAATATCTGAATTTTCAGTAAATTCCGTTCCAGTGACGTTGAATTTAGTACACCTCCTTGCCTACCTGTTCGTCCAAGCACGAGCCTTTACACCCCAAATCCACTCCAATAAACACATTCAGGAGAGTGATTACCACTGAGATCTTAGGAGATCTTCGAAGAGAGAAAGGCTTCCAGAAGCGAATAAATACATCAATGTCAAATGGATAATTGGGAATGTACTCGTGCTTGTGTTGAGGTTTGCTGAGCAGATATAAAGCGCCCAAATACCTAAAGGTTTTTGGGTAAATTCAGGAGAAATGGATTATGTTAGAAGTACTGCTACTACTGATCCTAATTTTGTCTTAATGGGTGAGGATTCGCTAACTATGTAGGAAAGTTGAAAAGTTGACGAGAGAAGAGACTAAATCGAGTATTTGTGGGATCCCTCTATACACCTAGGCTCCCCTAAACTTTGACTGAACAGCAATTCAGTACAAATTATGTGATG
>NJEE01000063.1 GCA_002255045.1 Candidatus Bathyarchaeota archaeon ex4484_205 | reverse complement strand
GTATAACCCTTTTCTCTCCCTTGGGGCCTATGGGAGGTGGAGGGTAAGATCGTGATCCTACCATTTTTTTCTTTCACCTCCTATGGAGTTATGTCACCATCAATGAGGTAGATGGCATCCAGCATGGAATCAGCCCATGTGAGGCCACTATCAGAGCTTACAAGCTGAGTTCCCTCAATATTGTCAGGTGTGAGACACCACCGGAAGTTGATGCCACTTGTGGAGGGAACAACTTTAACCATGAGGTAGTAGGTTCCAGGATCCAGAGTTAAGCCGGGAGAGAAGTCAAAGAGAACGAAATTATCGCTTCCTGGTAGTGATGAATGGTCTACATCTATATGTGCTATCTCACTTCCCGGGACGCCACCTGCATCATTCATTATGGAAACTCTTAAGCTACCAGAGGTTCCGGAGACCTTAGCTCCATATATCCATACTTTGACTAGATGAACTCTATCTCTTATAATTATCCTCTGTGCACCGAATACTGTGTTTGAGATAAGGGTGTGGCTACCACATGAGGTCCCAAAGTTTCCGAACTTCCCTGTGTAATAGGGTGGATGTATGATGTCGGTGAGGATGGTTGATGTGGAGGTTATGATGGCCACGGAGGAGGATATTATGGTTGTGGTTGTCGGCACGGGGACTACTGCTGTCTGTGTAGTAACAGATGTGATTGTGGAGGTTGAGGTTGTGAACTTAAGGGTGGTTGTACTCTGAGTTAGTGTATAATATAGGAATTGAGTGTGAACTATGGTGTCTACCTGTGTAATTGCAGCAGTCTCAGTGAAGTATAGGAGAATTAGAAGAACAGAGAGGAGGATGGTGAGGGAGAGGAGTGCAATATTGAGTAATTTGTAAACTGTAGAATAATTCTCCACCATATTAATCGAAAGAATAGATAGAGTGAGAGGATTAAAGATTTTCTACTTTAGGTTGTTTCCCTTTTATCTTTTTTATGTTCGTTTGATGAGATGTTTCATCTTCATCTTCAGAAACTCGTTTGCCGCCTTCTCGCCATGCTTCTTCATAAAATCCTCTGAAAAATCTTTGAACTCACTCATCGTTACCTTCCTCCTCCCCCATATCTCGGAGAGGTATGCAGCATCCATTATAGCCTGTATTTCAGCCCCCACACTTTCATTAGAGAATGGCTTTTGGTTATCTATTACGGAGTGACACATATTTTCTATCTCCCCCCTGAAGCCTGAGAACGGATCTACAGGAATCTCTATGGAGTACTCTCCCTCACCTGAAACTATCTTTGCCTCTGCAGTATTCCCTTCCCTTTTCTCCACAGTAAGGTACCCCATACTGCCCACGATCATGAATCGGGGGGCATCCACATAGGACCATGAACCTTCAATCATGCTGGAGGCCTTCCCTCCCTGATTTACATTGTCGAACCATACGGCTATATGGGCGTCATCCTCCACCTTCACCTTCTTTGGGACACCTCTAATCATCCGCCACGGAATCCTTATTGAGATCCCTATCGGATTGAGGGATTTTACTGCCTCAGGGGTGTACTCCTCGAGGCCTAGAAGGTACCACACTCCACCTATTGCATGCACACCATTATCTATGAGGCTGCCTCCTCCACTTGCCTCCATCTCCCAGAACCAGGTTCTATTTTCTGGGCCTCCATGTCCAGCGGGGTAGGAGATGAATAGGACCTCGCCGAGGGCCCCCTTGGTTAAGATCTTTTTCAGACTATAGTGATATATATCAAAGAACCAGTTCTCATTATACTGATAGTATTTCTTAGTCTCCTTTACTGCTTCTACAAGCTTCAGGGCCTCAAAGTAGTTTCTTGCCATCGGCTTCTCAGTCATTGTGTGAAAGCCGGCCTTGAGGGAGGCTATTGCTACCTCAACATGATACCTATGAGGCAGACAGATGTCTACTACATCTAGATCTCCCTCCTTGCTTATCATCTCTTCATAGGAGCTATAAACCTTGAACTCATCCATCATACTTTTTACCTCTCTGGCCAGAAGGTCCTCTCCAGCTTCCCTTAACTTCTTGATCTTATCTTCGTAGGCCTCAATTACTTTATGGTATGCATATTCCCGCCTAGCCTCAGACAAGTCTGCAATAGCTTTGATTACAGCGTTCCTACACAGCCTATAACCAGGCAGATGAGCCCCTATGAATATGTTTCCAGCGCCTACCACACCAAATTTAACAAGCCTCAATATTTTGTCGAGAGAGGAAGGACAACACTAGTTATAAAATTTTTTACATTTGCATCTTCATTAGTGTCATTTGGAGAATCTTGGAAGGACTTCTTCCTCGAACAATTCAAGTGGTTCTAGTTTTGTTGGAGGAATGAAATAAAGTATGAAGAGTGTCACACCTATGTCGAGGTACTTCCTGAGGAGGTCATATACTCCCTTGGGGCTCCCTACGATCACTTTATCCCATTTATCTCTTGTGATTCCATGAGACCCCGCTAACTCCTCAGCCTTAGATTCCGTGTCACTTACTACAATATCCAATCTCACAGATATTTGAATGTCATTTATGTCCCGTCCTATTTGTCTACAGTGTCTTTTGAGAGCATCCAGAGCCTCCATGTAAGTTGAGAGGGGGCCGTAACCATTCCAGATATCAGCCTCCATAGCGGTGATTCGAAGAGTGTACTGTTTGCCCATTCCACCCACAAGTATCTTTGGACGAGGCTTCTGGACGGGTTTAGGATAGTTGTATGCATTCTTCAGATGGTAGTACTTGCCGTGGAATGTGGTTGTCCGATCCATCCACATGGATTTAATGATCTTGATGGCTTCACCCATCATCAGAATTCTTTCCTTTGGAGGTGGGAAGGGATATCCATAGCCCTTGTACTCATGTTCATACCACCCTGCACCTATTCCTAGAATCAGCCTACCATTTGAGATGACATCTAGGATTGAGGATATCTTCGCCAGGTATGCGGGGTTCCTATAGGAGTTACAGGTCACTATCTGACCCAGTTTGATCTTTGACGTGTGTTGTGAGAGGGCGGTGAGTGTGCTCCAACATTCGAAGCAGGAGCGTTCCTCAACTGTGGGGACGGTGTGGAAGTGGTCATATAGCCAGATTGAGTGGAAACCCAGTTTCTCTGCAGTCCGAGATATCTCGGTGATTAATCTCCACTGTTCTGCTGGAGAAATCTCGGGAAGGTCAAGTCTCCAACCCTGTGGGGGGATAACACCAAACTCAGGCGGCGACATTCCACTTAATTATTATGAAATCATAATATAAAAAAGAAGAGAGAGTTAGCGTTTCTTTTTCTTCTTCTTTTTCTCTTTTTTCTCTTCTTTGGAGATCGGTATGGGAACGGGTGTTGGTGGTGGGGCGGGGGTTATCTTTACCTCAGCAGATGGAGTAGGTGGAGTGGGAGGGACACGTTTGGCCACATCTCCCTGAAACTCCATGAAGCTCCGTCTCAACCTAAGATAGAGGATCAGGAGAGTCAGCGATATTATAGTTGGCACGAGGAAGAGAAGTATTGTAACTAATGGAACCGGGGGGGCTTCGCTGGGCTTTATGGTTATAGGTCTTTCCAAGTATATGCGGGTGCCAGAATCAGGATCGGTGTAGTCAAGCTTTACAGTACGTACAGTAGGGGCAGTTACAGATGGAGCCTTAAAGGTCACAACCCCTGAGGCATCTGATCTCTTAGCTTCTCCATTGAAGACAACTTCAACCCCGCTCTTGGGTTTAACCTCCACAAGTTTTTCCTCGGCACTAAAGGAGTAGAATACGAGGATGATATTGAATTCCATGTCTGAATAGACTTCAGTAGGAGCATACAGAACTATGAAGGGTATTGCAGGGCCGGGAGGGCCTTGAGGGCCTGCTGGTCCTTGAGGGCCTTGAGGGCCAGGGGGTCCAGGCGGGCCTGGAAGACCGGGCATGCCGGGTGCTCCAGGAGGCCCTGGTGGGCCTGGAAGACCGGGTACAGCTTGAGGGGTGGGTGGAGCAGACTGAGGTGAGTTTGTTCTGCTCTCCGTCATATCTATTTTATATTTTAGTGTTTCCAGTGCAAGTTCTATGATTGATATCTTTAAGTCTGTGAGTATAGTTAGTTTGGTCTGTATCTTCTCGAGTAATGGAGAAAGCTCGGGGCCTACTCTCTTACTGAGGTCCTCATAGAGTGATTTGAGCTGGCATATTACTGGATTCATCTCTGAGGCTATCTGTTCAAGTTCACGGGATAGGCCGAGCAGATATTTCTCTATGTAGTAGGACATGCCCTCACCGATGAAGATTGCACCCCACACAGTTCCCACTATAATTACTATTTTCATCCTTATGGAGAGGTTGAGAAGCTCACCCTGTATTTTTGCTAACTCAGCCTGTTTCCTGCTCAGCTCTATTGCCTCATATTCGAGTTCGGTATAGGCTAAGGTTTCAGACACTTCTCTTAAGTTATTTTTGAGATTGTGGAAGAGGCTATAGGGTCTGGACATCTGGCTATTAATACTTATACCAGCTGCAATTATCAGTATGAGGGACTTCAAATCTACAAATTTGGACCAAAGTTTTTGAATCTCTTCAAATAATTCATTGTACTTTTCGTAGGCTTCCTCACCAAGCTTCCTATATAGGGTGTTGAAGTCTATTGCCTTGCGGAGAAGGGAACCTAGGAGGGAGACATCCTCAGCTATTTTATCTACGGAAGATGAGGTGCTTTCCATATTACTTGATGTTGGAAGCTTTCCTTCAAGATCTATGTTGGATATCCAGTTGTCGATATCATTTATCACCCTGTCGAGGCCTTGGGAGATGAGGTTTATATAACTTCTACATATCTGGGCGTCTTCTTCGCTTATGGCACCGAGTTCAACCAACTCATCGATTTTAGGTGAGAGGGCATTAACTTCCTCTCTTATGGAGGTCTCGGCTGCTTTCTTCGCATTCTCCAATGTAAATTTGAATATTGAGTTTTCCAGTGACTGAACTATGCGAAAGGTTAGGTCGAAGCAGTTTTCCAGCTCCATTACAAAATCATTATTGAGCCCCACAGCAGTATGGGGGGCTACACCATGCCCCTCCATCCCTGAGAGAGGATCTGCATCATTGTACTCCTTCAGGAGATCATAAAGGGTATTTATTATCTTTGTGATGTTGACGAGTAGGAGGAACATTGAGAAACTTTCGTTGGATAGGGCGTTCTCTATTTCCCTCTTCTGCTGCTCGATGCTTTCTATTTTCTGAGCGAGTTTGCTGTGGAGAGATTGATCTATTGCTCCAGCCTCGAGAAGTGTGTGAAGCTTCGTTCGTATTCTGTCAAGCTCCTCATTCATCAGCTGTAGGTCTTCCAACACGTTAATGACAACTTCTGAAGAATCAGCCTCTTGGGAGTATAAGGGATGAAAAGCCGGGAGAAGGAGGAGAACCAGTAAGGTGAATGTAAGTAAGTGATTTCTAGGCCATCTTCCATAGGGGGAACAGCCGGTTTCAGTATCCTGGTAAGGGTCATCCGTTTCGGAGAGGGGTCCGCTCCTTCGTACAAGATATGCTGTACTCATGGCGCGGTTTCCCCCCTCGCATGGCCCTGGATCGAACCCATGACATTCCTTCAAGTTGTTTTCAGACAGATCTTGGGAACCTTGGCCTGAAACCAAAAACCAGGATTCCAACGAACCATAAGTGGCAAATGCCCAACAAGATCCACAGCTGCCTTGATCCCTGATGGGCGTCACATAACCGAGATCTCTCAGGTCATAACGGGATGGGAATCCTCCAAATTCCAGTTTCTTCAGACCAGGACCATATGAGAGCTCTACAGGTTCGGGAATGTATCCAAGATAATAACCTTCAGGGGTTACAATTCGCCATGGTTTGCCAGCACGGAGATCTTCTAGATATCGTTCAAAGAGGGGATTCAAAGGTGCTCGAATCGGTTGAAGGACCTCACTGCTGAACCCCAACACCGAGAGCAAACTTGCTAAAAAGATAATTATAATATTTTTCATCC
>NJEE01000062.1 GCA_002255045.1 Candidatus Bathyarchaeota archaeon ex4484_205 | reverse complement strand
GTTACTTTCTCTATGGTCTTCGCTCCTTCGGGTTTTTCAGCCTCAACTTCAACTTTAAGGGACTTCAATTCTATACGCATCTTTTTAAGTGTCAGCTCGTATATGGTGGCAACACAACCAGCAAGCGCCATAACTGCAAACTCAAGTGCAGTTGCGCCAGTGTCGTCTCCACCGAGGTTTGTTGGCAGATCCATAACTACACTATGTCCACGATCGTTATCCACTACAGAACGTACATTATCGACCCAAATAGCAGTAGCTTTCATTTCTTCCACGGTAATAAGACAAAATAGGGGGATTAATAAAGGTTAAAGTGGGTCAGAGGGCTCTTTTCTGAGATATTTTATAGCTTCACCTACAGTAAAGACTGAGCCTGTCACAAAGATAAGGGGGTTATCAAAGTTTTTGGAATATTGGAGGGCACAACTTATAGCATCCTCAACTGATGGAAGTATTTTGAAGCCTATGGTGGAAAATGATGCAAGAGTTTTGGGGTCAGTAGCTCTTCCCATCACTCTATGTCTAGTTATGAATAGATATTTGGAGTGTTTAGAGAGAAGAGACATCATCCTTTTATAATCCTTATCTCTGGAAATTGAGACTACGGTGAGAACAGAGTTGTGACCCAAGTATATGGGAATGGACCTTAATGTCAGTGCCAAGGAATATGGATCCTTTGCACAATCCAGAAGAATTGGTACTCCATCCTTTTGGAGATATTCCATCCTCCCTGGCCAATATACTTTTCCGAGTCCCCTGATTATTGAATGGGATGGGAGAGAGTGAAAAGTTTTGGCAGCATATAGGGCGAGTTTAGCATTATGTATTTGATGAAGACCTATTAGGGGAAGCCTAAAACTCCAAGTTGATTCCCCGAGGGAGAGCTCAATCTCCTGCCCCTTTGGAGAAGGATAGAAGGATAGAAGTTTTACATCATGTATAGGATGGTAGGGAGCGGAGAGAATATAGGCTATATTTTTTATGACTTTTTCAGCACCGCTTTCCGCACCTGAGACGACCGGTTTGCCTTTCCGTATTATTCCACCCTTCTCCAGAGCTATCTCCTGTAGGGTTTCTCCGAGAATGTGAGTATGCTCTCTATGGATGTTTGTGATCACGGATAGGGTGGTATTTGCTATATTAACAGCATCAAGCCTCCCACCAAGCCCGACTTCCATTACAGCGAGCTCCACTCCCATTTTATAGAATATTTGGAAAGCAAGTGCTACAGTAAACTCGAAGAAGGTAGGATAGTGACCTTTAGATTCAACAGATTCCTTAGCCTCCCAGACTTCCTCATATGTCTTCACAAGCTCACCTTGGGATATCTCTCTACCTCCTACTTGGAAACGCTCTGTGTAACGAAGCATGTGAGGCTTGGTAAAAAGACCTACTTTGTATCCTGCCTCACGTAATATAGAACCTATCATCGAGGAGGTGGAACCCTTACCACTTGATCCTCCCACTACTATAGAGGGATACTGGAGATGGGGGTTGTCCAATTCGTCGAGGAGATGAATAATTCGAAGTAATCCCGGCTTAATTCCCCTAGCGTGCAGTGAATATATATTTCTGAGGGCCTCAAGATAGGCATCGCCCACCATAGCAGTTGTAAGGTTCTCAAGGAAAGGTAATAGATAAAGATAATTAGGAGGAAGTTATTTTCCTTCTACACTGTTCACATGGCATTATCTCCTTAAGGTCTGTGTCTAAGAGCGAGTTACTGAAGGACATCACACACTTCGAGTTTGGACAGTGATGGAGGCCATGCAGATGTAAAAGTTCATGCACAGCTTCCTTTCCTAAGCGCTCCAGCAATAGCTTAAAATTGGGTGTGAAGCCATAAAATTCAGGTCTGAGGCGGTGGTAGGAGACGATTGCCTTACCTACCTTCGGCATGGCTAAACCGAATAGAAAGTTGAACCCCTCTTCATAGATATCATAGGGAGTTATACCTAGAGTGTATCCACTAAACTTGGGAAGATATAGGGCGATCACACTCGCTTTATACTGCTTCCTCTCAGCGCTGTAGGCCTTTATAGGAGGAGGGACTGGATTGTTCAATTCAAATATCCAATTGGGAAGTATGGAAGGAAGCAAATTAAGTAACGCCCTTAAAAGTTCAATATCGACCATCCCCACAGGAACTATGTGTGCAGTAGCCACTTCTTCCCAAAGATGGATGCTCTTTGAGGTTTAAAGAGGTTTTACCTTCTAGTTAGGTGGAGTCTCTTTTTTATTGCGAGGTATAGAAGGAATCCTGCCCCACTAGATAGAGTTCCTGCAATAATATTGAATAGGAGGATGAACATAAGTATCTCGGGGGACGGAGAGAACCCCGAGAAAAGCGGGAATGTAATGTAGGTAGTTATACACATTATGAAGGAACGGAAGAAGGACCCTGAAATAACTGTGAGATACTGAGATTTTCCAATAAAATTGATATACTTGGAGGAGAGAAAAACCCCAAGTGCTGTGGAGAACTCAGCCAGAGCTTTCATTGAGGCAGAGAAGACGTCTCCAGAACGCAGAGATATGAAGGTGAATAAAATAAAGGAGACTATACCACCTGAGGAGAGACCGAACAAATAGAGAGACATCATGATGGGAACACCATCCAAATCAAACTTCAATACAGGAAATAGCGGGAATGGTATCTTTAATCCAGCAAACTTAAGCATAAAGTCGAGTAAGACAGTGAGAGATGCGAAGAGAGCAGTACCAGAGACCCATAGACTTCTTTTCAATTCCTATCACCTAGAAGGGAGATTAGAGATGAATGTAAAAAACTGTTAGTGGCTATGATGTCTTTGGAAGAAAAATTGAAAGCTTCACCATTGAGATCGGAGACGACGCCACCAGCTTCCTTCACTATCAGTACACCAGCTGAGACATCCCATGGTTTCACACCAAACATAATGAAGGCATCAAATCTACCTGCAGCGACATAGGAAAGCTCGAGTGAGGCTGCTCCCACCTGTCTCACTCTACTAGTTATCCTCTTTAATTTACTGAATGCGACACTTATTTTCCTCACACTCTCCTCCTCGGGGGCATGACAGAAGGAGATGAAGGATTCTTTAAGAGAATTTGTTTTAGCAACACTTATCTCTTTATCATTCAAATATGCTCCTCCATTCAATTTAGCATAGAAGGTCTCATCAGTGAGAGGGTTGTATACCACACCGAGGATCACTTCTGAGTGTTTGTAGAGAGCAATGGAGATTGAGAAGAAGGGAATCATATGAGTGTAATTTGTGGTCCCATCTAGAGGATCTATTACCCATAAATATTCACTACCTCCGTGAAGGGAGCCAGATTCCTCCGCGAGAATAGAGAATCCAGGAGTCTCACCCCTTAAGTAATTCTTAATACATTCTTCTGAGGAAATATCTACCTCAGTTATAAGTGAATGATCTTCCTTAAATTCAAATGACTTAAGTTTTCCAAACCATTTCCTGTGTATCTCACCTGCTTGTTTGGCGGCAGCAATTGCGATCCTAAGGAGTGAATCTAAATCCATTTTTATCCTCCATTGAAAAATATGTGAGAATTGCTATATACTCAACTTTTCTTTTCAACGTGATTAAAAAGGTGTAGAGGGGAGGAGGTTACTCCTCTTCTATAAAGGGAAGGTCCCAGTCAGGATTCTCTCTCTTACCTCTCCCCGTAACCTTCTCTAGAACAATCCTCTGCTCTATTGAAGCAACCAGTTTTCTCGTTGACACTACCACATCAGGATTGACAGATATAGAGTCAATACCACATCTCACCAAGAACTCTGTGAACTCAGGATACACTGAAGGTGCTTGCCCACATATGCTTACTGTTTTACCGTCTCTATGTGCAACCTTTATGAGATATCTTATGGCTCGGAGAACTGCAAGATTCCTTTCATCGAAGAGATGAGCAATCGTATCATTATCTCGGTCAGCTCCTATAATGAGCATCGTCAGGTCGTTACTTCCAATACTATATCCATCGACATATTGGTTAAATTTATCTGCTAGAAGAATATTGCTGGGTATCTCAGCCATCAGCCATACCTTGAAGTCGGGACCTCGTTTCAGCCCTTCTTCCTCCATAAGCTGTATAACCTTTTGAGCCTCCTCGACTGTTCTGCAGAATGGGATCATAACCCATAGGTTTTTGAGGCCATACTCTTCTCTAACTTTCTTGACTGCTCTCAGCTCAAGTCGGAAGGCATCCACATATTTGGGATCATAGTATCTGCTTGCACCTCTCCAGCCTAGGAGAGCACTAGGTTCCTCTGGCTCATACTTTTCACCACCCTTAAGCTCTCTGTATTCACTGCTCTTGAAGTCGCTGAATCTGAGAACTACAGGCCTCGGATACATTGCGGCACATACTTTACGTATACCCTCTGCAAGTTTGTCGATAACTCTCTCTGGATGACCTATCTCTATAAGGTAGAGTGGGTGTTCACCTATCTCCGCAGCCCAAATGAACTCCTCCCTCATAAGACCTACACCATCACAGGGAAGTGCTGCAACCTTCTCTGCTATTTCAGGCTCCCCGAGATTGACATATATCTTAGTACCTGTTATTGGATGGGACTCTGCTACAGTCACCGCAGCCTTCTCCTCCTCTTTCTTAACAGCCTCTTCAAGAACACCCTCGTATACCACTCCGTGAGTCGCATCCACGGTAATCATAGCACCGTCCGGTATACCCTCTGTTGCAGGCTTCCCTCTGCTTGCAGTACCAACTATACATGGGATGCCGAGCTCACGGCTCACTATGGCGGCATGACATGTCATCCCACCGCTGTTTGTGACTATGGCTGCAGCTTTCCTCATGGCAGGAACCCAGTCAGGTGCAGTCATCTCAGTAATGAGGATCTCTCCCTCCTCGAACTCGTTGATCTTATCAACTGTAGGTATTATGTGTGCTTTCCCTGCCGCTAACCCCGGGGAAGCTGGCAGACCTTGAACCAGCACCTTACGTTCGGTGGTAACTTCAACCTTCTCCTCTGCTGTCGGTGCTTCCTTTAGTGCCCAAACAGTCTCAGGTCTAGCCTGTAGTATGTATAATTTGTTATCTCTCTCATCCAATGCCCACTCAATATCCATAGGTTTCTGATAATGTTTCTCAATCTCGATCGCATATTTCGCCAATTCCTTTATCTGATTGTCTGTCAACACTTGCCTGTCCTTAAGCTCTGAAGGGACTTCCTTCTCAACCGTGCCTCCTCCAGGAAGCCTCACCAACATGACAGTCTTTGTGGGAACATTCTTACTAACTATCTCTAAATCACTCTTCCTCACCAAATATTCATCCGGAGTTACCTTACCCTGCACCACATATTCACCTAACCCCCAGCTTGCTTCTATAAGCACAACACTTCTATCACCATTCGCCACATTGAGGGTAAACATAACGCCAGACGCCTTTGAGAAGACCATTAACTGGACTGCTGCGGATAATGCTACAGCCATATGATCGAAGCCTTTCTGAATTCTGTAAAATATAGCTCGGTCAGTGAAGAGGCTTGCAAAACACTCCTTAACTTTCTCAACTACCTCCTCTGCACCTTTCACATTCAGATAGGTCTCTTGCTGACCTGCGAAACTAGCATCTGGAAGGTCTTCGGCAGTTGCAGAGGATCTCACAGCGACGAAGGGCTCAGGTTCATTTATTTTGTTCCCCAGCTCCTTATAGGCCTCTTTGATGGCGGATTCAAGATCGGGAGGCATTTGACTATTAGTTATCACTTCACGTATCGTTTTTCCTACTTTCTGAAGTGTTTGAGTATCATTCGGATCTTTAAGCTGTGTGAGTATCTCACTTATTTTCTCCTCCAACCTATTCCACTTTATGAAATAGCGGTACGCCTCTGCTGTGGTTGCAAACCCATAGGGTACTGGGACACCTGTTCTTCGGGTCATCTCACCGAGGCTTGCGGACTTGCCACCCACGCGGGGCACATCCTCCATACCGATCTCGTCAAACCAGAGGATAAGTGCATCTGAAGACTCCAAGTTCTCTACAC
>NJEE01000110.1:3144-5313 GCA_002255045.1 Candidatus Bathyarchaeota archaeon ex4484_205 | reverse complement strand
ATCAGAACAGCGTACTTTCCTGGTATAGAAAGTTGTGTTGTAAGTACAGCTTTCATCTTACCTTTTGGCATCTCTTTTACTTGGACCAACACCTCTTGATTTACATCTAGTTCGCCCTCTTAGAATAGTCTATTTCCTTTACCACTCCTTTGTATATTCCGTTCATGTACAGAGGATATCTCCTGAAAATAGACGGATATAGTACGTCTCTCAGAGTGTCCTGAATTTTCTCCACACCATTTTCCAACCCTTTTACCCTTATCCCATTGTGTCCATCCGTATCCACAATATCTACTTCTGGACTCTCTTTCAAGTATTCTAACCCGAGTCTCTCTCTTATGGTATCTGAGGGCTGAACTATTCTAAATCCCATTTCACTGAGTATGTATGAGAGGGCTGTAGAGTATATGCCCCTGACTCTGACCGAATGCAAGGCCATCCCCTCCTAGAGTGTTGATCTAGCGCGATTTGGAATCTCGTAATTATCGAGGCTAGGACAAGCTCGCCTTTTGCGTTCCACTATGATATGTAAATCACTCGGACATCTAACCATCCCACACTAATACACCAATACCCTTATATCCCATATGAATGTATTACAATGGGGTCAGGAATGGACGTTAGAGAACTGGAAGATAGGATCAAAAAGATTGAAGAGGCAATTATCAGCCTGAATGAATCAGTAAGAATAAATATAGAGGCAATATCTCTTTTAGCAGAGGTTTTAGAGAGACAAATGAGGCAAATGAAGAGAAACAAGGGGACAGTGGCAGAGGGGGAGGCCGAGACACTCTATGTGTAATCAACACTCCGACACTGATAAGAAAACCTTTTACCCCCAACCCTCAATTGCTCCGGGGGAAAGGTAATGGTAAGGAAAACGGGGATCCTATCAACTACATTATTGCTATTGCTCCTGTCCTCCCTTCTCATCACTGTTGTGGAAGCTGGGACTGAGAGAACAATAAAGGCACCAGCAGTTAGGGAAACAGAGGAAGGTTTCGAGGGAGTAATAACAGAGATGACAGTAAGAGTTGAGAAAGGAGAAGGGCACGTATATGTGGAGATAGTCCCATTCTCTGCAGTAGATACTCAAGTTTCAGCTAAACTAGCTGTGGAGGTTGCATCGAGAGTCGCTGGCGTAAATCCGGAGGACTACGATTTCTTCGTGACGATAAGGGCAGAGTCACCTGTGATAGGAGGTCCGAGTGCAGGAGCCGCTTTAACGGTTGCGACAATTTCCGCATTGATGAATCTGAAAATAAGAGAGGACGTAATGATAACCGGAACAATAAATCCAGATGGAACTATAGGACCTGTGGGAGGAATATTAGAAAAGGCAGAAGCTGCACACAGAGCAGGTGCCAAGAAATTTCTAGTTCCAGAGGGGCAATTGGTGATATTGCAGCCATTTAGGAGAGAAAGGAGATTGGGGCCCCTAATAGAAATAGTCACCGAGACTAGAAAGGTCAACGTAGCCGAGTATGCTAAAGAGAAGTGGGGACTGGAAGTGATAGAGGTCGGAGATATATACCAAGCAGTTGAAATAATGACAGGTAAAAAGCTCAGAGAAAGAGAAATAATAAAGGAAAAGATAGAGATGAAAAAAGAGGAAAGGGAGATACTAAAGCAGAAATCAATGGAAATGATAAGTGAAGCAAAGAAATCAGTTAGGGTTGCTGAGAAGATGGCCAGAGAGATCGGAGATGAGACCCTCATTCAAACAGTGGAGGAAGCTAAAGAGAGACTAGATAAAGCCGAGGAGGAGTATTCTAAGGGGAATTACTATTCTGCTAGTAGCTACTCATTCCAGAGCAAAATAAGTTCTGGTTTCGTTAGGAAATTAGCTGAATTCTGGAATGAAGATCCAGAAATAGCCATAGATGAGTTTTTAGATGAAGTAGACGAGGAGTTGGATTCGAAGGAAAGACAAATAGAAGATTACACTGGATTTTCCTCAGCATCCGCTATAGAAGCATATATAGCTGCTGAGAAGAGAATAGAGGAAGCTAAAGAGACACTTAAAATAGCTAGAAAGAATTACTACAACGAGAAATACAAGGAAGCAATCTACTCCGGAGTATACGCTCTAGAAAGAGGTGAAACAGCAATATGGTGGCTGGAGTTAGCTAAGAGAATTGGTGGAGGAGAGAGACACATAGACTTCAG
>NJEE01000110.1:309-3133 GCA_002255045.1 Candidatus Bathyarchaeota archaeon ex4484_205 | reverse complement strand
TAAAGGAAATTGCTGAGAGAAGAATAGCGGAGGCTCAGACTACCCTGACCTACGCACAATTAATGACTAGAAATGGATCAGAAGTCCTAGCAATGGCAAAAGACAAATTAGAATCTGCTAAAAAAGAACTAGACAGGGGAAAACCAGGAGCAGCCTTATTAGATGCGATAGACGCCAGAGTACAGGCAGCAGTCGTAATGGAAATTCTCGGCTTGGAAGAGAATGAAGTCGAGAAGAGGTATGAGAGAGCAAAGGAGGAAGCTACAATTGCAATTTCAACAGCTAGAGGGGAGGGAGTAGAACCTATATTGGCAGTCAGTTACTATGAATACGCTGAAAGCATAAAGGAGGAAAATCCAGTGAGCTCCCTAGTACTAATGTTGACGGCAGCAGAGATAGCCAGAACAACAAAGCATCTAGAAGAAACACTAACTGAAAAAAAGACTAATAGAATAGTAAAAGAAGAGGAAAAAGAGGAAGAGAAAAGAGCAGAGGAGGAAGGAAGGCCAGAGGAGATACCGGGGTATACCTCAATGGATGTAGTTATGTCCGCAATACTGGGAATTTCAATCCTTCTACTTGTTAGATCTAGGAATCGAAAGTTCCCTCCCAAAATCTCTTCTTCTCGGAAAGAGACGCAGGAAGTGCTATTTTGATACCAAACTCTTCACTCGTTATTGAGAGAGAGCCAGTGGGGAGGCAGTCCCCAAACACCACTACACAGTCTTCACCTCTTTCCAACAAGAAGGAATAGATTGCATTCCTCACAGACCTGCTGCACGGACCGCAGGGATGTCCCCTGAAGTGTAAATCTGGCGTGTGACAATTCTGGCAATTCCTCACTTAGAAATATTCTCCACTTGAGCAGACCCGAGAAGTCACGGAGAAACTCTCTAAACTCCACTCTCTTCTCGATCAGGTTCCCACACTTTTTAATTGAGAGCGACACTCTGTATCTCTTCAATGGATCTTTAGTCCTCAAGTATAGCATATATGACCCTCGATGCATCAAAGGGCTCTATCTCGCCCATGTAGACGCTTCTCAGGATCTCCATTACCGGTAGCTTACACTTAACTCTAACATCACCCATTTCCAACATTTCCCTTCTACTCAGAGAGAGGAGTCTTCCGAGATTGATGAATGGCTTCTCCATTTTCAATACGAAGGTAGGCCCATCCCAGAACACTACATCTACGTCTTCAGACAACCCAATTTCAAAGGCCCTCCTGAGACAAAGGGGCCATTTCCCAAGAGTCGGGAGTGCCACTTCTTTTTTCGGCATAAGACCAATTTTCTCGGAGAGGAGAGACTGGTAATTACTTTCTAGGAAGAATATTAGGCTCTCTCCATATTTATCTAGTTCAGGAAGCTTCCTTGGAGGATATTTCAACTCAGAGATCATTAGCTCTCTAATTCTTCCAAATACCCCGCTGTTTGGGAAGTACTTTAAATTCCTCGCAATCCTCATTCTCTTACTTATTATGTCGGAAAGTGCTAGAACTGTTATATTCAGTCCTAGAAGACTAGCTACTTTCCCAATTAATCCGCCTGCTATCATCATACTTTTCTCTGCTCTGTCATGGACTATCAGATACAACCGCAAATGGATTCCCCCAGCTACACTCCCCAGCTCTCTGAAGTCGAAATCAGTAGTGGTATATAACCAATGCGCGTACTCCCCACAGAGTTGACTCTTGCTGAATTCCCAGCCTTCGACTTCCTGCCATTAACAGCTAACTTATATTAGCATTGGAATCTAGGAGGGACGGGGGAGAAATTGAGGGCACTCCTGATAATAGACATGATAAACGACTTCGTTCATCCAAGGGGTAAATTGTTCATTCCACAGAGCAGGGATATACTTCCAAATCTATCTAAAGTAGTAGACCACTTCAGAAAATCCAACGAGGAGGTAATCTTCATCTGTGACTCTCACATCGAGGGAGACAAGGAAACTGAGATATGGGGCAATCACGCATTGGAAGGAGAGTGGGGATCTCAAATAGTAGAGGAACTCAAACCGAACCCTAGAGATAGAATAATATTAAAGAGAAGATACAGCGCATTTCTATACACCGATTTGGACCTGTATCTAAGAGAGAGGGGAATAAATACTCTTTATCTCTCGGGCGTGGCTACAAACGTGTGCGTTCTCTACACTGCAGCAGATGCGTTCATGAGGGGGTACGAAGTCAAAGTAATAGAGGATTGTGTTGCATCCTTCTCCAAAGAAGACCACGAATTTGCGATAAAACAGATGAGAGAAATACTCAAAGCAGAGATAGTCAGAAGTGAAGAGATATGTACTCAGAGATAGGGCTAACACTCATCATACCAACTTCTTTTGCTCTCCTGTCCTACTTCCTAGGAGCCCTAGATGGGAAGGGGGCTACTTCTGGAGCACTAATAGGCATAGCGTCTCTATTCTTCGGTGGGCTAGAAGCTTTCTCTGTAATCTTAATCTTTTTCCTATCTGCCTATATTGCTACCAAGGTCAAATATGGGCTTAAATTGAGAATGGGCGTGGCTCAGTCGAAGATGGGGAGAAGAGGTCTATGGAACGTCTTGGGAAATGGTTTGTTTCCAACAATATTCATATCTCTGAGACCCCTAATAGGAGACCTGGCCCTAGTTTCATTTTCGGCCTCTGTCTCCTCAGCGACTTCAGACACGCTCAGTAGTGAGATAGGAGTGCTTAGCAAGGAGAGACCTAGGCTAATAACCACTCTAGAGAAAGTCGAGGTAGGAGAAGACGGGGCTATTTCACCACTTGGAGAACTCTTTGGAGTTCTGGGCTCTCTCCTAATAGCCGGAACCTCTTGG
>NJEE01000110.1:0-294 GCA_002255045.1 Candidatus Bathyarchaeota archaeon ex4484_205 | reverse complement strand
ATAATAGGCAGTCACTTCGACAGCCTCTTAGGAGCTACGCTACAGAGGAGAGGTCTAATAGACAATAACGGAGTCAATTTCATGTCCACCTTTCTAGCCGGATTAGTTCCTCTACTCCTGAATTTCCAGTGACCAAGATATTAGAGCACCCCCGGAAGAGACTTGATTAGAGGCGGAACAATATTTACTCAAACTGAGTTCTACAGCTCTCCTCGCGCGCTCCTCGTTTACGTCCCCTCTTATCCTGTACCTAATTTCTATTTTTTCGTATATTCTGGGATATTCCTCTCTCCT
>NJEE01000020.1 GCA_002255045.1 Candidatus Bathyarchaeota archaeon ex4484_205 | reverse complement strand
CTCCTCCTCCCCCTCGCGAAGGGTGGTACCGCAACCATAATTGGAGGCTTTGGAACTGGAAAGACAATAATCCAGCAACATCTAGCCAAGTTCTCTGACGTAGATGCAGTGATCTATGTGGGGTGCGGTGAGAGAGGAAATGAAATGACCGAAGTCTTGGAAATGTTCCCCTCTCTTAAGGATCCTAAGACTGGAAGACCCATGATGGAGCGTACGGTGCTCGTTGCCAATACAAGTAACATGCCTGTAGCTGCGAGAGAAGCCAGCATATATACTGGAATAACTATTGCAGAGTACTTCCGGGACATGGGCTATAATGTAGCTCTAATGGCTGACTCCACATCCAGATGGGCTGAAGCACTCAGGGAAGTTTCACACAGGCTAGGTGAGATTCCTGGAGAAGAAGGATATCCCCCATATCTTGCAGACCGGTTGGCTGAGTTCTATGAGAGAGCTGGCCGAGTTATATGTTTAGGCTCGGAAAAAAGAGTAGGTTCCGTTACGATTGTGGGTGCTGTCTCACCCCCTGGAGGAGACTTCTCCGAACCTGTCACCCAATCTACATTAAGAGTAGTCAAAACCTTCTGGGCGTTAGATAAGTCCCTCGCCGAGCAGAGACATTTCCCTGCAATAAACTGGTCCATAGGTTACTCCCTCTACACGGCAATGATGGAAGAATGGTTCAGGAAGAATGTATCCGATGAATGGCCTAAACTGAGGGGGGAGATAGCTGATATTCTGGAGAAGGAAAGTGAACTGCTTGAGATTGTGAGGCTAATAGGTCCAGACGCCCTACCTCCTAAGGAACGCCTCCTTCTCTATATTGCGAGAATAATAAGGGAGTCCCTCCTGATGCAAGACTCCTTCCACCCAGTAGATATGTATTGTCCTCTGGAAAAGACATATCTCATCACTAAAACTATCTTAATATACTATCGCACTCTGCTGAAAAAGCTGGATAGCGGCCTCAAACTCGAGGAAATCAGGGATCCCAAAATAGTTGAGAAGATCTCGAGGATGAGATACCAAGATTTGGATAATGTGAGGAAGACATTTGAGGAGGTAGTAGAGAAGGTTGAAGCTACAACAGTTGTATAGATATTTTAAGACCGTCAGGGAGGTAAAGGGGCCTCTACTCTATTTGGAGAGAGTATATGATGCCAAATTAGGCGAGCTCGTTGAGGTCATTCCTCCAAGGGGTGAAATCCGCCGTGGAAGCGTCATAGAGACAAGCCTCGAATACACCACTATCCAAGTCTTTGAAGGTACGGAGGGCTTAGATACTGAAAAGACAGTTGTAAAGCTATTAGGCCGGACAATAAAGATTCCCGTGTCTGAAGATCTTTTGGGTAGGCTCCTTAATGGCATAGGTGAGCCCATCGATGGCCGTGGAGATGTAATCCCCGAGGATTATGTAGATGTGGAGGGTATGCCAATAAATCCTACTGCACGTGAGTATCCCCGTGAATTCATAGAGACAGGTATCTCTGGAATAGATGGCATGAATACATTGAGCAGAGGCCAGAAACTTCCAATATTTACAGGAAGTGGGCTCCCACACAATAGCCTGGTGGCACAGATCGCCACACAATCCAAAATACCAGGAGAGAAAACGAGTTTCGCAGTTGTGTTAGCAACTATGGGTGTGACGCATAGTGATGCAAAGTTCTTTGAGGAGCGGCTCAGGAAGGCTGGTGTTATGGAACACTCCGTATTTATAGTCAATCTGGCTGATGATCCTCCCATTGAACGTATAATCACTCCCCGAGTCGCCCTCTCAATCGCAGAGTACCTGGCATTCCAAAGAGACTATCATGTTTTAGTTATACTTACAGATATGTTGAACTATGCAGAGGCACTCCGAGAAGTCTCATCGGCACGAGAAGAGATTCCAGGAAGAAGGAGCTTTCCCGCCTACCTCTATACAGATTTAGCCTCTATATATGAGCGATGTGGGAGAATAAAGAAGAGGCGAGGAAGCATAACTCTAATGCCTATAGTTACCATGCCTAACGATGACATTACACATCCTGTCCCAGATTTGACAGGGTATATTACTGAGGGGCAGATAGTTCTTGATAGGAGCCTATACCACAAGGGTATATATCCCCCCATCAACGTGCTTCCCTCCCTCTCCAGACTGATGAAAGAAGCAGTCAAATCAACAAGGGATGACCATCTCTACCTGAGTAATCAGCTGTATGCCGCCTATAGTAGAGCACAGGAAATAAGAGACATCCTTATGGTTGTCGGGGAAGAGGCTCTGGAAAAGAGGGATAAGATCTATCTCTCCTTCGGTGAGAAGTTTGAGAAGAGGTTTGTGAAACAGGGTGAGTTTGAAGATAGGAGTCTGGATGAAACTCTTCAAATAGGATGGGATCTTCTTCATATGCTCCCGAGAGAAGAGCTGACGAGGATACCTCCAGAAATAATGGAGAAATATTATGGAGGTGTCTGAGCTGATCAAAGGACGGTTTAAAACACGGCTTCAGTTATTAAAGCTGAAGTCCCGGGTTGAAATAGCTGAGAAAGCTACACGCATTCTTCTCCAGAAGGAGAATGCTCTCGTTACAGAATTCAGCAGGACTCTGGCTTCTTATCTCAAGCTTTTTGGAGAGGTTTTTGACGAGATTAACCGTATTGAGGAGGACATCAAATTGGCTGAAGTTGAGATAGGTACCCTAAGAGTTGACAGAAACATTTTCCTGAGAGGCTCTCACTATGAGCTTAATGTCTCTCAGGAGAATATATTTGGAGTGGAGTTGCTTAAAATGTGTATGAAAGAAGTTGGGAAGACTACTGAGATCTTCAATCTCAATAGCCAACCTTTAAGCCTGATAGAAGCCCGCAGAAAAGCCCTCAAGCTCACCTCTAGACTTGTAAAACTTATTGAGGTGGAATCCAGACTCAAAACCCTCTCAAAGGAGATAATAGAGACCAGGAGAAGAGTTAACGCCCTCCGCCATTTTGTTATTCCCGACCTGAAAAGGGAAATAGAGATAATAAAGATCTATCTCGAGGAGTCTGAACGAGAGGAGCTCATAAGAAACAAAATTGCAAAGGAAAAGGAAGGTTGATGAAAGGAAATATGTCTGAGAGACCTCTCCTCAAGATAAGCTCGAAGGAGACGACCTATGAGGTTGTCACTGATGCAATACAATATTATGGTGTGGAACGTATATCTAAGGAATCTGGATACTCTGCGGAGGAGATAGAGGAGTATGTGAAGAACTTGAGAGTTCCGATAGACCTGCTGACAACTATATGTTCCTTAAATAATAGAGAGCGTCCAGATCTCCCACTACATTATCGAGATATAATGTCATGCCTTAGGGGCAGCATTGTGGAACTCTCTATGCCCTCGGTGAGGAGGGAGTTGAAACCTTTAAGAAAAGTGGAGATATCCTCCAAACCCGAGGAGTATGAGAAGGAGGAGAGATGGCAGACAGTAACGAAACCCATAGTTCATGTGTATAATCTCCTAATTGATATATTCATTATAATTGCAGGCTCTTGGATAATTTTTAGGGAACTAATCTCCCGACTTCTGGGACTTCCTCAGTCTCAGGGAGAGCTTATAGGCATAATTATAGGTATTATTCTCTCAAATATCTTCATCATCAGATACGTCTGGAGACTGCGGGTAGAGTCAGCTCGGCAGCGAAGTCGTACGGATATCCATGCCTGAGAGAGTTATAGATTCCCCTCACAATCTTGCTCTCTATCCACCTCAGATACAGATATGCGAGTGGTATCATGGTATTTCCTACATCATAAAGTATATCGCGGTAAAGTTTATAGAGTGTGATCATCATTCTCGCCTCAAGCCTAGCTGTATATATCTTTGGCTCAGTATCTCCCATCTCAAGCAGCTCTTCATATCCACTTCCCTCCAGATGATGGATAACTTCCTTAATTCTCTTCATCCTCGACAGTTCAACTAAAAGTTTCATATCTATTGTGCCTCCCTCTATCAGATTGAAGATAATGGCCCTCTCACCGGCATTCAACGCAATACCCTTCACTATAGATGATATATTTACCAAGTCAATTTCCGTCCTTAAAGCCTTAACGAAAGCCTCCCTGCCTCTGTAGTGGTTCACAGCAAAGAACTCCACCTCACTCTCATAAACTCCCTTTGTGAGCTCTGCCTCTATTACCCCTAAATTTCCCTCCTCTCTGTAAGTTTGTATCGCTCTCCTCAGACTGGAGGACAGCCATCCATCAAATAATTCCGGATACCTTTCAATATCTAAACCGTACATCTTCTCCAGCATTATACTCCATCTCGGCTCTATGCAGAGAAACATCTTCTTAGCATCTGAAATGCCAAGGTTTAGGATCTTGCATGAGATGAGGAAAAAGAGATTCTTAACGAAGTATCTCATTGCAAAATATTCTAGGCACCTCTTAATTCTCTCTCCAGCAATTGAACATATGTTCCGATACTCCATGAACATTCTTTCAATAACCTTGCTCTCAAGGGTAACTGGATTCTCGAAGTCGGTCGGTGCAAGTCTAACTGCAGAGAAATATGGTGTCTTCACCAAATAATTGATCAGCGAATCCATACCCTCTGATAGGCACTTCTCAAGCGTCTTGAGGTCCAGTAAGGTGTCCACCCTCGAATATATTACTGAATTCAAGTAATGGTCGGTAGCTATTTTCAACCTCTAAATCCTAAATACTAATAGTAAGGCTGCTATTAAACCATATATTCCAATTGCCTCACTTAAGATGACTCCTAGCAGGAGCTTCGTAGTCACCTCAGGCCTCCTAGCTGAGGCAGTTGCCACTGACCTTCCACAGACTCCTATTCCGAAGCCGGCAGCTAAGGTAGCGAGACCGACTGTAAGGCCGGCACTCAATGCTGAAACCGCAGAGGGGAATGTAGTTATACTATCCATCTTGAAGATAAGCAGTAATCCTACAATAACTCCATATATTGCGAGGGCCTCAGCCAGGATGACACTATATAAATTTCTGGAGATGCTTTCAGGCTTCTCTGTGCCTGCGCCGGATATGGCAGGCATACTCCACGACATGCCAATTATTGCTCCAAATGATGGGAGTGTGACAGAGACGGCGATTGAAGAATATTTTAGGAGCTCTAGAAGTATGTCCAACTCTCCAATACAGTACCTCTAGATTCTATTTAAACTTTAAAACCGGCAGTCTCTCCTCATATGCCCTAAATCTGTATCCGCTTCCTCCATAGAACTTCATGAACCATTCCACCCAGTGAAGACGAAGTACATGCATGAAAGCTACAATGCCCTCCAATATCATTACTAAGATATTTCCCACCCCTTCTATTAGGATGCCGAACACTAAATTAATGGAATATCCCATGCTGGCTATCCTGAGAAATACCTCCATAAATGATTCATGGGCGATGTTGAGTGCCCAGAGACGTAAATAAGATATGGTATGTCCTATAGACTGTAATGTAGCTTCAAACACTTCCATGATGAGCTCTTGGGCCTCTCCAAATGCCCTTCGAAGTCCCCTCCTGTGCCATTCCCAAACAAGTGGAACAAGAATCATAAGAACAAGTGGTAGAACCATGACCTCCAGAAATGTCGGCCTCAGATAGGAGTCCAGTAAACTTTCCTTCAAGCTTCCTATAGCCTTTAGTAAAATCGGTGATGTGAAGATTAAGTAAAATAGTAGCCACATAGTGGCCTTAAATCCCCCTATATAATCCCGCAAACTAAGATGGTTGAATACATTAAGCAGTATTCCAAATGAGACGTGTATAACCCCTATTACAAGTGAAACAAGTATAATTGTGTATATCCCGTTTGGGTACTCTAAGGGCTCTACCCATAGTGCTGGAAGTCTGCCAGGTCCAAAGATACTTCCATACATGAATCCAAAGAGAATTGAGGCTCCCCCCAACGATATAAAGAGTGTAGCATACTCATTGAACATGCTTAGGAAGCCTGTGAGTTTAACTTTACGGAGCAATAAACCCACCAAAGCGATGACCGCCCCCTGCCCCACATCGCCGAACATAATGCCGAAAAAGAGAGGAAATGTGATAGCCAGAAATATTGTGGGATTTATCTCCTTCGATTCGGGCAAACCATAGGCCTCTACAAGTTTGAAGAATGGTACGATAGGTTTCGGTGTATAAATTAAGGTGGGGGGCCTCTCAATTGTATCTGCCTCCTCAACCACTATGTAGCCTCCACTAACCAAGCTCAATTTCTCATTCAATTCATTAAGCCTACGTCTGGGTATCCATCCGGAGACCACATAAATACCTGGTCTAAGTTTAGATCTACTCAATATCCTCACTCTCTGATTCAGAATTGAAAGCTCAGTAAAGAGCACATAGAGCTGTGTTCCACTCTTTAAAGTTTTTTCAATTATCCTCTGCTCAATATTCTCTAATCTTCTTCTAAGTTTCTCAGCTTCATTTCTAAGAATCTCTATATTCTCTAAATCTTCCAGGGTTATTTTAAAGTGCTTTACATCAAGGGCCTCTACCACACTCTTCACCTTCACCTCATCTCTCTTAAGAAATATGATGAGTGAAGATGGAGAGGTTCCCTCTCCGGCCTTGAGCACCGCACAATATCCTCCAGTGGCCTCAACTACTCTTAAGATTCCTTCCTCCATGCCTTCTCCATAGAGTGCCATATATCCATATCCGATTTCTCCACCTGTGGGGCACAGATAGTTTGAAATGAGTTGTGCGAAGGAATATCTGACCTCCTCTCTCTCGTACTGTTCTCTGCACTCTCTCCACTCTCCTATAATCTTCTGGAACTCCTCTGTGATCTCTGTCGCCTTCTCAATCTTCTTCCTCGCCTCTCGGAATAAATCCCCAGAAATTCTCGGAGGAGAAACCTCGGGAAGCTCTATCTCCACCATACTGAGAATAAATTTAAGAACCTCGGAAACTCTCTCCATGCTTCTTTCTATCTCTTTTCTGAGGGCCTCGGCATCCTCATCTCTCTTAGTCCATTCTGCATATCTTAAGTGAAAACTCTTGAACTCAGCAATTGTGTTAAAGAACTCGCCTGAAAACTTCCTGTGAAACCATACATTTATCTTACAGAGGGGTGTGGGATGAGCTATACCCGTGTCTCCCCCCTCCTACCCGTAAGCCTCTTAACAATGACTGGAATAAGTCTCCTCTTACATTCCTCAAACCTTCCCTCCAGTGTGGACTCAATCCATATCTTCTCATCATTGCTTAACACTCTGAACCCTGTGGAAACCTCACCATTCCTTAATACGACCTTCTTCCCCTTTCTCTCACACAACTGTATAATGTTATTCTTTCCCACCTTCTCAAATATTTCGTCTCTGGCCTCGATTATTAGGGGTTCCTCACTCACATACTCCACCCCCACCTCCAAGAGGTCCAGAAGTATCTCCCTACTTCTACTCTCGTACTCCTCCAGAATCTCCTTCCAAGCTCTCTCAAATATCTCCTCCGTTATCTTCTTGATTTTGTTGTGTCTAATTTCTCTGGCTCTCCTTATCCCCCTATCCAAGATCTCACTGGCCTCCATCTCTATCTGTATAATTGCCTTATCCCTCATGTCTTGCGCCTCTCTCCGCGCCTTCTCTCTATAATCCTCTATTATCTTCTCTGCCTCCTTCTCCGCATTCTCAATAATCTTCCTAGCCCTCTCCTCGGCCTCTTCGATAATGCTCTTCTTGAGAAGCTCCACTCTACCCAGCATTTCTCTCACCAACTACGCATCTAACGACTTCTGAGATCATATCGTCCAGTCTCCCTGGATCTATTTCCTCACCTCTCTCCGTGTTCTCTATTATCCTCTTTGCTTCTTCTTCGGCCTTCTTTAATCTCTCTTCACGGAAGGTCTTGAGCTCCTTCTCTGTCTCCTCAATTACTTTCCTGTATTCTATCTTAGCCCTCTCTTTGGCTTTCTCAATTATTCTCCCAGCCTCCTGTTTAGCCTTCTCTATAATCCTCGCTCCCTCTGCCTCTGCATCTCTCAGCTCTGCTAGTACCCGAGAGTATTCCAAACCCTTATTCTTACTTCCTCTGTTCTCTATTTAAAGATTTGAATAACAGCTCTTATCCTCTAAGCCACTTCATCTCCTCCATAACCTTGTCAAATTCCGTTCTGTAAACTCCAATGGCATAATCGCAGAGACCGCCAAACCAGTATATCATCTCATCAACCTTTATCAAACCATCTCCAAATATGGAGAGTGGCCTATCTCCATAAGACTCCTGCAGATCTCCTGAGACAGCCAGTACATAGTTTGTGATGCCTCTTAACCTACCCTCACCATCAACTACAGCCAGACCATTCCTATATTCTATGTTCTCGAAGAGTACTCCATGCCATCCTACTAGATACTCATCACTTCCAATTTTCACAGCATTGGTCGACCATCCCACCTTAGTCTCCCATCCCTCCAATGGCAATGTCACCTCCATAGTATCAGCATATATGACCATTTCATCTAAATCTACATATCCATTCCATCCCATCCTTGTCCTCATGTCTTCAGGCCCCCCTATATGTGGTCTGTGAAGGATCCAATCTCTCCTACCTCCTCCCAGGAATGCTGCATCTTTATTGGAGAAAGGTAAATATGCCTCATCTTCATCAACTATCTTAAAATATCCCTTGCGATGAGGTTTTCTTTCTTCATCGAACTCAGCATATGCCAACACATCGCCTAATACCATAAGCTTCTCACTGTATTTCTGTCGGATGCCTTTAAACCTCTCCTTATCCTCGAGTCCCATATAAGCCGCCCCAGTGTATAACATCATGATTTTTCCATCTTTCAGTGTGACCCTGGGATCTTCACAGCCTCTAAAATCCCACAGATATCTAGGCCACATGACTATTTTAACTTCATACCTCTCTCTAACCCTCCCCTCAAGTACTTCATCGAAGGATAGAACCATCCATCCCAATGAGCTTGCATACTTGTAGTACTCAAAGGCCAGCCTCGCAAAGATCTCTATATTCTTCCCATTCTTCACCACTCCAGGATTAAAAATAGAGATTAAATTTCTCTCATAGTTACTTACCCACACTCTCCTAGGCGGTATTATCATAACCCTCTCGAAGATGTTCTTTGTAGTAGGTTTCCTGACTCCTTTCGCTTTCCTCAGCTTTGATAGAAGCTTCTCCTCTATGCTCAACACACTCACCGTAAAGTCATTACTGAGATTTCCATTTAGGAGATGTACTTCTTCATCCTCTTGACATTGCCTTTGATATATTTCATACTCTCTTCAGGAACTTTGATGTTCTTTTCAGCAGGATGGAAATCAGGTACTGTCTCAAGTACGATATAGCCGTCGTACTTGTTCTCTCTGAGGAGTTTTATTACTTCCTTCCAATCGATTTTTCCATATCCTATGTGGCAGAAGAGAAATCTATCTCCCTCTATCTTGAAGTCCTTTGCATGGGTTATGAAGATTCTTCCTCTCAGCTCCTCTATCCAGTGTCTGTGATACCCTAGCATGACGAGATTCCCTAGATCGAGATATGCTCCTACATTTCTCGCCCCAACTTCCTTTAAGAAATTTTTGAACTCCATTGGGCTATATAGGAATTTGTTCCACACATTCTCAACACCTATCTTCACTCCTCTCTTCTTAGCTTCCTTACTTGCTCGTCTCAATATAGATACTGCATTACGGTATATCTTCCTATATGACTCCTCTGGTGTTGCAACCGCTGGAAGTATAAGAAGCGTCTCTGCACCGAACTTCTCACCCATCTTCAACCCTTCCACCAGAAGTTTATATCCCTCCTTATCCCTGAGTCCCAGATTATATCTCCAGAAAACTCCCGTAGCTATACTGGAGATCTCACAACCATAGTCATCACAAATTCTCACAATCTCCGGATATTTCTCTACCACTTTACTGGGATGTATGTTGCTATCATCATATACGAGCTCAACTCCTTCTGCACCACTTTTACAGGCGAGCTCAACTGCCTCCAGATATCTCTTTAAACTAATTCTCCAACCCAGTATACTCCATAGGTTAACAGATATCTTCATGCTTCATTTTTCTCTTCTCAAGATATTTATAATTAATCTGAAGTACACTTTCTTAGACTTCGTTGAAAGTTCCTGAAGTGTTTTCATCAATAGCTGAGAAATATGATGCATGGTACCGCTCTGAACTTGGAGAACATGTGCTGAATGTGGAGTCTAGGTTGCTTGAGCTTGTCCTGCCTTCTGAGGGGATAGGCCTGGATGCTGGATGTGGTTCTGGTATTTTTATAGAGAAACTTAGAACCAGCAGAAGAAGAATTATTGGGTTAGATCTCTCAAGAGGGTTGCTGGAGATTGCTAAACATAGAAGACTGGAAGTAGTGTTCGGTGACGTGTACCATCCTCCCCTAATGCCCATCTTTGATTTCATTTACATGATTACTGTCCTGGAGTTTCTTCCAGATCCCAGCGGGGCTCTCTCCTCTCTGAAGCATCTTCTCAAATCTGGTAGTATTATGGCTGTAATAGTGATCAATCGTGAGAGTGAGTGGGGGCTTTATTACCTCAAGAAGAAAAGGGAAGGTGATAGAATATTTAGACATGCAAACCTATATTCTGTGAAGGAGGTGTATCATCTATTTGAGAAAGTAGGATTCAAGGATATAGTTGTGTACACCTCTCTTAAAACCAGACCTAAAGGTATTCCTCTGAGAGAAGAGTATAAGCTTCTTACCTCCCTTAACTCGAGGGATGGTGTCCTCCTCTTGGCTGGTGTAAAACCCTCAAACCCTAATTTCTAAAACTTCTATCTTCTCGTAGAAGAAACTTGCTCTATCTAATACTACATATTCCAGACCTGACTCTTCAATCATCCTATAAGTCTCCTCAGGCTTTGATAGGCTACTCTGCACCATGTATGCCCTCCTTAAAAGGTATCTGTCAAGATCGCTTAGAAATCTGTCAAGAAGTGTTCTACCCGAAGATCCGCCGCTCCACGCCGCTCCCACTGGTATATTATCCTCCTCTACAGGCAGGTAGGGTGGGTTGAACAATATTACATCGAATTTCTCTCTCTTCACGGGTTCGAAGAGATCTCCCAGCTTAAAGATGATCCTATCCGCTACGGAGTGAAGCTCTGAATTCATCCTGAGATTCCTCTCTGCAAGAGGGTTAACGTCTGTGGCTGTAACCTCTCCCTCCATTAATGCGGAGAGCACTGCTAGTATTCCACAACCTGTACCCAAATCCAGAACCTTTTCACTCGGTCTAATAACCATATTATCTGCAAGTAGAAATGTGTCTTCAGCTGGCTTATATACCTCCTCAAACACATAGAACCTTCTGCCATTATAGTATATTACATCCAACCCTTAAATACGTCACCGAATATTACCTCCCATATGTTAAAGATAAGAAATACTTCATTGAAGGTTGGAGAGTATATCCAAAAGATGTTGAAGTCACCGGCTAATGTAGTATTCGTTGGATGCGTGAAGAAATATTCTAAGGGAAGGGAAGTTAGCTATGTTGAAGTCGACCTTAATCCCTCCATGAGGAGGAAACTGGAGGAAAAATTGAGAGAGGTGGGGGATGTGTATCTCGAGATCCGGGTTGGTGTATTAAAGCCAGGTGAGCCTCTTAGCATAGTTATCGGATGGGGGGAGACGAGGGAGGAGGCCTTCAGAAGATGTAGAGATGCCTTGGAATCTATGAAACATCACGTCAAGCTGACCGAGTACTATACGTGACCTCCTATCCCCTTTCATATACCTTATAGGTATAGGTGATGTCGAAGCAGCTTCCTGCATCGACAGTTATCCACCACACCACTCTCTCATTCGATTCATAAGGTTCTATACTTGTTTCCACAAGCTCTGCATTATATGGTAAATATGTTGATACCTCCACCCTAATCGCCTCATCCTTATAATTCCATATACGAATCCTCTCCGTTATAGTTCTCTGATTCCATGTTACCTCCCTTCTGAGTACAGTTTTCTCGCCTATCGTATCTACAGCCTTCCCTACCAAGACTTCACCGTTCCCCCCTGCGGGTATATAGTTTGTTATTGTAGTGCCAAGCCACAGCTCGCCACCATATACTGTAAGAACCCCATTTGGAATAGGTTCTCCAAATGGGTTGGTTAAGTTAAGATACCAGTTGCAGGGAAGCCGTCCACTGAAACTCCATCTATAGAACTCAGAGATCCCCACAATTCCCTCCATAAGTTTCAGAGAGACTTCTTCATTGGGGGTTATACTAATCTTCTCCTCAAGTCTATAGAAGTGGTACTCATAAGACTCCTGAGGTGTCCAGCCTGCCTCATATGGGGTTGGAGGAGCCGCCAGTTTATATCCTGTCCTCTCATATTGGACGACGGGCTGTAGCACTAGATTAGGTTCACCCAATACTAGAATTAGAGATGCTTCATCATAGTTGATAGTGGACTTCACGTGAGCCCAGACCTCCAGCATACTTGTCTCCAAATCTAGCTTAAGATATGCATCCCAACTTACTGTTCTAGCCAGATAACTTATTGTTGCCTCCTTTTCCCCGACAATAGGGGATGCCGCATATACTGTGTATCCCTCTTCCTCCTCCATCCTTACAAGCTTCTTCAGCCTTATTGCCACAATTTCTGTAAGTCTGATCATCTGCGTCGTATTATTTACCTGCAAAAGCAAGTATTCTCCCAGAGTTCCGCCATACACTCCAACATAACTGGCCTCATGTGTTTCCACGACGATTTCATCTCCCTTCACTAGAGCCTTTGGTTCAACCTCCTTGCTCCTTATCCTCACCTCATTATATGTAACTCCCGTAATTCTTAGACTGCCAGGTATATAGGATGAGGGAACTGTGAAGCTTGCATAGCTGCCGTTAAACTCCAGCCTCCTCCTCTCCAAGATATAGGCAACGCCATTCATGTATGTGTAGATCTCTGTAGAACAAGTTTCTCGAGCTACTTCAGTATTGCTCCAGAGACCTTTCTCACTATAGGCTGAGAGCAGGCTTGTAAATCCAATTATGCAGAGAAACACTATTATATCCACAGATTTCTTGTTCATCTTCATCGCAGATAACTTCTCCATCTAACTTATATTATTCTAACATTTGGTTCATCCTGTTCTATTTTATAGACACTGTTGAAGGGCATAACAATTAAATTCTTTTATCCAAGCTACTGAGCCCTTTATATGTGAATGAGACTAGAGAGCTCTGCGGTGTCTGTGGATACTGCCTCACCCAGAATGAGGACGTATCTCCCCTAATATACAACTCTCTCCTAGCAATGCAGCATAGGGGACAGGAATCTGCAGGAATATCCACAATTCATAATGGCAAAATATATCTGCATAGGGGGATGGGGTTAGTCTCTCAAGTCTTCAACGAGAAAATATTACGCTCCATGAAAGGTAATATTGGGGTAGGGCATGTCCGGTATTCCACAGCGGGAAAATCGTCTCTCCAAGATGCCCAACCCTATCTCGCTAAATATCCTAAAAGGGGTATTGTCCTCGCCTTTAATGGTAATGTGGTAAATAACCTAAAGCTCAGAAAGAAGCTGTATAAGGATGGTGTTTATCTCGAGACGAGCTCTGACAGTGAAACTCTGACTCTGCTTCTTTCAGACCTTATCCGTCAAGAGAAGAGCTGGGACCACCCCGTATATTCTCTTATGACCCTTGTGGAAGGAGCATATTCTGTAATACTCTTGACAGGTGAAAATGAACTGGTAGCCTTCAGAGACCCTTATGGATTCCGTCCTCTTTCATACTCTGTAGGAGATAATGTTACTGCAGTCTCATCGGAATCAGTTGGGCTTAACATAAATGGTTTGATGGATGTTAAGGAACTTCCTCCAGGCTCTCTTCTGGTGTGTAATAATGAGGGCTGTGAGGTGAAGAGAATTCTGGATTCCAAGAGGAGGGCATATTGTATGTTTGAATATGTGTATTTCAGTAGGCCTGACTCAATCTTATGTGGAAGATACGTCTATGATGTACGTGTCAGGTTAGGTATGGAGCTCGCCAAAACTTATGATACTGGATCTGCTGATGTAATAGTCCCTGTGCCTGATACCTCTCGGCCTGCAGCGGAGGGGATATCTCAGATATCTGGCATTCCTGTCGCAGAGGGTCTGATAAAAAACAGGTATGTGGGAAGAACCTTTATCATGCCGGATATGGAGCGACGGAGAAACGCTGTTGAGATGAAGCTTAATAGCATACGCTCGGTCTTGGAAGGTAGGGAGGTAATAGTTGTTGATGATAGCATAGTGAGAGGTATAACTTCAAAGAGGATAGTCAATATAGTGAGAAGGGCCGGGGCTAGGAAGGTTAGGTTCTGGGTGACATGCCCACCAATCAGATCCCCCTGTTTCTATGGAATAGATATGTCAACTCACAGAGAGCTGATAGCCTTCAACAAATCTATTGAGGAGATACAGAAATCAATAGGTGCAGATGAACTTAGGTACCAGACTATTGAAGGACTTGTGAAGGCCATTGGGCTACGATGTGATGAGCTCTGTCTCGCATGTCTCACTGGTCAATATCCAACTCCTCTTGCACAGCAAATTGCTGATAAGTATAAAAACCTGAAGCCTGGAAGCCGCTACACAGAACTGACCCCGATTCGATAGAAGTTAATTTTTAAATCATCTTATTTAATCTAAGATGTGTGGAGAGAATAGGTGTTCTACTCATTTCCTATGGTTCTAGAGGTGCTGCCATTGCAGATGCCTTGAAATCCTCCCAAAACTATGATGTACATCTCTACGTTGTAGATAAATGTAACAATCCCTTCAATAGGAAGCTGGCTGACGAACACGTAGTCTCCAGAAGCCTTAATGTTCAAGATATTGTGGATTTTGCAGTTAAACATTCTGAGGGAATAGACTTCGGCATTGTAGGGCCTGAAGGCCCCATTATAAGTGGTGTCAGAAACAGAGTGGAGGCTGAAACTGATATCCCGATGATATGTCCACGCCAGGAATATGCCCTTGAGGGCAGTAAGGTACAGCAGAGACAGATAGTCGACGAATGCTGTCCGGAGCTAAATCCCAAATACAGGGTCTTCGATCCCTGGGACTATGAGTCAATTCACGAAGCCAAGGAGGATTTCTGGAGCTGGATAGATGAGATAGGCCTTGAAGTAGCGGTGAAGCCGGATAAACCTGCTACAGGGAAGGGAGTTGGTGTATGGGGTGATCACTTCAACACAAGGAAGGGACTTTTGAATCATTTTCTAGGTTTATTGGAGAAGGGTTCCGTCTTAGTTGAGGAGAAGGTTGAGGGAGAAGAGTTCAGCCTCCAGTTCTTCTGTGATGGACACAGAATTCTTCCAACACCAGCTGTGAGGGACTATAAACGTGCCTTCGATGAGGATAAAGGCCCGAATACTGGTGGAATGGGCTCATATAAGTCTGTGGGCAATATTCTGCCCTTCATGTCTCAGAGTGATTACGAAGAAGCTGTATCAAAAACAGAGATTTTATTCAGGA
>NJEE01000061.1 GCA_002255045.1 Candidatus Bathyarchaeota archaeon ex4484_205 | reverse complement strand
CCACTCTCAACCTGGCTGTCTCACTTTTTCTGAATGTGATTTCCAGAAAGAAAATACGTAGAAAGGAGATGTATTATGCATTAGCAGCTTATTCCATTGTTTTGGCCTCACGTATTATATCAAAAAATCTTCCTCTTCCATTGAGTCATGTACTTACTGTCTCTAAATCCCTGGGATATGAAGTTCGTGGGCGAGATATCCTACGTGCATCATCCCTTTTTCAGGAATTAATGAAACCTACATACCCTTCTTCTGAAGGATTCATATATCTCATTTTGATGAAACTCTCCACGCAAATAGACTTCTCTTTGCTTCAGAAGATGGGCTTCAAAGAGAAGTCTTCCTTTATTAAAGCAGTGGCGGAGGAATCCCTTCAACTTCTCTCAGTTCTAAGAAAATATCGTGGAGGAAGAAATCCCTCCATCTTCTCTGGTGCCATAATTTATGCCGCTCTAAAGGTTCTGTATAGAGATAAACGTCCTCCAATCTCTCAGAGAAAAATAGCAGAATGTATTGGTGTGGCTGAGTATAGTATTAGGGAGGTCTTTGAGGGGATATGGCGTCTGCTTACTGAGTTGGAAGTTCACAAACCTTAAATTCAAAAGAATAAGGGTCTCTCTTGTCGCAGAGATATATTATCTTTCCTTTCACTATCATCTCAAAACCTTCCTTCTCTATGCTCTTCTTTATTTCATTCAGGTCTCCTCCACTTTCAATTTTTTCTCTGAGCTCCTTACCTATCTCCCACATTCTCCATAGCCTTATTCTAATATTCCCCCCACCTTTTATCTCCTTATATAGGAAGATTTGAGAAAAATTTATTCCAATTTTAAACTTATATCTGTAATTAATTGTAGAATCCTTTGATTCTTCATATATAATTATCATTTTATTTATTTTTATCGTAAATGGTAGGGAGCTCTCTACCGGTATTAATCCTTCAATTTCCGTCGTTCTCCAAATCCTCCCCTCTTCACACATCTTTCCTACCTCCCTCAACACCAAGCTAGAAGAAACCTCTCTTATAGCATCCTCTACCGAGTTCATCAAACTATACGTAGAGACAATATTCCAATAGAGCTCACTAAGGTAGGAAATTCTATTATTTGCAGTATTGTAGAGAGAGTAAGTCAGTGTAGAAAAGGCCAGCATAATTAATGTCAGGGAGGTTACAATAAGTCCTCTCATTTCTTCATCTTCACAATTATCAGAAAAATATTTCCTGCACTATGGAGATAGAAATAAAGTGTCCTTCCCAACTTCTCCCTTACCCTAACTATAAATACATTCCTACTTATCTCTGTTGCATTCTCGAAGAAATCCGAATTAATAATTATCCCTTTTTTTGTTATTTTTATGTTCTCTCTCACCTTCCTATAAATTGAGGTTGCCAAGGAACTTGCTCCTCTCACATCATCCAAAGACACCGGTGGTACTTGTGCAAATAATATAGCTAGAGTTAGAATTATACTATAAGAAACCACCAAATCTACCATTTTATACATCTCCCAACCACCTACCGATCCTATGAAATTCATCCGCCAACTCTCTTGTGGCTTCTTCCAGCAAATCCAACCACTCACTCTCTATCTGAAGGAGTATCAAAAGTATTACAGTTAGAAAAACCACCAAAATGAGCATTCCTAATGTCTCAAGCATATTACCTCCTCTCCTCTTTTAGTGAGCTCATAAGCCCCTCCCCTCATTTGGACTGGGCGAACTGGTATACTATTTTCCATCTCCAAATTTTTCTGGAGACCCCTTACAGTTATCTTCTCATTTGAAATCTCGATAGTTACTTCTTTGGGCACATGATAGACTATTGTAAAATTCTCACTATATACCATTCTCAATAACTCTTGGATTATTATTCCTTCCAATGATAACCTTCTATCAACCATCTGTGAGTAATTCTCCCACATTACGAAAAGAGGCTGTGCAAAGAGACTTCCCACAAATATCCATGCTACAATTCCACCCAACTCTTCAAGAGATTCCACCTCTCCCACCTCCTTTCGTTATCCAATAGAAAGTTAGGCAGAACCGAAGACGTATTGATCTCCTCTCCTCTAGTAATATTCCCTCCTTTTATCTTATACACCAAATCCTCTAATAGTGTTATATTCCTCCATACTAGTCCCAAGATGGCCACTACGATCATCGACGAAATAGCTAATGTTGCAAGTTTTTCTAATATTTCAGCCATTTTCTCCCCTCATTAAGTTACTTATCACATATCCAACAAATAGAAAAGGTATAAAGGGTGCATACTTTTTTCCCATATTCTCATTCCCCTTTCTGTATCCAACCATTTTTGAAAAGATAGTTATGAGGAGGATTGCGATAAAGAATGTGAATATACTACATTCTACACCATCTATTGGTAAAATTCCAATCTCGGAATATATCTTAAAAGGAGAAACGAAGTGAAGAGTAGTTAGGTAAAGAAGATCCCCTCCCCCCAAATAACCTCTTAAAACCATTATGCATATCAAAATGGTAAGAATCCCCCAATTTACTTCAAAAAGTTGATTAATAAGAGTGTTCCAGCCTGTGATAACCCTCCACCCCAAAAAGGCAGTAAGTAGTATACTTCCGAATAGATCTATGCTCATATACTTCACGTCTTGGTATACTAAGAACCCTGATAGAATCAGGAATCCTATCTCTATTACTTCCATCCACATGTTTTATCTGTGGGAGTATATAAGCACGTGTGATCAATGAAGAGTGGAATGTCAAAAGAGGAGGTTATCCTATATCTGCTCGAGGCTACAGAGGAAAACAGGAGGAGATGTAGTGAGCTTGAGTCCTCCTTAGAATATATCTACCAGGAATTAAAAATCGTCCAATCACGCCTCATCTACCTATTCAAATACTTAGGTCTAGAGCAGGTGTCGAAAAGTGAATCTCTGTAGTTCCTCTTGTACCCCCCTCTTAGAGAACGATGTTCTGTTCCTCAAATGTCCACACAAAACTGTCAGACAACTTGCTAAACAGTGCTTTAGAGTTTTCATATTTTGGTTCTCCCATTTTCCTTTTCTAAAAACTCTCCATGTCGTAGGAGGTGATTGGTCATTAAACTATAATTTCTCCCTAAATCCCTCTCTGTATAATCTACTTAATGTCACCTTATTCAACACTTATTCCTCAAACACCTCTAGTACTAGGAGTGGTCTTACATACTACGTTCATCCCCATTTAGGCTCCTTCTACGATCTGAAATGGTATGCCTACTCTGAGAGCACATCATCTGTCAAATGTGTAGAATTTGTGAAACCACTAGCATATATCAAATCCTATGAAAATACTCCTGAAAACTATTCCCGAGAAAAATATGCAGAAGGTGGGGCTCAGATCGTAATCACAGAAGATGGTTATTACATAGTTACTCCCCGTTCACATAGTATCTTGAGATTGATTCTCGAATTATCTCGGTATATTATTTCAAAAGAGGAGTCATACCCTCACTACTCAAGTTTTTATAAGCTATTCAAGAGAAGGATGGAAGTAGCGAGAGAAGGTCTCTCTATCCTCCTAAAACACCAGAAGAAACTTGAGGATAAAATTGTTGCACATGCAGTTCTAACCTCCCTAGGGCTGGGTTCCATATTTCCCATAATGGCTGATGAGAATATCGAGGAATTCTATATAGACTCTGCAGAAAGCAGAATATATGTTGACCACACCCACTATGGGCGATTGAATACGAATCTATTATTAACCTCCCCAGAAATAAACGCCTTAATTACACACCTCAAACTTAATAGTGACTTACCTCTCAACTCAGCCAATCCCACCCTTAAAACCAGTCTAATAACTGATTTCTTTCATTACAGATTCAATGTAGATATCCCTCCACTTGTTCCAGAAGGTCCTGCTATTGATGCACGCTCCCTACGTAGCATGTATATAACTCCTCTCACTCTCCTCCAGAACGATACGATATCTCCCTCAGCATTCGCTTTCCTAGTTCTATCATACATCTGGAGGCGAAATATCTCCATATTAGGTGAACCTGGTGCTGGTAAAACAACTTTGGCAAATGCCATAGACCTGTGCTCACCTAAGGATTGGCGGAAAATTTATTTAGAGGACTCTATTGAGACTCCATCACAAACAAAATTCTCACTCCATCAACTCAAGATAGAAGTCCCCTATGGCTCCACGTATTCTAGCAAAACTAAGGAGGTCCTGAAGTTACTTCACAGGAATCCTACTTACATATATCTGGGTGAAATACAATTTGAGGAGCAGGCCAAAGCTCTCTTTCATGCTTTATCCTCAGGTCTGAGGGTCATTCACACAATCCACTCGAAGAACCCTGTACATCTTCTAAAAAGACTCCATCTAAAGTTTCAGATATCCCCTGTGGAGATCGGGATGCTCGACTTACTTGTTTACTCCAAAGATTTCAAATGGTTTAAGGGCAGACGCTGGAGAGTGATTGGAATATATGAAATTAAGGACGCATCCCAATATCTTATTTCCCCCATATTCTCCTATTTACCTCACAAAGATAGACTCCTCCTCGCAAAGCCTCTATCCTCAATTAGAGTTCTACACGATATCCTTTCAGAGTACTCTCTTTCTCTTCATGATTTCAATAAACTATGGACAACCCTCACTCAAGCATTGTCATATTCTGTTTCTCATCCCTCAGAATTCAGAAAGATTCTAGATGAATGGTATGATGAATACTTCAGAGTTGTCTTCTATGATTCAGGAATTCTTTCGTAAATTTCTCCATAAATTTTCTCCTCTAAGTGGTGGGGATGCTGTTATCCCTGAACTCAATCTAGTTAGAAGCATGCTTCTTCTGGATTCCTACTCCGTTTCTCACAACTCTGTGGGGCTGTCTCTCGTTAATTCCCCGAAGCTCTGTAAGAAAATACAACCACATCACACTCTCCTGAGAAAACTGATCTTGAATGGATTCTCTCCCTCCTACGCATTAGAAAAATGTCACCACCCTCTAAAGAGATATCTTATTCTCTACGTGCTCGGCAATTCTATGCTTAACTCTTTCTATAGAGATGTAGAGAGGGGAAGTAAAGTAAGATTCCTTATTTTCTCAGAAGGTTTCAGAGATATTTTGTCCATTACCTTGTTTCTCTCTATATTCACTCCCATAGTTTTCTCTCTTCTATCAATCTTTTACTCCAATATTCCACCCTACGTATTGTTCTCCATTCCTATTTTCCAGACTTCCCTCATATTGCTTCTCTCAAGGAGGTACCTAAAATCTTGAAGAATTGGTTACTTCTACTTCCAGTACTCCTCATCCTCCTCTATTATAGATTTTTTCTAACCTCCTCCATAATTGTCTCAGCTTTGCTTGTAGCTCATTTCAAGCGGAGCCTATTCTCTTCTATAGGGGACGAGATAAAAGATTTAGAGTTATCTATTACAATCGTAGATTTTCTTATACAGAAGTTAAATGTAGGGAATCTTGATGTTAAGGTCTTCCTGGATAATGACTTTTACAGGTTGAAGGGAGTAAACACATTAAAATTCCTGAAAAAATATATCATGAATGGCTTTGCTCCTCAAAGCTCCATGGAGTTTAATAGGTTCTCAGATATGTTTGGGAACATATTCAGAAACATTGTTGAGGTTACCCACCTCGATAAAGTTCATGCCTTAAGATGCCTTAATGAACTTTCTGAGATCTTAAGGACATATCTATCATTCCTAAGGGAGCAGAAATGAGAAGAAGGGCTGAAAAATATTCATGGGATAACATAGTTAGGGAAACTTTAAGCCTGTACAGGGAGGTTGGAGCTTTAAGATGAAAATCATCCACTGGAACATCTCCAAGAAAAGCCATCCAATGTATGCACTGCGAAAGTATGAGGATGAGCTTTTTCGCCATATAAAGGAGCTGAAGCATGACTGGGATATAGAAAGAATAAGGAGAAAAGAAGGAAAGATCCTTGGAAGCACCGTCTTCTCCTGGCTCTTCTACAACTCTAAAGGAGCTGATATTGTGCATGCGACATCACAGACCGTAGCTCCTGCTGTTTATTTTCATAAACCACGAAGATTCATCGTAACCGTGCACGACTTAGCACCTCTTGTTTACCCTTC
>NJEE01000019.1 GCA_002255045.1 Candidatus Bathyarchaeota archaeon ex4484_205 | reverse complement strand
TCCAGTTATAGACTTTAGTGCAAAAATAGTGGAGGTTTATGAAGATGGTAAGCAGAAGCCTATAGCCAAGAAAGGTGATGTATCGGGAAGAAAAGCTGTGTATAGAGATTGGAGGAATCTTGTGGATTATGTCACCCTATATGGTGTGAAAATGAGAAGGAGGAGCCTACAACAGCTCCTTACTCCCCTAATTCGAGATGGAAAAATTGTGAGAGAGTTCAAGGATGTAGAGGAAATTCGGGAAACAGTCCTCTCTAAACTAAGAAGAATTCGGAGTGGTGGGGCTCCTAGAATAATTATGAAACCAAGCTGGTAAATCAAAAATGTCGAGGGGAAAACTCTCAGACTCGCTCCTAACTGCTATGATCCGAAATAGAGAGCACTCCCTCTTATCGCCTAAGATCTATCGTGAATATCTCTCAGTGGATTTTAACCCTCTTCTGCTCTCTGCTAAGGTCCTTCCATCTGGAATTCGAGAGAAATTTTCTATGAGTTCCCTCACTCAGCGAACTGAGAAGGAATATCTCACCCTCCTTCACCACTTGTCAGACTCCCACAAAAGACTCTTCAAGGTCCTCCTCCTTTATCCTAAAATAAGAGAAGTAGAGATTGAGCTCTTTCTCAGCGGGAAAGCAGATTTCTCCCATCTCAAATCTATTCTCGATCTCCTCAATATCAAATATACCTCCCTCTACAGTGAATCGAACTCGCCACTTTCCCTAATCAACTATTTATGGACTCTCTTCTATGAACAGTTCTCAAAGAGCAACCTCAATTTCCTATGTAAGTTTGTTGGCTCCCTTCTAGACATCGATATGTTAAATAGAATTGTCATTCTAAAACTTCAAGATATAAAAATCAGGGAGTTCCCAGCTACGTATACATTTCTGAGCCGTGAAGCACTGGGCTCCATAACGAATGCTCCCCTAAAGAAGATCCCTAATATAATCTCAAAGGAGATTAAAGTATTCTCCCTATCCACTTTAGATGTTTCCCTTCTCCTTCTCACCTTAAGGATCTTTATCTACCGATTCATCAGTTTAACAGACCTCAGACTACGGGGTATTCCCCTCCTGCAGAGATACCTTGCCACCCTATTTTATGAACCTGAAATGGTGAGAAGTGCCCTACTCACATTCGCAATGGTGAAATAAAGTGAGTCTAGTCGGGATAGCCAGGGAGAAGACTTCACTCGCTATGCTGCTGGCAGGGGTTCATGAAGTCTATACCGTTAGAGATGGCGTAGAAGCCTTTGAGAAGGCGAAGGAGATCATAATATCACATAATCCTCAACTTATATTGATTGAAGAACCTCTGTTCAATTCTATAATTAGTAAATTGAAGAACTCTCTGGGTTCCTCCTCAAGTTTTGTGTTCTTTCCTTTTCCATCTGTGGAGGATTATGAAGATGATAAGTAACCATAGACTTGCGTTAACCGTTGCAAAAAGGTCGCTTAACATTCTAGAGAGCCGCCTAAAAATATTAAGGAAAAGAAAAAAGGAAATAGAGCTCTCCCTTTCCTCGAGTGAAAAAGAAATAAAGAGGATCTCGAAGGTTACAGGGAGAGTTCTATCCGTATTGATTGATCTCTATGGTTACAGTTATGTTAAACGTGTGTGTGAGATATTTAAGGGGACTAGCAAACTTGAATTAAGCCCAATTATGGATGAATTCGGGTATGGTTTGAAGCCTGCACTCACATTGACTGGAAGGCCTATCTACATTCTAATAGATCCCGTGTATCTCGATCTAGCTTGGAAGCTTCGGAAAGTAGTTAGCATAATCCTCGACATGGATAGAAAATTCTTCTATTTAAATATCCTCGATGAGGAAATAAAGAAGGTAGAGGAATCCTGTAGGTACCTCCGAAATCATTTAATACCTTGGCTTGAACGTGGAGCATCATCTCTATCCTCTGAGTAAAAGTTCCTCCACTTTGGAGACCATCTTCTCCACTAGGTACTCTACTATTGCCTCTCCCTTCTTTTCATTGGCCAGTATTGGTTTTCCCTTCACACCCAATGCTCCATCTTCCACATCCATCCTATCTCTTCTAACGCTCTCTGGAGAAATATACAACATTTGAGAAGTCTCGAATTCCCCAGCATGTCCCTTCCCAGACTCCAAGATATCATCCTCATCAAACATTTCCCACACATCCATTATCTCTATATAGGTGCCCAGCTCCTGTGCGACCTTATCAGTCAACTCCCGTGTCCTATTGTTGTTATGAACTGATATGATAACGAACTTCTCGATTCCATCCTTCTTAAATCCCTTTATCATATCTCTTAACATAAGGGAGTATGTCTCCTCGCTGAGATTTATACTCCCAGTATAATTCTCGAATCCCAGACCTATATTGTATGGAATTACAGGAGCTACTGCACAGTAGGGGTGTACTCTCTCTCCAACCCTATTTCCATAATACCCAACGAGGATGTTATCTGTCTCCAATGGTAGGTGAGGGCCATGTTGCTGGAGTCCTCCAAGAGGCAAGAGAACGACCTTTGCATTTTTAAGGGAGTATTTTGCCTCCGGCCAACTATATCTCCCTAGTTGAGCGATATTTGACATCAAAACTCATCAAAAACATCCCTCTACACCCACTATTTAAGGCTATCGTAGAGAGAAATATAGAAACCTTAATCTACCATTTTGATCCTTCCTCATTTCATGGTTACTTTTACAGAGACTCTGGAATTTAACACCTCAAAGGAAGGTGATATACTCGATCTTACAGGCGACGTTAAGCGTGTTGTAAAGCAGTCCAGAGTGTCTAATGGAATAGTCACGGTATTTGTTCCAGGCTCTACCGGTGCTCTCACAACCATAGAATATGAACCAGGATTGCTGCAGGATCTGCCTGCAGCACTTGAGAGAATAGCCCCCTCAAATGTTTACTATCATCATGAAGAGATGTGGCATGATGGAAATGGCCGATCGCATGTGAGAGCATCCATAATAGGTCCAAGTCTCACTGTACCCATAGTTAACGGCGAACTGACGTTAGGGACCTGGCAACAGATCGTCTTCATAGAACTGGATATCAGGCCAAGAAGGAGAAAGGTAATAGTCCAGATAATTGGTGAATGAACCTCCATGAAGAAGATATATGTGAGCTATTCTGAGGGTTACCTTTCATATGACTTCGGCCCAGGCCATCCAATGAGGCCTGAACGTCTAGAGTATTTCATTAAACTTCTTGAGTCTATCCCTCTCCTGAAGGAATGCTCTCATATATTTCAGCCAGAGAAAGCCAGCAAAAACCTCTTAACACTCTTTCATACAGAGGATTATCTTCAGTTTGTAAAGGAATCCTGCAGTAAGGGCGTCGGCTATCTCGATAGCTTTGACACACCAGCCTTCAGAGGATGTTTTGAAGCTGCTTCCCTGATGGTTGGTGGTACTCTAGAGTGTGTAAGGAGGGCAGAAGAGGGTGTTCCAGCCTTCAATGTGGGAGGAGGCTACCATCATGCATATCCTGATAGAGCATCAGGTTTCTGCATATTCAATGATGTAGGTGTTGCTGTAAAGTTTCTTGAGTCGAAAAACTATAGGAGAATTCTCTATTTCGATATGGATGCCCATCATGGAGATGGTGTTATGTACAGCTTCTATGATGATCCTCGACTTCTATGTATAGATATCCATGAGTCAGGTCGATACCTGTTTCCGGGAACCGGGTTTGAAAACGAAATTGGAGTAGAGGATGCTGAAGGACTGAAGGTGAACATTCCCCTACAGCCCTACTCAGGTGACTGTGAATTCGAATATATCCTCCAAGAGATTGTCAAACCTGTGGTAGAGTGGTTTAAGCCAGAGTTTATAATAATGCAATGTGGGGGGGACTCGCATTGGGGTGACCCTATAACTCATCTCGAACTCTCAACATACTCCTACATCCTGGCTACTGAAACTTTGAAGGAGGTGGCTGAGAGATATTCGTCCTCCAGAATAGTCCTATTGGGCGGTGGGGGGTATAACATATTCAATACAAATAGATGTTGGCTTTCAGCACTGGCAACCTTGCTTGACATTTCCCTCCCAAAGTATGCTCCTAAAAAGTGGCTGTCCCTCCTTGATTCATATGTCCACCCATATCTCTTAGATAGAGAACTCACAGGAAGAGAGCCTGGCCCCATAGTGAAGGAGACTGTTGAAAACCTCAAGGAGCTTGTTCTAAAACCTAAAGGTATAGTCTAAAAAATTTAGATGCATTAATACCTGTTATCTTCCTCACCTCCTCTTCACTCATATTCTTTATTTCAGCCACCTTTCGTGATGCCTCAACTATAAATGCTGGTTCATTTCTCATCCCCTTATAGGGTGAGAGAACCGGTGAATCAGTCTCCAATAGAAGCTGTTCAAGAGGGACAATTCCTACCATGTTCATCTTCTGTCGGGAATATACTACTGATGTAGGGATGGAGAGGTAGTATCCCAACTCTACTGCCTTTCTGACCCAGCGTTTAGAGCCATCAAAGGCATGTAGATGTACCCTTTTCACATCATACTCCTCAAGTATTTCCAATACATATCTTCCAGCGCTGCGTGAATGTATTATGAGAGGTAGCTTGAGCTTCTCTGCCATTCCTATATACTCGATGAAGATATTCCTCTGCAGCTTTCTTCCCTCCTCGTCCCTCACTCTATAATAATCCAACCCAACTTCCCCAATTCCAACTATTCTCTCCCTCATATTCTCAAGTATCTCAAGATTTCTCTCGTGATTCTCTCTATCTAAATTCGCAGGATCCCATCCTATGGTTAAGTATACTATTTCATATCTTCCTGCTACCTTAGATGCCTTCCTTATTTCTGAGAAATTTATTGAGGAGGTGAGAATGGCTTTAACTCCTGTCTTCTCCGCTCTTCTGATGACTTCATCTCTATCTTCGTCGAATTCCTTTGAATGTATATGGCAATGTGCATCCACTAAAATGGGTTTCATATCCTATTTCCCAAGCTCATAGAGATTATTTATTATGGTCTTTCTATCTAACATCGTGGTGATTGCCACTATTTCCTCGCTTTCTGCTATCTTTGCAGCTAAGCTGTCAAGTTTGAGACAGCCTTGGAGCACAACAGCCCTCGGCTTCAGGGGTGCCACTCGAATTGCTATAAAGGGCGATCGGCCTCTCTCCACATCTGTAAAAACAATCACTCTTTCATTTGTCTCACCATAGATGGCCAAAAACTCATTACCTCGAAAGTAGAGTATCGCCTTCAAACTATCTACCACAGTGAACCCATATATGTTTCTCTCCAGACCATCCGAATATGCTGTGACCTCTCCATTTACAGCCTCTGCAACCTCTCGAATACTCACTGGAACATTATATTCGTGTATTGCCAAAATTACATCTGGCGGCGTCCTTTCTGCGACAAGTCTATGTATCTTCACTCCCCCTTCTGCCATATCCGCCTCCAGCATACCTCTAATGAATCTCCTCAAGAACCTTAATCCTGGCACTCTCCTTCCAGCCTCATAGTCACTTATGATCGAAGGTGTAACTCCAATTCTCTCTGCCAACTCTCTCTGAGTGAGGTTGAAGTATATTCTCCACTTCCTTAATGTATCTCCAGTGTCACGAGAAGCAACAATATCTCCTGCTATCTTCCTGAAAACTATCTCCCTCAAATGGTTTTCTAAGGGTTCACTCACCTCTTTCTCTCCTCTAATATTTTTTCTACAATCTCCCACATATAATCATTTACAGCTCTCTCCGCTTCCCTCTGTGTCAATCCTGCCCCAAGAGCTATCTTCAATGCATCTTCATAGTCTATTAAATCGTCAGGTCCATGTGCATCAGTATTCACCACGGTCTTCGCTCCAACCTTCCTACATATGCTGGCAATATATCCATTTGTCAAGGAATGTCCATTTCGGCTAGTTATCTCCAGATGAACTCCATTAGATGCTGCTATCTCAGCATCTTCTACAGTTATAAATCCTGGGTGTGCTAATATATCTACACCCTTTGCAGAGACGGCCATATGATTTGTTCCATCTGGAACAGGCTCTACAGGGCTCTCCCCATGAATTACAATCAGCTCGAATCCCAATTCTCTGGCTCTCCTCACTGCTCTAGGAATTATGGTGGGGGGAATATAAGTTAACTCAACCCCCTTTATAATTGGGATATCAACCTCCTCCTCTAACATCTCCAATTTCTTGTATCTCTCTATTATAAAATCTAGGTTTGTCATATCTGCATGGTCTGTGAAGGCTAATGCCCTGCACCTCAACCTCAGATATCTGTATATAACCTCGTAGGGTGTAAGCGTTCCATCGCTATATATAGTGTGAATGTGAAGTTCTATTCTTCTATTCATCCTTGTACACCTCCCTAGGATCAAATATTCTCCTCTCCACTATGATGTACTTGCTGTCCTCAAACTTCCTATAGAAACAGCTTCTATAACCCTCGTGACATGCCGCAACCTTTTGCTCCACAAGGAAGAGAAGACTGTTCTCTTCACAGTTAACTCTTACCTCAAACACCTTCTGTGTGTGGCCTGAAACTTCACCCTTCCTCCAAATGCGTCTTCTACTTCTACTCCAGTAATGCATGTATCCTGTTTCCAAGGTTATCTTTAATGCATCCCTGTTCATAAATCCAATCATCAAAACATCTCTCGTATCCTTATCTTGGGCAACAACTGGAATCAGCCCATCTCTGAATTTCAACTTCTCAAGAAGAAAATCTGCATTCCATCTCATCTCAGACTAGACAAGAAGTTACCCAATACTTTTAAACCTTGACGGCTGCTCTTCTCAGGATGGAATTGAGTCCCATAAATATTTTTCATCTCTATAACTGAGGGGAAGCGTTCTCCATAGGTTGTATATCCCTTCACGATCTCCCTATTATAAAACTTGGGAACATAACTATGGGCAAAATAGAAGTAAGTATTCTCTTCTATATTCTCCAGAAGTGTGGAATCTTCAGCTTTCTCCACATTATTCCACCCAATGTGAGGAAGTTTCACTTCTCCCTCTATCTTCTCCACCCTTCCCTCGAGAAGACCAAGCCCCTCAGCACCTCCACCTTCCACACTCTCCTCAAATAAGAGCTGATAGCCTAGACATATTCCCAGTATTGGTTTTCCCTCCCTAACTAAGTCTACAAGCATTCTACTGTCGCCAATGCTTGCTATCGCCGATTTGAAGGCTCCCACACCAGGGAGTATAATACCATCATAATCTTCCAACCTGTTCACATCTCTTATGAGCTCAGCTCTCCCACAAAGCTTCTTAATTCCGTTGATAATGCTACGTAAATTCCCAACACCATAATCCAACACAGCCACCCTAACCATTCATCTTCTCCTCCTCTCCAACTCTTCCTTTACGTCTCTCCACTCCACATCGCAATATGCCAATAAAACCAACAGATGATACAGTAAGTCAGAACATTCATGTACAAGATCTCCATCTCCATAAGCTGCTGAAATCAACTCTATGAACTCCTCACCCAATTTTGATACTATCTTGCTCTTTCCCTCCTTCATCAAGCTTGATGTATAAGAATTCTCTCTGGGGTTCTTCTTCCGGTCCTTAATAACCTCGAATAACTCATCCAGAATGTCCATCTCCCCCACCTATAACCTTATTGGAACCCCCATCTTCTTCAACTCTGCCTTAACCTCTCTAACAGTATACTCTCTATAGTGGAATATAGAGGCTGCCAGAGCTGCATCTGCACCTCCTATAATTAGGGCCTCATATAGATGCATTACAGACCCCGCACCACCTGACGCTATTACTGGAATATTCACGGAGTCCGTAACTTTTCTCAGGAGTTCCAAATCATATCCTGTTTTTGTACCATCTGCATCCATACTGGTTAGAAGTATCTCACCAGCACCCGTCTCCTCACATCTCATACTCCACTCTACAGCGTCTATCCCTGTAGGCTCCCTGCCTCCCTTTATGTATACCTCCCATCCTCTCCCCCTTCTTTTTGCATCTATGGCAACTACCACACATTGGGATCCAAAAATATCTGAAGCCTTCTTAATAAGATCCGGCCTCTTTACTGCTGCTGTGTTAATGGATACCTTGTCAGCTCCGCTTCTGAGAAGGGCCTCAAAATCTTCTATGCCTCTGACCCCCCCACCTACTGTTAGTGGTATGAAAACTCTCTCCGAGGTTCTCCTTATCGCATCTAATAATGGTCCCCTACCTTTAGGAGATGCAGCTATATCGAGAAATACTATCTCATCCGCTCCCTCCTCCTCATACCTCTCCGCCAGCTCCGCTGGGTCACCGGCATACCTCAAATTCTTGAATTTCACTCCCTTCACCACTTTGCCCTCATACACATCTAGACATGGTATTATCCTCTTTGTGAGCATCATAGAACCCCCTTCGTACTGGGTATCTCCTCACTAATCTTCCTAACAGCCTTGCCTAAACTTCTACCAAGGGATTTAAATATGGCTTCAGCCAGGTGGTGTTCATCTCCCTCTCTCAATACAGCTATATGAAGAGAGCTTCTACTTTTGATTGCCAAAGTCCGGAGGAAGTGTATTATAAGTGAGGTATCCATCTCTCCCAACTTAAGGTGTCTGAACTTTATATTATGATAAAATCCTCCTCTTCCATCCAGGTCTATTGCAGTTAAGACGAGTACTTCATCCATTGGTGTGAGTACATCCCCATATCGTGCTATCCCCCTTCTGTCACCCAAAGCCTCATCTAATGCTTCACCTAGTGTGATGGCCACATCCTCCACAAGATGATGTTCATCCACCTCACTCAAGTTCCTGCCTATAATCTCTATTTTGAAACCTGAGAACCTCGCTAGAGATTGTAGAAGATGTTTAAAGAAGGGATAGGGCACCTCTAGTGAATACTCCGCTCCCTCATCTAGTGATACCTTCACCAAGACGTCGGTCTCCTCCGTAGTTCTCCTCTTCTCGCAGTACCTGCTACACATATTTCATAACCTCCATCAAATTCAGCTTACCGCTATATAGTGCAGACCCTATCACGCATCCAGTGAACCCAATGGAGGAAAGTTCCATAAGGTCCTCTATCTCCGACACTCCCCCCGCATAGATTATTTCCTTTATATCTCTGCTCATATATCCAAAACCATCAGTTCCAGTATCTAAATATCCATATATCTCCTCCACAATGCTCTCCAATAATTCTATTCTTGGTCCTGTCTCCAAACCTTCGACTGCCACATCCGTTATCAGCACTCCTCTGGACATACTTCTGTAGAGCACTTCCCCAATCCACCTTCCTAACTCAGAAACCTCTACCTTCCCATCATATCCTCTCGGCGTCCCATCCTCAAGTAAATCAACTGCTATAATTAAATTGGGGAATTTTCTGAATTCCCCCAGTTTCCTTGGATCGTTCAAAGGTTTGGGTCTGTATATGACCGCTGAGGCACCTATCTTGGCAAGTTTTCTCACATCATTGGGTGTTCTTACACCGCCCCCAACCTGAACTGGTATCTCAACGTTTGAAGTAATCTCCCAAATAATATCAAGGTTGACAAGTCTACCCTCTTTAGCACCATCTATATCGATCAGGTGTAGCCTCTCAGCTCCCTCCCTCTCCCAATATTTTGCCGCCTCCACAGGTGTGAAACTCTGGATACTGCCTGCCAACTCATGTCTCTTAATTCGCACAACTTTACGTCTGCTCACATCTATGGATGGTATTATGAGCATCCTTGAGTTCATGGTATCACCTTCTCCAGCTTTAAAACTATTATGTCCCTTGCTCCAATCTTCTTAGCCTTGACGACGATGTCGAATACCTCCTCCTCTCTCACGACAGCATACACCTCGAGGAGGTTCTCCTTCGACTCTATTCTGGCAACGGTGGGCCCTCCCATCCCAGGCATGATCTTCACTACCTCCTCTAATATATCTTCAGGAACATTCATCATTATCATCCTCATATTCTCTGCATTTACCGTAGACCTGATTGCCAACAAGGTCTTGTTAAATGTCTCCCTTTCTTCTTGTGGAAGCTCACCTGGATATCCTATCAGATACGCCTCACTCTTCATTATCTTATCCAGTATCTTCAACCCATGGAGTCTGAGGGTAGTCCCCGTGCTTGTGATATCTATTATCAGATCAGAGAGCCTCATCCTAGGCATGGTCTCACATGCGCCGGAAACTTCAATTATCTCAGCATCCACCCCACGGTGCCTGCAGTAGAGTTTCGCTATCCTAGGAAGCTGTGTTGCTATCCTCACTTTCTTCCTATTCTTGAATGCATCCTCTAATCCGGCGACAACTATATCTGCATATCCAAATCCAAGCCTCTGGAGTATCCTCACCTTCGCCCGCGATTCTACCACCATGTCTGCTCCTGTAATTCCGAGATAGGTACTTCCACTGGCCACCAGCTTTGGAATGTCTGCTGCCCTCGCCAGAAGAATCTCAAGTCCCCTTATTCTAGTCTTTACAAATAGCTCCCTATTCCCTATTTCTCCAATAATTCCTGCCTCTTGGAGTAGCTTTACTGAAGGATAGTGTAGCCTACCTTTGTTAGGTATAGCCATAAAAATATTATTCATTCTTCTTAATCCTCCTAATTACTCTGAGAAGTATTTCTGTCTCCGTCCCTGTTCCAACAGATATCCGCAGATATCTCCCTTCTAACCCTCTCCACCTCTCACATAATCTCACTAATACTCCTTCCTTTCTGAGTTTTTCGTACATGTTGTCAAGTTTCTCCTTTATTAGAACGAAGTTCGCTAGGGATCCATAGGTTTCAAATCCCAGATCAATGAGCGTCGTATAAAGCCTCTCATAATTCTTTTTCGTTAATCTTCTTATCCTCTTATAATACTCCTCATCCTTCAGTGCTGCGAGTGAAGCCTTCACACCTATCCCCGACACCTCATAAGGTGTCGCTAAATTCCTTACATCCCTCGCTATATCTCCGATAAGATATCCCACCCTCAGATTGGCCAGTGCATACAATTTTGAGAAAGTCTTCACCACAACGAGGTTCTCATACTCCTCTGTAAGACTAGCCAAACTCCTTCCTAAATAATCCATGTAAGCTTCATCCAGAATAATGACTTCAGCCTTTTCACAGAGGGCTCTCACGTACTTCTCACTCCATATTCTTCCATCTGGATTGTTTGGTGAAGCCAGAACTATGATATCACCTCTTCGTACTTCATCATAGAATGTCCCCTCCCCTCCTCTATTTATCGGCATTTTAAAGAATCTTTTTGATACTTCATAGACGTCTTTGAGAAGAAGCATCTCATATATCTGAAATGAGGGTACTGGTATTAGGAATCTCTTCCCTTTTTTAGAGCAAACTCTGAATAGGAAATCTAGGATTCTGTCCCCTCCTGCTGCAACTAACACGCATCCCTTATCTACTCTGAACTTCTCTGCAATCCTCTCCTCAAGCATTCCTATATCTAAGGGATATCTATTGACTTCCTTGGAATGCCTTCTTATCTCAAATAGCACGAGAGGGGAGGGACCGTAAGGGTTTTCATTGCTATCCAGTTTTATCATTCTTTCCCACTCATCTCCCACATAATATATAAATATTTCTATATATCTCCTTTAGAACGAATTGCCTAAAACCATATTAACTCATCTCGATGACAAGTATCGCGTAACGATACCAAGAGAGCTTCGGGAGGCTATAGGTTTGAAAAGGGGTTCAAGTCTTCTCTTATCTCTCGACGAGTCGCGTAGGGTAGTATTTCTCACACCAATAGAGAACCCACAAAACCTCTACTCGATGAGAATAGTTCTCAAAGATCGACCGGGAGCACTAGCCGAAGCTGCAAAGAGGCTAGCTGATTTCGGTGTGGACATCTTTCTCTCAGAATCCAGGACACTCAGCCGTGGCTCTCTTGCTGAATGGTCTCTACTAATAGATCTCTCTGGGCTCAAGATCTCTCAGAAAGAATTTGTAAAAGGTATTTCTCATCCTCCAGTTCTCGAGGTTTATCTAGAACCCCTAAGATGGGAAGAGTTTTAAATACCTCTGATACACCATCTATTTGGTGGTTGTTTAGCTAGATGGCTGAGATATGCCCTAAATGCGGTCTCCCCCTGGATATGTGTATATGTAAGGAAATCGTGAAGGAACAACAGAAAATTACCATACGGCTTGAAACGAGGAAGTACAACAAGCCTGTAACCATAATTGAAGGAATAGATGGCAAAAGCTTCGATCTTGAACAGTTAGCTAGGCAGCTCAAATCCTATTGTGCATGTGGAGGGACAACGAAGAACAATTCGATACTTCTACAGGGAGATCAAAGGAGAAAGGTTAATCAATATTTAGTTAACCACATGGGCTTCTCGTCAGATAACATCACAGTGATCTGAAGGATGAAATCTTTAACTTTCGAGATATCAATATTACATTGATGGACGTAGAGGGTGCCATATATAAACGAAGAAGCATTAGAGCATATGAGGGCTCTCCTATTGATAAAGAGGTTTTAGATTCATTATTGAATGCTGCATTGGAAGCCCCATCTGCCGGTAATGTTCAACCTTATAGGATATATGTAATCACAGATTTAAATATGAGAGAAGAGCTGGCAAGGGCCTCTCTCAATCAATGGTTTATCGCTGAGGCTCCTATAAATCTGGTGTTTACCGTGAATATTAATGAGGCGTATTCAGCATATGGTGAGAGAGGTGTCTCATTATATTCTATTCTAGATGTTGGTGCAGCCATAGAGAATCTTATGTTGCTTGCCACCTCCTACGGCCTCGGTACCTGTTGGATAGGTGCATTCGATGAGGAAGAGGTTTCGAAGCTTCTCAATCTTCCCTCTAATGAAAGACCAATATCCATAGTTACTCTTGGATATCCACGTATAGAAAGAAAACGTCCTAAGAAGAAAACCATTAGAGAGGTGGTTGTATGGAGGTGAAAAATTTATGCGCTTTGAAAAAGTCGTGGATCTTATAGAGCAAGTTGAAGCAGAGTCCGGCAGGTTGGCTATGATTGATCTCCTAAAGTCCCTTTTCAAATCCATGACTCCTGAGGAGCTAAATAAAGCCGTTTATCTACTACAAGGTAGGATTAGGCCTGAGTATGAAGGTATAGAATTAGGTATAGCTGATAAACTTGTTGAGAGGGCTCTCTCCCAGCTTTCAGGCCTCCCTCTTGAGACGATTGAGAATATGTATGCAGATAAGGGGGATCTTGGTTTAGTCGCCGAGGAGGTAGTAAAGAGAAAAAAACAGAAGACACTATTCTCGAGGACACTTACAGTTGAGGAGGTATACAACACCTTATATAAGATGGCAACCCTCGCAGGAAAAGGTTCAATAAAGTATAAGCTGGATCTACTCCTAAATCTCCTTTCTAATGCCTCTCCAAAGGAGGCAAGATATCTTGTGAGAATGGTTACCGGAAAGTTGAGACTGGGTGTAGGTGACATGTCAATTCTTGATGCTCTCTCCGAAGCATTTCTGGGAGGGAAAAGCTATCGTCCAGTACTTGAGAGGGCATACAACCTACATCCTGATATAGGCTACATCGCCCAACTGGCGGTCAAGGAAGGCTTGGAAGGTGTAAAGAAAGTAGGGATAACACTGGGGATACCAATAAGGATGGCTCTCGCTGAACGTCTAAAGGATCCTGAGGAAATATTGGAAAAAATGGGCGGTCGATGTGCAGCAGAATACAAATATGATGGTGAGCGAATTCAGGCACATAAAGATGATGGAAAAATTAAGTTATTCTCCAGAAGATTGGAGGACATAACATACCAATATCCCGATGTAGTGGAGTCTTTAAAGAAGCACCTGAAACCCGAAAGAGCTATAGTAGAGATGGAGTGTGTGGCTGTAGATCCTGTTTCAGGCGAACTTCGGCCATTCCAAGAGCTCATGCAGAGAAGACGCAAATACAGTATTGAGGAAATGATGAAAAAGATACCTGTTGCAGTTAAACTATTCGATGTTCTATATGTTGGTGGCGAAGACTACACGCTGAAACCTTATCCACAGCGACGGAGAAAATTGGAGGAGATAATTATTCCATCTGAAGAGGTGGATCTGGCGAGAAAGATAGATGTTTCAGATGTTGAGACCTTGGAGAAGTTCTTTGAAGAGGCAGTATCTGAAGGAATGGAGGGGATAATGGCCAAATCTGTTGATGAAGACTCCATATATGAGGCTGGTGCGAGATCCTATAGATGGGTCAAGTTAAAGAGGGAATATAAATCAGAGTTGACTGATACTGTAGATCTTGTGATTGTTGGAGCCTTTGCGGGAAGAGGAAAGAGGGCTGAAACCTATGGTGCCCTCCTACTTGCCGCCTATGATCCTGAGAATGATGTGTTTAAAACTGTATGCAAATGTGGTACTGGCTTCACAGATGAGGACTTACAAAAATTACCCCAGATGCTGAAACCCTATACGTTAAAAGAGAGACATCCCAAGGTAATCTCTAAGATAGATGCTGACTACTGGTTTGAACCTGCTATAGTAATAGAGTGTATTGGTGCAGAGATAACTCTCAGCCCAATTCATACCTGTGCAATAGATGAGGTTAAGAAAGGATCTGGTTTGGCGATTCGTTTCCCACGTTTTACAGGCAGATATAGAGAAGATAAGTCTCCGAGAGAGGCCACTACAGAAGATGAAATCCTAGAGATGTATAGGCAGAAAATGATAAAAATAGAGGGGTAGGAGAAACCTCCGTCTATGCCGGTGGAGGTGGTGCTGGTGGAGGTGTCGCAGGCTGAGGGGTAGGTGCTCCTGGCACTACACCAAGAGCTTGTTCAAGTTTCTGTTTGGCCAATATCCAGAGGATACCTGGTATTATTCCGACTATAAATGCCAAAATCATATACATTACGTTTGAGAGCACATTGTGGGCCTCATTGTATCGGCCTTGATCTATAAGTGTGACAACTCTCGGATTAAGGACGCTTACGGCCAAAAATATCCCTATTATCCCTATTCCTAGCTCTATGAATCCCCATATCCACCAAGTTCCTACCCACCACCACCAGTGCCAAGTCAATGCAGTGATAACACCCCAGAGACCTGCCAACGCAATAAGTATTCCCAAAACTAGGCATGCCAAGTAAGCATAGTATGCATAATCTCTTGCTTCTTTATAGGGGTTTGTATAATATGGTTGTTGATATGTCAAATTCTTTCACCTACGTCCAATACTCTCTTAACAATTTAAATAAGTTTTTCGAGTCTGAGGAAATAAGTCATCTGCAACCTATCTCCTGTTTCCGTTAACCTTTGGAAGTCTTTACAGGTATTTTTTACAGTTGTAGCAGTACCATCTTTTGTATTGCTGGATGTACGTTGCTGGTTTTCCACAGGTGGGGCATATTACCTTTTCCTTCTCAGGAGGTGGTTTCACCTCTACCTTCTCCTTAAGTATCACTATGTCCCCTACTCCACCTAAATTATCCCACTCTACATCCGTACTTCTTCCATATCTGTCTCTGACCTTCACAAGTATCTCCTTCTCTCCTGGAATGAATGCGAGATCTTCAATCTTGCCCACGTAAGTACCGTCAGGGTTATATACTTGCATACCTATAAGCTTGCTTCGAGGTATTGCCTCCTTTCCACTCATATCATCACATCACCAATCTATTGTCCTCTTTGAATTTATTAAAGATTTTTCAAACTTCAAAAACGAATCCCCATCCCCTTGAGGAATTCC
>NJEE01000018.1 GCA_002255045.1 Candidatus Bathyarchaeota archaeon ex4484_205 | reverse complement strand
GGAAGTGGCAGACGTTTCAGTAGCAGAGGAGGTAGTAGTGGAGGTGGTGGTAGTAGTGCTTTCGGACGCATTCTTAAAGATGCGGATAATGCCACTATTTCCAACGACAACAATAATATCGCTCCAAGCATCGACAGCATTATAATAGTAAGAGGAGTCGACATAATAAGCCATGAGGCCACTGTCGAGAACTATATTAGAGCCACTTAAACAACAGACACGTATATCCGCCTGTTGACCATCAGAGCCAGGATAATCGAAGGAATCTCCCACTATGATGATCTCCCTTATGCTATCGGAGTCAATGTCATATACGTAAACATCGTAATACAAGTCAATGATGTCGCTACTTCCATGATAAAATTTTGAGAGTTCAGTAAGGGAGGAGCCAGTCCACTCAAGAATTATGCCAGCTTCGTTCAATGGTACAAGGAGGCCTTTGCCACCTACAGCGACTATATCAAAGAAGTCGTCAGAATCTATCTTATCTACGTCTACACCAAAGTATATATCGGTATCAATATGCCAAGTATGGCTAACTATAGAGATAGGATCAACATCAGGAGAAATTACGCGGAAGATTCTAGCAACAAAATTTTCACTAATAGTGGCACCCACGACCACAATCTCGTAATCTGGATTACTGTCAAATTGGCCTACCTTAAGATCACTATACATCATATCAAGATATGTAACTCCTACATTTTGGATACTAGAGCCTGTGTATTCTGCTTGCTCTACCACACCCTTACTTAATGTCTTTACACATTTACTTAATACTGCACTCTTATTTAATGCCACACATTTGCACAACTTGATATCAATACCTACATCTACATACTCGATTACTCCATCATTGTCTATATCCACAGGTTGCGAGATTGCTGTTAATATTCCAGAGGCACTAGATACTTCATACTCGAGCGTATAACCGCTTCCCGTCCAAGTATACCAACACACGTATCTATACCAACTACAATGAGAGAAAACGCTTCCACAGACAGCTATCTCGGTATTTCCATCTTCATCGTAGTCTCCTACATTTACTCCATAGAAGTTTCTTTTTTGTACCGTTATTAGTGTCTCTCGGTTTAGATGTTGGTCGTATATCCCTAGGTATGCTGTGGTACCATAATTGCCTACTGCTACTATCTCCCTCTCTCCATCCATGTCCACATCTGCAATAATTACGTCCTGCCAATCCATACATCCCTCGTCACGAGAGTAGGTAGGTACTAAGTTAGTTGGAGAGATTGGAAGAAGGGTGAGGGTGAAAAGAGAGAGGAGTGAAAGTATTACAAACAGGTAAATTACCTTAAGGGTTTTGAGCAGATCTCTGGGATTCATATATGACTTAATGAATTATTTTTAAGAGATTATTTAAATATTACTCAAAAATTTTAAAAAAGATGAAAAAAATTTGTTATTTTTGTAAAACAGAAAGACATATTGGAATATTTAAAGAATTGTTGGGTAATAATTGCTCTTTGGAGTGGATTAAAAATTTGTTATTGTAAAAATATTTTTGTTAGAATTAAACGTTTGTAAAGTTTTTTTTTAGTTAAGTGAGGTAAAAGATAAATTGTTGGCTTGAGAAGATATTTCTGAGATTTGGTTGTTAGGAGGCTCTCTACAGGGATAAGGGAGTTTGATGGTATTATTGAAGGTGGAATTCCACAGGGTTTCTTTGTTGCAGTCACGGGGGAGCCTGGTACTGGTAAGACCATCTTCTGTCTTCATTTCATTGATGAGGGTTTGAAAAGGGGGGATCTCGGTATTTATGTTACTACAGAGGAGAGTATGGGTTCCATTGTTAATCAGGCTTCACAGTTTGGGATGAAGTTTAAGGATGGTTTGGAGAAGGGGAGGGTTATAATTGTAGATGCATTTATGGGAAGTGGAGAGTGGAGTCTGCGAGACCTTACAGTCAACAACCTTGTGGACACTATTATTGAGGCGAAGAGGAAGATGGGATATGGGAATGCTAGGATTGTTATAGATTCTCTTTCAGCCTTCTGGCTTGATAAGCCAGCTATGGCGAGAAGGTACTCCTATTATGTTAAGAGGGTGCTCTCGAAGTGGGGATTCACGGTGGTTGCTACAAGCCAGTATGCCATAACAACTGCAGATGCCTTCGGATGGGGAGTTGAGCATATTGCAGATGGAATAATCAGGTTCAGGAGAATTGTGAGAGGTGGAAAATTGAGGAGGTATATTATTGTGGAGAAGATGAGGCAAACATCCCATAGTTTAATTATGTATGAGATTGGGATTGTTGATGGGAGGGGGTTGGTTATCCTCGGTCCAGCATGGCAGAGAAGGGAGGATTATGCTCTCCCAAAGGAGGCTCGTGATAGGATAATGAACAGTAGGAGCAGGGTTGAGGGAGAGATACCTTAATGTAGCTCAAAATGGAGAGATCTTTGAAATTCTGGAGAATATGAAGTGAAATAAAAGTCTATGACACAGTAGATGAGATGAATTATTTTTGTTGTAGTTTGAAGTATTCGTATGCTTCCGATACTGATGAGACTTCAATCACCTTAGCTTTACCTTCTAGAACGTTATTCAAGTCAACTTGAACAGGATAACGTTCTATAATAGTGAAGGGTCCGAACTTCCTCTCTCGGGTTTTATATATGATTACCTTGGACTCTCCTGGTGGGACAAGGATAAGTTTTATACCCTTATTCGCTGCAGCCAAGGTCTTTTCATATACACCGCCAACCGGCCCCACTGAACCATCAGGCATCACGGTGCCAGTTATCGCTACAGATGAGTTGAGCTCCTCTCCATAGATCATAGAAAGGAGGAGAACGGTCATTGCAGCACCAGCACTAGGACCATCCACCGAATATACTTCCGCCGGGGCCTCTATAGAGAAGATTATGTCAGAGCCTGAGAGATCTACTCCTGATATCTTAGAGGCTACCTCCACCGCAGTTCTGGCAGCAGACTGGAAGTCGACACCCATCCTTGGCTGAGTATTTACAAGTATTCTTCCCTCCCCCGGTGTCACCTCACAGGTTATGTTCATAGTTATTCCCTCAAGCCTATAGGAGAAGCCTTCAGGAATCATTCTCACAGCTAGGGCGGTAAGCCTTCTAGATGAGAGGTGTAGACCAGTTGTGTTTGAGGAGAAGCCACCTATATAGTACATGGATAGATTTTTGTAGTAGTCCCTTTCAGCCTTAAGCTGCTCTATGCTGGAGGTCAGATTCAAAACCTTCTCATTTAATGATCTTATCAATTCCTCAGCATTCTCCAAGTTGCTCTGAAGTTGTGTAGACACATAATAGAGGTAGATGTTTAGAGCAATAGAGAAGAGTAGCAGAATGGAAACCGTTAGGGTGAGTGTCTTCAGATTCATCTATCTACTAGAAGGGAGGGAGGTGAGATTTTAGTTTTAATGTCAAAAAGGAGTTATGTTGAGATTAGGTCAATGAGATCATAGATTTTCTTCCCTAGGGAGAACTTCCTATTTGATACATCACAGGGACTTATAGATGGTTTCAGAAAGCTTCTCTTCTCAGTTAGGAGCACAGTAATGTGCACAGCTTTATGCCCCTGATTTCTCAGGTTCTCCACACAGGATGGACAGGGTGAAACAATCCTTTCAACCCTATGCTCCTCAAATAGGCTTCGATTCCTTTCGGCAATCTCCTCATATAGGTTTCTCATACCACTGGAGAGGAGGGGGGAACCACAGCACTTAGCATCCTCCAGCATTATGGGATCATAACCTATTTCTCTGAGGAGGGTGAGATACTTGTTGCTCCTCTCTTGGAGAATAGTTGAGTAGAGGCAGCCAGGATAGTAAAGCAAATTTCCTCCAAGTATCTTCCCCAGGAGAGGCATCCTCTCTGCCCCCTATACATAACCCATAAGCATCAGCACCCCTATTGAGAGGAAGATTAGGCCTTCAAGAAGCCTGATGGAAGCCTTATGTCTGTCTCTCCACTCCTCAAACCGTTCCGCACTCGAACCATAATACACGAGGAGTAGAAGTAGGAGCAATGGAAGTACAAAAATTATATTGTAGAGCATGAGGTAGGCTACACCCTCCAGCATTGTTGCAGATTTCGAGAGCATGGCGAGCACAGCAAGGTATACACCTCCAGTACAGGGTAGTTCGAAGAGAGAGACTATGAAGCCTAAGATTATGGCAGATGGAAGTGTGGCTGCCTTCACAAAGGTGGATATTATATCCTGTGTGCCTTTAGGAATATGTAGTGAAAGCCACTTCCCATAATAAAAGAAGTCTTTCAGGCTTAGTACTCCCACTAAGACCAGGATTACGGCGGATGCTGTGTGAAAGAGGTTTGCAAAACCTATGGTTCTCACCGTGGTGAAGATACCTATACCAGCCAGAAGATAGGTTATATAGACCATCAGAATATATGCTAGGCCTACCTTCAATAGACGCCTACCAGAGCCGAGGGTAGATATATACATCAGTAGGAAGAGGAGGACTGAGAGGGCGCATGGATTTATACTATCTGATGCTGCAGCAACCAGCAGTATAGGCAGATTTACTGAGGACTTCTCAACATTATCTCCCCGTATGAGGGTGAGGGGGTCTCTACAACCATCAGAGATACACTTCTCCAACAGATTTGGAAATTCTCTTTTAATCTTACTCTCACCCTGAAGACAGGTCATATTTATGAAGAGTATGGGAATATCATTAAGGGAGACATTAAGAGCGGAGGCGAGCTTCTTCAGAAGCTGTAGGTCTTCATCGTCATAGATATCATATACATAAATTACTATACTATTTGAATTATTGTATTTCTGTATCCAGTTGAGCGTCCTTATACAGCTCTCACACCCATAACTTACAAAGATGTGGATAACAGTTTGGTTCTCACCGTGGAGTGGACAACTACAGGACTCTAGTAATATTGTTGAGAAGAATACGATGAGGAGCAGATTTGTCCTCTTAAGGTGCATTCTAAATTACCTTCTATTTTTTGGAGTAGATAAAGATGCTTTCTTCCACACTCTTAACCTTCAATTCATTGTAGTGTATTTCTACTATAACTGGGTGTTCGCCTTCATCTATTCCTGCACATGGAGAGCAGTAGGGTAGTCGGAATGTATAATTGAAGACATTCAGCCCCTCCTGAAGTCTCTCAATAGGATATGTCCTCGTGTAATAGTAGGTTCCAATCCTTCTTTTAACAGCATATACACGGAGCTCAATGGAGGCGTCATCTCCTGTGGTTATCGAGGACTCTACCTTAACTGTTAGATTCATGTCTTCACCATTAAGATATTCCCGTTTGTCAGTAAATATCTCGAGAGACTTTATGGGGGTAATTCTATTTATGGTGTAACTTAGGGTACGTTTAAAGGATTCTCCACCCCACTTGATTGTGACAGTAAGGTTATTGGAGCCAGGGACTATGGGAGTATTCTGGGAGTAGAAGGGAACTCTAAACTTCTTTTCTATATGGGTGGAGTATTTGACGGTCTCTGTTTGGTTTATGTAAGGTTCTGAATTGTTGAGATACATCCCGATGTAGATGAAGGTTATTTTATCAGGTTTGGGTGAAATATTGAAGGTGTAATTGAGAACAAGGTACTCACCTGCATCTAACCATGTTTCCTCTAACTCCACATTGATTTCCTTTCTTATTGTGACTGTCTGATATATTACATATCCTACACAGAGCAGTAGGATAACTCCTGCGAGAATTAGGTAAGGAGTCATACTCATTCCCTTGGCCAACCTTACACCACCTCAACAACAGTGGAGAGTAGGTCTTTCACCTCTCTTAACCTCTCCTACTGCATTACCAAACCTATTAATCTTTTCTATGAGGTCCCTTCCAACCTCATCGAGATATCCATTCTCGAAGGATATGGAACGAAGGAACCAAAAGATATCCTTCAAACTTATACTGACGGGACACATCTCTTGACACAGGTTACAGCCAGTACATTTAAAGAGACCACTATCAACAAGTTTCTGTAAATCTCCAGACAGATAAGTGTGAATTAGTCCTCTGAAACCGGGTAGTTCTCCCCCAAATTCTGAGAGGAGAATTCGATAGACGGGACAGACATAGAGGCAGACACCACATCCAATGCACTTCAGGATTTCTCTAAGATCAGATTCCAATAGCTTGCTTCGGCCATTATCAACTAGGATGAGATGCACCTCCCTTGCACCATGCATACCCCTTACTTTGACGTCTCCAATATCTACTGTTCCACTGGGCTGAGAAATCATGTGGAGATATGCTGGATCTGTACCTGTGGACCATAGGCTCTGTGCCCTAGCTACGAGGAGAGACTTCTCGAGGGAGGAGACTAATTTATCCCATCCAGCTACGACTATATGTGTGGGAGGCAGGGTGGAGGTCAGAGATATGTTGCCCTCATTCTCAATCAGCAGGATATATCCGTCTGCGGATATTGCGTTCGCCCCCGTGACTCCAGCTGCAGCCCTAGACGCATAGCTGCGAATCTCGGATCTCAATTCGGATGCAAGTTGTTTTACATCCGTTGCATTGAAGAAGTTTAGGATCTCATCCTTGGGTAGGTGCATTGCAGGTGTCACGAAATGTGAGGGAGAAGCTTTCATCTTATCTATAATTATGTCTCCACAGTCGCTTTCTATGAACTGATACTCTGGAAGCCGCTCCTTAAGCTTAAGTTCCCTAAAGGTATTTGACTTGGATTTTATTATTATGCCAGGTTCAACGATCTCTCGGAATATTTCTGCCGCTCTCTTTCCATCTTCTGCATGATGGATCTGGACACCATTCTTACTGAGGTTTTCCTCAGCCTCCTTGAGAAGTTGCTTCATGTTGTTGACTGATTCCTCCCGGATGGATTTGAGGGAGTTCCTAAGTTTGAGGAAGAGGGGAGATGAAAGTGAGACCTTGAGACGAGAGAAATGTTTATCGGCTATTTTCTGGTAGAGATCTATGTTGCTCAAGGCGTGCTGAATAAAAGCAGGTGGAGGTAACTGATAATTCTTTGGCTTTTCTCACAGTTGGTTAATAGGAATACTCAACAAAATTCAGATATTTTATAATTTATATAATAAAAACTTGAAATAATAAAATATAATTGAAAAAAATTAAAAAAGAAAAAATCATAATTATTTTTCTTCAAATCAAATTGTTTCAGTCTATAAAATATCTGACTTCTTCAGATTGAATCAAAAAATTTAGGTTATATTTGAAAAAGTTTAAATATTGAAGGATGAGAATAATCTGGAAGGGGGTGGTGGAGGTGACCGGAGATGGCAATAGTAAAGCTTGGAAGGCACATAATTGCAGAGTTCTACGGATGCGACTCCACCACTCTGTCGGATCGTAGGAAGATACAGAAGTTTCTTGTCAGGGCAGCTGAGAAGGCTGAATTAACAATCATTAAGGTTGATTCACATAGTTTTGAGCCTGGAGCCACCACATTCATGATAATTGGGGAGTCGCATCTGGCAATTCACACTTGGCCGGAGTTTGGGTATGCATCAATAGATATATATGTGTGTTATGGGAGGGACCCTTGGCCAGCGTTCGAGGAGTTGAGGAGACTTCTCAAACCGCAGGATTATGTTGTGAATGAAATTACGAGGGGGATGGAGATCCCTGAGAGGATGGCCTCTGCAACCTACGGGATAGTAGACACCTTAGCTCCTGCCATGTATGTGACCTATGTACCTCGTAGAGTCCTGTATAGGAAGGAAGGAATACAAAAAATTGAGGTTATAGAACACGAGATCCTCGGAAGATGTCTCTTTCTGGATGGAAGGCTGCAAGTAGCTGAGTATGACGAGTTTATGTATCATGAGGTTTTGGTGCATCCAGTTATGTTCGCACATCCAGATCCCAGAAGTATTCTCATTATCGGAGGTGGGGATGGAGGAGCGTTGAGAGAGGTTTTGAAACATAATACTGTAGAAAGGGTAGCAGTAGTGGAGATAGATAAGAGCGTAATAGAGTTCTCAAGAAAGTATATCCCATCAGTAAATAGGGGAGCATTTGACGATGAGAGGGTTGAATACATATTTACTGATGGAAGGGAATTTGTGAAGAGGGAGGGAGATAAATTTGATGTCGCAATAATTGATGTCACAGATCCGCACAGTGGTTTATCTATCCCAATATTCACAAGAGAATTCCATATGGATTTGAAGAGGAGGATGAGGGAGGGGGGAATAGTCTCTCAACAAGCAGAGGACGTATACCTATATCACACCCTCCACAAGGTCAACTTTCCATCAATCTACAGAACCTTTGAAAGTGTATATAGGTATGTGAGAGGAGGAAGATGTTGGGTTCCATCCTACTCCTCTGAATGGGCATTCACCTATGGCTCGGATTTAATTGACCCAATGAATATAGATGAGGAAGAGCTGAAGAGGAGGATGAAGGAGAGAGAGGTTGAAACGGAGTATTATACACCGGAGATACATAGAGCGTTAATGACCTTCCCGAAATTTGTACAAAACCAGATAAGGAAGTATGGAGAAATACTACATGAGAAGCAACCCCTAGTGGAAGAGGTTGAGAAATCGTTTTGAGTGTCACCCTCGTCAGGGGAGACAGCCATTACAAGACTACATTTAGGGCACTTGAGATGCTGAAAGAGGAATTAGAAGAGAGGCTGGAGACAATAGATGAGGCACTCATCAAACCCAATTTAGTTTCAAGCTGGAATAAATATGCGAACACACACCATGAAGCCCTTGAAGCAACTATAGATTTTCTGGATAAGTATGTAAATAGGATAGTGGTAGGTGAGGCCCCTGCAGGAGGAAACTTCAAGGATAGAGTGAGGAAATTTGGTTATATATCTCTCGAGGAGAGAGGAGTTGAATTTATGGATCTATGTAGAGACTCCTACAGAACGGTTAGAGTCTTTGATTCAGATTTGGAGAGAAGGATAGAGGTGAGGCTCTCAAGAACAGTTTTAGAGGCTCAGTTCAGGGTGTCGCTGACGGTTCCCAAGACTCACGATGCAGCGATTGTTACATTATCCATAAAGAATATGGCGGTAGGGAGCATAATCTGTGGAGATAAATGGAACATACATAGAGGACCCACAGCAATAAATCTCAATATCGCACTTATCGCACTATACACAATGCCTCATCTCTCCATAATAGATGGATATACAGCTATGGAGGGAAATGGACCTATCAACGGAGAGCAGTTTATCTGGGGTATTGGAGGTGCAAGTCTTACACCCCTTAGCATGGATTCCCTGATGGCACATCTCATGGGATTCAACCCAACGGATGTAGGATACCTATACTACTTGGATAAGTGGGGGGTAAGTGGTTTGAGTGAATACAAAATTCTCGGAATAGATCCTGAAAGGGTGAGGAGAAGTTTCAGGCCACATAGTGGAATTGAACATCAGAGAAAATGGAGAAGAATGGAGATAGCAAGACCTAGAACAGAGTTTGCTGAGTAGGTTATTTGAGAACTTTACCTGTTGAGAGGTACCAGAGATATAGGTCTAGAATCCCTGGTTCTAAAGATGTGTAGTTGGATAGGAGCATTATATGCTCCTCTATCTCAAGATATCTCTTCCTGCTGGGGGAGGAGGGAAGCAGAGGTATTACACCATATTTATAGAGAAGCCTCATTATGTGACGGTCTATGATGGCAAGTCCAAAGTGTCCTGTATTCCTTAGGAAGTGGCTTGCCTCCTTATAGCCAAGTCCTTTGATATTTCGAGCCAGCCATTCCCTCGCATAATAAGGATGCTGCCCTTCCACGATCTCCTTGAGTTTTTCGGCGTGGACTCTAGCATCGACTATGTATTTAGCTCTCGCATTTGGGAATCTATGCCCTAACTGTCTAAGTCTCTTTGAGAGCTCTTGTAGAGGAAGCTCCAGAAAACCTTTGGGTCCGAGCTCCTCTTGTATCTTTATTCCGAGTTCAGCTGAAGAGTTTGCAGTTAAAATGCAGAAAGCCAACTCACTAAACCAGTCCTTCCAACTTTTCTGTCTCATCTCTGAGAATTCTACCGCCCTCCCCTCAACCAGTACTGCCACATGACTCTCCATAAGTCTACGAACCATATGTGAGAGGGTTATAATCCCACTTTCGATGGATATCACCTCAGAGGAGAGCTGCACCCTCGCCGGGGGTATAAAGCAAGATGTTTGTCTTTACATCAAATTTCTCCGAATACTCATTCACAACTTCCTCTACCTTTTTTACTTTATCTTTATGCACTATTGCGAGGACATTTCCACCTAATCCGGCACCCATAAGCTGGGCGGCGGCAGAACCTTTCAAACGATAGGATATCATGTCACAGAGGTAATCTATGGGAGGAATGCTCCGCTCATAGCTTCCAGGCACCCAATGGAGCTGAGCTGCTTCTACCTTTAAAGGATCATCTGAATTCAGGTTTTTAATTAGAGATTTGATGTAGGCGTCATGGCAGGAGTATTCAGGATCCCACTCAACTCTTTCACCATCCTCATCGAATTTCGAGACACGATCACCATCATGTGACACCTCGATGAGACGCAGAATGTTGCTCATCTCGCCTGTGTCAAGATACCTCGGAAAGAGTATGGCACGCTCAGCCTCTGATACTCCGAATAAACACCTTGACCTGAGCTTGTAACCCTCCTTCGGAGGTGTGTGGTTGGAGAAAATGGTATGAAGTTCCTCAGAATATTCTTCACCTACTTCAAGGAGGCCATCCCTACTTATCCTCAGAGGGATTTCCAGAATGATTCTGTAAAAGTCTTGGAGAGAAATACCTAAAGTGCGGGGATTTAGGTCTCTCAGCCACATAAGTTTCTCAGCATACTCAGGGTGAGTGGATTTTACATAGATGAGAGATAGTCTGTACTCTGCTGCAGTTACACGGAGATAGTTTCTTGCCTCTCTAGTTTGGGGACGAAGATATCCCGAGTCTATTACTATAACCTTATACTCATCAGGAAAGGCACTATACTTTATCTTATTGATGTCAAGTGGATGGAAACCAATATAAGATATCTTCCCTCTTCGAGCGAAGAACATAGCTGCGTGATCACCCACACCACCCCGTGTGAGTCTGAACCACTCAGAGTACCCAACTGTCTCTATAAACTCATCGAGGGGCATTTCTATGTTGTAGATCTTCCATAGTGCTAGGGAGAGGGATACCACGAGCGCCGATGAGGAGCTCAAACCCCGTGCGGGAGGGATGTTTCCGGAGACAAGTATATTTGCACCCTTTAAATCGACGTCTCCACCTAATTTACACCATAAATATATGTAGAGACCTTTCACATACTCCTCCCACCCGGTTTTCACACCCTTCTCCAATAGTTCCTTCCCTCTTCTGGAAGTCCATTGGTCCCACTCCTCCAGAGAGAGCAGTGGCTTCTCTGGAAGTTCCTCCAGAATGTTGAAAGATTTTCTACTATACTTCTTATCTACATTAAATAGGTTAACTATGTAGTCTCTACGTGGCTCTACCACGGTAATTACGTCATGCTCAATGGCCATACTGTTAACCCAGCCACCCATATAATCCATGTGCCTGCCGAAGACGTTGACTCTTCCAGGAGACCGAGAGATGTACACCCTTCGGTCACCCCAGATTCTCCAGAAGGTCTCTAAAACTTCTTTCAACCGGTGTGGGAAAGCCTCGCCGAAGAGTTTGAATTCTGAAGGTCTGGATTCTAAGATCTTAAGCCACTGTGAGAGATGCATGGGAGAATATCCCAGAAACTTGAGCATAATCATCCTTCCATTATAGCCTTATAGAGTGTTTGCTTCATCTCTTCAGCTCTCTTGAGGTCTTTAGGAGTATCTACAGGCATCCAGAGTTCGCGGGACATGAAGACTGAGAGCTTGCCTATCATGTTTGGGAAGAACTCAGACTCTATGTCACCTTTATCAGGCAACTTCTCATGAACCTCATCTACATTGAATATGTAGAGGCCAGCATTTATCCAGTATGGGAGGGTAGGTTTCTCCTTAAAGCTCATTAAGAGGCCATTAAAGATCTCTACAATTCCGTAGGGACTTCGGAAAGGAACTACTACAATGGTTCCAGAGTTCCTCATCCTTCGGTGGTACTCCTCCACCTCCCTAATATTTATTGCCATCAAGTTGTCTCCATTTGTAACTATTACAGAGCTATCTTCTATCTTCTCTAATGCCCTCTTTATCGCACCACCAGTACCAAGTTTCTCTCTCTCCACACTATAATCTATCTCAACGTCTATGGGTGATCGACGAAAGTGATCTACGAATTTTTCGTGTAAGTAGCCTACAGCCAAGACAACTCTCTTAACACCATATTTATGTAGCCAGTATATCTGCCATTCCAAAATTGGCCTTCCACCAACAGGAATGAGGGGTTTCGGAATTCTCTCTGTCAATGGACGAAGCCTTTCACCTAATCCTCCAGCAAGAATAATGGCTTCTCTCAAGGTGGAGCCCCCATTATTTTCACCGGAGTCAGCTTCAGTTTTCCATCCAACTGTATATTCCATATTTTTATGGTGTCTTCATATATGTCTATTTGGTTCATGGAGTGACCGAGCCTTCCACGTGTCCTTATGCTGGAGACTGTTCCTGCATTTATGAGGAGGGAGCCTCCAATTTGGAGTGCTCTCCGTACATGTCTATGACCCATAAGAACCATGTCCACACTGTTTCTCAACACCAACTCTAAAACGTCACCAGCATCCTCGAGCACATTCGCCTCACGCCCGGAGAGAGGCACAGGCACGAGATGGTGGTGGAATACTATTATCTTTATTTTATCTGTGGAGAAGGTTTTCAGAGTGCTCTCTATGAATCTCTGTCTTCTACGTCCGAGTCTCCCAGCATCACGATCAGGCTCAGGACTGTTCATAAGGAGAATGACGGCAGATCCCAGATCTATGAATCGGTCCATATTGCCGAAGAACTCCTTGAATAATGACTGACCATAGTTTCTTTCGTCATGGTTTCCGGGAGCATAATATATTTCGTAGTTGATTTCAGATAATTTATTGTAGGCTACTTCATAGTCGGCTAGGACACCATAATCTGTTATGTCGCCACTATGTATTACTGCATCAGGTGGCGGATCCAGCTTATTTATGTACTTCACAGCATTCCTGAAGGCATCTTCATCGAATGCAGTATACTTCGAGAAGTGAGTGTCTGACATGTGTATTATCCTCAGTTTAATATCTCTATTCATTTTCAGCCATCACCTTCCATGCTTCTGAGAGATTCTTCAAGATTTTAACTGCGGCAGAGGGTGGAGTTTTTCTAAGACCACAATCTGGATGGAGATACGCCACATTCTCGGGACCATACCTCTCTGAAGCTTCCTTCACATAATTTAGTATCTTATTTTGTGACCAGACCTCTTCAGGGGATGTGGAGGTTACTGGAACTGCACCCAACCCTATCTTCTTCTCGCTTGATTCTAGATCTCTCCTATTATAATATGATAGATTCATGGGGAATTCTGAGAATGCATGACTGAGGATGGATACAGTAGGTAGCTGGAGGAGGAGGTTGCATAGTTTAGGATTGAGTTCACCACATATATGGAGGAAGACTTCATCACTTGGAAGCTTTTCAAGCATATGTGATAAGATTCGAATAGAGTGAGTATATGGAAGATACCCTGCGGAGATTCCAGGTTCATCCACCTGTAGGATGCAGCCAATATTATGAAGCTCTAGGAGGAGAGGGATCAGGGCCTCAGCGAGGTCCTCATATAGCTTCATGTCCATGATGCTGGAGTAGTGGCTGAGACCATTTATGGCACAGGTGAAGCCGAGTGTAATAGGTCCAGTTACAGCCACTTTCAATCTGAGGTCTGAATTATATTTTCTTAGGAGGGAGAGTGCCTCCTTTGCATCTTTTACCTTCTGAAACTCTTTAGGATTATCGGGTTTTTTTATACATCCCACAATAGTGGGTTTGCCATCTTTGACCATGAGTCCTGGAATGAATGTGGCGAAGTAGGAGATCATATCTGCTCTGAACTCACCATCAGTCAGAGGATTGAAGCTAAGTGAATACTGCAGCTCGATATAATTTAGCAAATTTTCTTTAAATGTTTCTTTAATCTGTGGAAAGCTTCCTATAGTTGTAAGACCTACCAATTTGGTAATTAAATTCTCAACCGAGAAAGTTATATTTTATTATCTGTAGGAGACAGATAAAGATGAGGCGTAAGCTTGTTGGAATACTCCTCATTTCTCTCGGGATAATAGGGATATATCTCAGCCTCGAGTATTACACGCTTGTCAGAGGTTTTGTAATAATTTTGTGCAGGGGATGTATAGGGATATGAGGAGTAGGAGACGTCTGGTGCAGGCAGGTGCATTTATTACCTTCAATTTAGGTATTAATACTTCGCTGAAGACAGGGATACCTTGCTGGGGTCTATTCTGCTATGCATGTCCATTTGCATCAACTGCATGTCCCTTTGGATCACTTCAGCATTTCATAGCTCTGGGTTTAGCTCCTACATACCTTATAGGTTGGCTCCTCGTTCAAGGAGGACTGCTTGGCCGTGGAGTGTGTGGATGGCTGTGCCCATTTGGGGCACTACAAGACCTTTTTGGAGGTAGGAAGGTGAGGATACATTCCAAGTTAAGATATCTGAAATATGTAAACTTGGCTATAGCTATTATTGCGACATATGTTCTGTTGGATACGGCTTTCTGTTGGTTCTGTCCATCAGGGAGCTTCTTTGGAGCTGTTCCATATCTAATCACAACAGGAGGTGAAATATTCACATTAGGAATTATGATACATCTTACTATTCTGGCACTAGCTGTGGGGCTATTTATCATGGTATCTAGGTTCTGGTGTAGATATCTGTGTCCTCTTGGAGCCATATACAGCTTCTTCAACAGATACTCCCTTTTCAACATAAAGCTGGATGAAGAGAAATGCAAGAGATGCTTAGTATGCTTAGAGAGTTGCCCGATGGGTATTCGAAAGCTGGAGGGGATTAATGGTAGTGATTGTATAAAGTGTGGAGAGTGTGTAAATAGCTGTAAGCTTGGGGCACTTAAATATGAAATATTCTAGGATCGAGGGACAAAGCCTTTTATAAAGTCAGGTAATAGGGGGATTTGAAGATGAAACCCTGCCTTTTCTCGCTGGTCATGAAGGATGACCCAATAGAGGAGGTTATAAGAAGTGCGGCGGAGGTCGGATATGAAGCCGTGGAAATAAGAGGAGCTGCACCACATCTGACGCCTCAGACAACAGATGATGAGGCAAGGAGAATAAGGGAGATAGCTGAAAACTATGGAATTAAGATAGCTGCCATCGGCACATATACGGGGAGGTATGGAATTAAAAATGAGAAAGAATGTGAGGAGACATTCAATCATTTTAAGAGGTTTGTCGAGCTTGCAGACATTTTAGGCGCAGAGGTTATCAGGCACGGTCCAGGTGGGCCGCCGCCATACTTATCTAAACCATATCATTGGCTCAAGGAGGCTGAATGGATGAAGAGAGCCTGTGAGTTTGCAGAGAATTATGGTAAGAAGGTCGCTATGGAGATACATCATAATGGACTCATAGAGGATGCGACATGTGCACTAATATTCTTGAGCATGGTTGAAATGCCGAATCTAGGTGTACTCTATGACCCTGGAAATATGTTCCTCGCAGCTGTAGACTATGAGTGGAAGAGTATACATTCCTTGAGAGGGAAGATCTTCCACGTCCATATTAAGGATGAAGCCTACGTAGATGCGGGGATTACAACAACGGTGAGGATCGGGGAGATCTCCTTTAAGGGCACACTTCTAGGTGAGGGTATGGTTAACTATAGGGAAGTCTTGAAGGAACTTAGGAACATAGGGTACGATGGATATCTGTCTATAGAAACTCATACAAAGGAATATGATTCAAGATATATAATTGAACATGATTTTATGGTATTGAACTCCTGGCTACAAGAGATATAAGGCTTGAGATGATGGATGGACTACTCTATTCCTTCATAAGGGCCTTCATAGTCTTATTCATGATAATTGACCCTATTGGAAATATCCCATTCTTAATCACAATAACTGAAGGATTGGAGAAGGAGGAGAGGAAGAGAGCTTTCAACCTCGCCATCATTGTAGCAGCTGCACTCCTTGCTTTCTTCACATTGACTGGAAGGAGCATACTTCAGATTTTCGGGATAAAGTTGGACAGTTTTATGATTGGAGGAGGCATTCTTCTCCTCCTCCTTTCCATGAAGATTCTTCTGGGGGGAAGTTTAGAGAAAGAAGTGAAGAGGGATGAAAGCGTCGGAGCTGTACCAATTGCATGTCCATTACTGGTGGGACCAGGAGCCATAACAGCCACGATACTTTTGTTAGAGACAGAGGGTATACTTGTTACGGTACTAGCGGCGGGAGCCAACTTTGCAATAATATTTCTGACCATGAGAAATATAGATAGAGTGTATAGAATTTTAGGTAGGACGGGGACGGAAGTTATCGCTAAGGTTATGGCGCTTCTTCTCGCTGCAATTGCAGTGGAATTCATTTCGGATGGAATAAAGGCATGGATCTCTAGGCTTTAGCCTTCCTTTTCATCCAGAGATTTTTTATTCTACAGAAGAGACATATCTCTGAGGTTGTGGGGTATCCACAGATCTTGCACTCTCTGAGGTTGACTTTGGGTGCTGTGGGCTTCAGCCTTCTAAAGAAGGTTCTCTTAAGTCGGCGTAGGACTCCATGATCGATCTCTTCAAGAGAATCCATTATCCTCCTATAGGGGTTGTATATTCGGAAATCATTGTAGGGACATATAGCATGGGAGTACTCTATTCCATTTATTCTTAGAAAGGTACATATGTCTATTTCATATGTATCATGGAGAGGAGAGAATCGCATGGCCATTCTCTTCCCTTGAGAGAGTATGTAGGAGAGTCTCCTTAGAGTGTCCATGTCTCCGAGGGATAGGGCGCGCAGTATTCTATAGGTGTAATCGTTTAAGGTATGGCCCATGACGATTATTGAGTTGTGTTCCACAGCGATCTTATTGAGGATGTAACGCTTGATAAGTCCACATATCGAACAGGGAGTGTGACCGTCTATCTCAATGAGTTCGGGTATTGTGAAGCCTTCCTCGCTCTTGAGATCGTATATCTGGAGCTCCAAACCCAGATTTCTGCAGTTTTTCTTGCAGATAGTAATGCCATCATGCAAATGGGGAAGACCCAAATCTATAATCAGAGGCATCAATGTATAGTGGTATTTCAAGGAAAGAGAGTGAAGTAAATGAAGCAATGCCATACTGTCTTTTCCTCCGCTGAGGGCTACAAGAAGTCTCCTTCCCTCCAGTGTTACATGATAGTTGTAAATTACATTTTTCAGGGTAGACTCTACTTTTTTCTCCATATATCGATTGAAGTGATTGAGACAGAGGGGAATCTCAGGAGACCAGGAGGTTGCTTCAGCCAAGTTGTCACAGTAATGACATTTTTCCATAGTTGAATTAAATAAGTAGTACTTTTATACTGTTGGAAATATTTTATTATCTCCACAGAGGTGTGAGAGAGTATAGGATGAGGACAAGGCCTCTGGTTCAGCTATCTCTACTGACTGCCTTTACAACAGTTGCAACTATGTCACTCTCGATATATATCCCTGCCACAAGAGGATATTTCAATGTCGGGGAGATTATGGTTTACATCTCGGCTATTGTAGGTGGACCTTACATTGGGGGGTTTGCTGGTGGGGTAGGCTCCATGCTTGCAGATGTGTTCTTGCAATATTATATATATGCACCTGCAACCTTGATGATAAAGGGGGCAGAGGGCTTCATCACAGGTTTTATAGCTAGGAGATACGGTAAGAAGACGAAAATGTTGAGTATTCTCCTTCTTCTTTCTATGGGTGCGATATCCCTCTATCTTAGTTTAGGAGATTTCATGATTTTAGTTCTATTGGGGAATGAAGTGAGAATACCCAATTTATTGTGGCTTATTCTCTCAGCTGTCCTGATCGTCCTCAGCACTATAATAGTGATCTTGAAACCTGAGACGTCTAGAAATGTTTTGGCAATGAGTTTGGGAGGTGGAATTATGGTTATAGGATACTTTGTGTATGAATCTATTCTATTCGGATTTGGAGCAGCATTTGTGGAGGTCCCTATAAATATTGCACAGGTGGCATTCGGCATAATTGGTGCTTTACCGATAGCTAGGGTCCTGGAAAGGGCAGTCACTCAGGCTTAACCTCTTGCGACTCGTATATCTTTTTTACAATATCTATGGTGTCAATATCATTCACTGAGAGGTCTGGACGCATGCGTTCTATTCGAGGGAAGCGTAGGGCGAAGCCACTTTCGTGGCGTGTGCTCTTCTGTATGCTGTTAAATGCAACCTCCAATACTATTTCTGGTCGTACACGATATCCTGTTGGAAGCTCTCCCACCGCCAAATTCTTGAAGAGATTCGTGTAGTATTTGATTTCCTCATCGGTTAAGCCTGAGTACGCCTTACCTATGTTCAGCAACCGTCCCTCCTCATCTCTAACTGCAAACGTATAATCTGAGAGCAGGCCTGACCTTTTCCCATGACCCCACTCCACCGCGGTCACCACTACAGTAAGGGTTGTGAGTGGTCGTTTCAACTTGACCCAGAGGTATCCTCGGCTTCCAAGCTGATAGGGCCCAGCAACATCTTTTAACATAAGCCCCTCATAACCCAGTCCTATACTCTCCTCGAAGAGTGCCCTAACCTTTTCTTCACCCTCAACTTCAAAGATTGGAGCCAGTCTTATTCCTACATTCTCCTTAAGAATAGATTCAAGTATCTTCCTTCGTTCAAGATATTGGAGGGAAGTGAGCTCTTTCCCATTCAGATAAAGAATGTCGAAGACATTATATTCTACTGGTATTTCTTGTATTAGTGTCTCATCTGGTTTCTTCCTGCGAAGTCTTCGCTGTAGAAGTGTGAAGTGAAGTGGACGATCATCTTTGACTGCTAAGAGCTCACCGTCGAGAACCAACTCTTCCGGAAGCCTCTTTCCAGCTTGAAGGATTTCCGGGAAGCTTCGGCCAATCTTCTCAAGCCTTCTGGAGAACAGCTCCACATCTTTACCTTTCTTGTGAAGTTGGACTCTCACTCCGTCGTACTTGTACTCTGCAATACATTCATGCTCTTTTAGGTGGTCAGCTATCTCATTCATTTGGAGAGGCTGTGCCAACATA
>NJEE01000017.1 GCA_002255045.1 Candidatus Bathyarchaeota archaeon ex4484_205 | reverse complement strand
TTACTACTCCCAACATTCCTGAAAGGCCCTGGATGTAATGATGGAATTATCACTCCCCCCTTCATTTTTCCATTCTCCCCTTGGAAGAGGATATAGGATACCTCTATCTTCTCAGGTTGAGAAAGCTGTGAAAGTTTCTCTTCGATATAGGTGGGAACATTTTCAGCCCACTCGAAGAGAAAACCCTTCATCAATTCTAAATTCTCCACACCCTCAATATTGTAGGATACAAAACTCTTGAAAATAATATACAGAAATATCTGTAGCAGTAGGGAGATGATGAGACCTGTAAGAAGGGAACTTTCAGAATGGAGGAGTGAGAAGCCCAGAATAAGGAGAGTAAAGGAGTTGATTGATGCACCTATGAACTGAAGCAAGGGATTTATGGATAGAAGAGTGGAGATTACAATGAGTCTTATTAGAATAGGGGAGGCGATCGAGAAAGAGTAGGCTGACTCCAATGATATTGAGAAGAGACTTCTCGTAAACTGATTTCCGGAGATAGCCCAAAGTATGAAGATAACAGCATTAGAGTATATGGAGAGATATAGGGAGCGCCTCAGATTGAGGAGAGGATTCCTATTATCCGCCCTGGCAAGTAGGGAGACTACAATAGCTGAAAGAAGCGTTGATAATAGAACCAAGACAAAGGAGTAGGTTAGTAGGTCAAGGGATAGAGGACAATCCATAAGGAATAGGAATTCGAGGGAGAGAACCAATGAGGACAGAATTGAGAAGGATACTATGAGGGTTCCTCGTGGAAGGGAGCGGATGGAAAGATATAGGTCTTCAATTCTCCTTTCTACAGGACACACAATAAAAGAAGCAAGGGAGTAAAAATAAAAACTTATGTAAAAATAGTTCATCTCAGAAAAGAAAGAAATAAATAGGGAAGTTTTTTCCATGTTTTGATGGAGCATAAAGGGAGCATATCTGACCTTAATAACTCCTCCCACCTAGAGAGAGAATCTTAACATGGAGGAGAGGAGAGATAATAGAGGAAGAAACTGAAAAGAAAATCGCCTTGCTGGCCATACATCCCTGTGATTTAGCATCTAGAGATATCCTAGACAGGGTATATCTCAGAGAGCCTGTAGACCCTTATTATGAGTCGAGAAGAAAGAATCTCTTTCTCATAGTCCTAAACTGCACAAGATGTGATGAATATTGCTTCTGTAATACTTTTGGAACTGGCCCAAGGGCAACAGAGGGTTTTGACATTGCAATCACAATGGTAGGGGAGAAGTTGATTTTTGAGGCTGGAAGCGATAGAGGTATGGAAATGATAGGGAAGATAGGATTAGATATTGCATCGAGAGAAGATGTAGAGAGGGCTCGAGAAGCAGTGGATACTTTAGCTAGAACTATGGGGAAGGCTTTCAATATCATGCGTGTGGAGAAGGATATGAAAGGTAGCCTTTTCAGCTCAATATGGAATAGGTTGGGAGAGAGGTGCATAGCATGTGGCTCCTGTTCACTTGTATGCCCTACATGTTTCTGTTTTAACATTGTGGATGGCATTGAGGATGACTTGGAGACAAGATATAGGGAGAGGATCTGGACAAGTTGTCTTCTCTATGAGTTTTCAGAGGTTGCATTAGGAGGCCACTTCAGGAGAGAAGTGGCATCTCGAATCAGACAATTTATGAACCACAAGCTTAACTACTGGATTGACCAATTTGGAGTTTATGGATGTGTAGGGTGTGGCAGATGCATAGAGAACTGTCCTGCGGAGATAGATATTAGAAAAGTTGCCTTAGAGGCAGGAGGGTGTATAGTGAGATGAGGAAAAACCCATATGTTCCGAGATTAGCTAAAATAGTAGAGATCCGTGAGGAGAACTACAATACAAAAACTTTCACCTTTAGGTTTTTGGATGGAGATGGATTCAAATTTACTCCCGGAGAATTTAACCTGGTGACAATCTGTGGGGCGGGAGAGTCCACATTCACAGTAGCCTCAAAACCTGGCATGAAAGATCTACAGAACACTATAAGAAAGGTTGGTAAATTGACTGAGACACTTTTCAACATGAATATAGGAGATAAGGTCGGCATAAGAGGGCCATACGGCAAACCTTGGCCTTTGAGGGAGATTGAGGGAAAGGATATAGTCATAGTTGCTGGTGGGATAGGACTTGCCCCACTCAGGCCTGTAATATACTACATTGCAATGAATAGGGATAGATATGGGCATGTAGATCTATTGTATGGGGCACGTACACCAAAGGATATGATATACACTTCGGAAATGGATGAGTGGAGAAGGGTCAAAGACTTCAATCTTCAGCTCACAGTAGATTATGTTCCACCAAATGTGGAATGGACGCATAAGGTGGGAGTCGTGACAGTATTACTGAAGGAGATTGAAGCAGATCTCAGGAACACGGTAGCTCTTATATGTGGACCTGAGATTATGATGAAGTTCACAGCATACCAGCTTCACAAGATGGGTATATCTGATGGAGACATATACCTCTCTATGGAGAGAAGAATGAGGTGTGGAATAGGTAAATGTGGACACTGTCAGATAGGTCCGAAGTTCGTATGTATGGATGGCCCCACATTCTCATATAAAGAGGTAAGACTTCTCCCAGATGCATTTGAATAGGAGGTGAAGAGAATGGATAAACCCAAGATAGGTGTTTTCAAATTTACTGGATGTGCAGGATGCCAGATGGCGATAATCCATCTGGAGGAGAGGCTTCTCGATATTTTTGGAGGAGTAGAGATAAGATACTTTAAGATGGCTACCTCCAGAAATCCAGGAGGCCCCTATGACATAAGCCTAATTGAGGGAAGTGTAAGTACACCTAAGGAAATAAAGGAGATCAAAGAGATAAGAAAGAACAGCAGATATTTGGTGGCACTAGGAACCTGTGCTGTATACGGAGGAGTGCAGGCTATGAGAAATCCCTTTAAGGAAATAGATGTAGAGAAGAAGGTCTATGAGAAGCCAGAGTACATAATGTCACTTGAGAGCAAAGGTATAGATGAGTATGTTGATGTCGATGGATACATATATGGGTGTCCAATAAATGTTGAGGAAGCTGTTTTCCTCATAAAGAGCCTTCTCTTAGGGTTCCAGCCCTACTATCCAGAATACAGTGTATGCGTAGAATGTAAGATGAAAGGAAATGAGTGTCTACTCCTAAAGAGAGGGGAGAAATGTATTGGTCCAATTACCAGAGGAGGATGTGACGCAATATGTACTACTAATAAGTTCCCATGCCAAGGATGTAGAGGTCCATTATATGGAACAAATATTGATGGACTTTTCCAGAAACTCAGTAAAATGGGAATAGATAGGGAGGAGGTAATAAACATAATGAGAAAGTATGTAAATGAGGTGTATTTGAGAGGGGAGGTGGCAAGATAACAATGGGTAAAAGGGTTGTTTCAGAGTATATAGCGAGAGTTGAGGGACAGGGAAGGCTGGAAGTAGAGATAGAGAACGATAGGCTTAAAGATCTTAGGTTGCAGATATTTGAGCCACCGAGATTCTTCGAGGCATTCTTAGTTGGAAGAAAATATTGGGAGGTACATGAAATAGCTGCAAGGATTTGTGGAATATGCCCTGTAGCACATGTTATTACAGCACTACGTGCAGTGGAGAAGGCGTTGAAAATCCATGTATCGGAGGATACGATCCTGTGGAGAAAGGTACTTGCAGACTCAGCAATAGTGCAGAGTCATGCCCTACATGTATATCTGCTTGCAGCTCCAGATTTTTTGGGATATCACAGTGCGTTAGAGATGGCAGATAAATTCAAGAATGAAGTTGTCAGGGGATTGAGGATGAAGAGAGTTGCCAATACCATCACCAAATGGGTTGGAGGAAGGGTAATACATCCCATGGCTGCCGTTGTAGGTGGCTTCACCAGACCACCCGATTTGAGGGAGAAGAAAAGAATCTTAGACATGTTGAAGAATGCGGAGAAGGATGCGGTTGCCACAATAGAGATGGTTGCCTCCTTCGAATATCCGGATTTCGAGGTGGACTATGAATTTGTGGCCATAAGAAATAAGGATAGTTATGCAATAAATAGAGGACGGATAGTATCTAATAAAGGACTGAATATAGAGGAGGATGAGTATAGGAAATTCATAGGTGAGAGACAAGTTCCGTACTCCAGTACTAAACATTCCTATGTAAAGGGAAGAGGACCATTCATGGTTGGTCCTCTCGCGAGGTTTAACCTTAATTTCGACAGACTCAAGGGAGAGGCAAGAGATAAGGCGGAGGAAATAGGTTTTAAGCCAATAGTTAGAAATCCGTTTAAGTCGACGATAGCTAGAAGCATAGAGATGTACCACTTAATACTGGAGATGGAGGAGCTTATAGAGAGGGGAGGAGAGGATGTAAAAGTTGGCAAAGTGAGAGGTGGAAGAGGAGAAGGTACCGCTGTCACAGAGGCTCCGAGGGGGCTTCTATACCATGCCTACACCTTGGGAAAGTTCGGGGAGGTTGTGAAGGCAGATATAGTTCCACCTACTGCTCATAACTATTTCAGAATAGAAGAGGATTTGAGAAAACAGGTTTCTGAGATCATAGATGAGGAAGAAGAGGAGATAAAAAGAAGATGCGAGATGCTTGTTAGAGCCTACGACCCCTGCATCTCCTGCTCAGCCCATTTCTTAGAGATCACATTAAGAAGGAGATAACTCGGAGAGGATTTTCTTCAGATGGTTTAGACTTCGTTTCGTCGATTCAAAGGGAGATATCTCATAGAATTCCTGTTCAACTATAAGGTAACGTATGCCGCTCTCTATGGATGACTGGAGGATGTTAACCCAGTTCAGATTTCCATCTCCTACATAGGTATTTACATGGAGAATTCCCTTGGAGGTTAATGAGACTTTCATATCTTTAAGATGGATAGAGATCATTCTTCCCTGAAGTCGGTTAATCCATTCGATGGTTGAGGCACCTCCATATTGAACCCAGTATGTATCAAGCTGGAATAAAAGTTTGGGAGCATATTCAGAAAGGATTTCTAGACCTGTTTTTCCATTCCATTTAGTGAATTCGTCTGCATGATTATGGTAAGAGAGTGTGAAGCCCTCTCGATTAATAACTCCTGCAATATCTGAGAGAATGCCTGCAACTTCCTTAAACCCCTCCTCATTAACATAGCTCCGTGGAATAGAGGGACAGACGAGATTTCTGCAACCTACTGTTTCATGCATTTCAAGCACATCCTCGAGAGCCTCATACAACATATCGAATGGAACATGAGAACTACATACACTAAGTTCAAATCGACTTAAAATCTGTGAAAACTCCTCTGGATTTACTGGACCAAAACCAGCTAACTCCACATTTGAATAACCTATCTCAGCAATTCTCTTAAGGGTGTGTTCCAGACCCCTCTTAGTCCTCATATAATCTCTAAAAGTGTATAATTGGACCCCTATCATGGAGAAACTCTACGAACCTTATTTTAATAACTTTACCCCTCAAGTAATACTGTATAGAGGATGGTAAGCTTCCTTCAGTATGTCTTTGAAGTGATAAGTATATCTATGACAGGGACACTATCACCGGGGCCACTTACTACAGCACTGATAAGCTGGGGAAGCAGGAAGGGGTGGAGGGCTGGACTCTACGCTTCCATAGGTCACACGATAGTTGAGTTTCCGCTTGTGGTTGGAATAGCTATGGGAATATATCTAATACTGGAGGAGGGAATCCTGAGGATCCTTGGCATGATAGGTGGGATACTTTTATTATTCATGGGTGTGTTCCAAATCGTCAGGAGGGAGAAGGAGAGAAGGGAGGAGGGAGGTAGGGCCCTAGGAGTAGGAATTCTCTTAACAGGACTTAATCCATATTTCATAATATGGTGGTTTGCTATCGGTGTTAGAATAATCTCCACCACAGTAATACTTTTTGGGTTTGCAGGCATTCTCCTTATGTATGTGTTACATGTATGGTTGGATTACGTCTGGATGATTTTAGTTTCTGAACTCTCTTACAGGGGATGTAAACTCTGGGGGAAGTTGGAGGTTATATTGAAGTATGTAACAGGTATATTGATGATCTTGTTTGGACTCTTCTTCATAATGGATGCTCTCCAGCAGTCCTTCCTCGCCCCCTGAAACTCTCTAGGACTTCTACAATTGTAGAGAGTAGGATATTAGAGGAGTTCTTCACTTTTTGAGATATCTCTGTACCTATCTCGGAAGTAGATGCAGTTACACCGATAACAGCAGTTTTTACGGGATGTATCTCGGTAAGTAACTTGAGTATCTGTGACAGAGGTATGGTGTGTGTGGAGAAGGTGGATGTAGGGATTTCTGAGACTTCTTTTAGGAAAAGTATCTCACCTTCCATTAGGGTGTTACTATGTATTGCGTCTATTATGAGCAGATGTGAGGGGTAGAGTTCCTCAACGAGCTCGAAGAGCTCTTCAGGTGTCTTACCTGAATGGATTAGTGTTTTTGGTAGGCTTTTCCTCTTTAGGGATTCCGCAATATAGATTCCAAGGGCATCATCGCCTCTAAGCACCTCACCTAGACCATAAATGAGAAGGAGGGAGTAGCCATTTACCCATTGACGAAGTGTGTGATATAAACGGGCATCCAAACCTGATTTTATTGTCTGCTTCAGGATGTTATTTATGTTTCCAATAAATTATAATAGACTTTTTGAAGAATCTCTCAAAAAGATATTTTTTCATTAAATAAATATTCATATTTCTCAGCTATAAATATGAATATTTATAAAGAAGTTCCTCTCACTTGTGGACATGGCTACGATGAAGAGAGAGGTAAGCGAAGCCATAAAGAAGCTGAAGGAGAATGAAGTCAGATGGGTCCACTCCACCTTCGTTGACATAAGGGGGCTTATGCAAGACGTAGTCATCCCTGCACGGGAGTATTTAAGTAAAAAAGCCTTTGAAGACGGAATTGGATTTGATGGTTCATCAATAAGGGGGTTCAAATCGATAGATGAATCTGACATGGTACTTATGCCAGATCCCGGAACTCTGGCCGTCCTCCCATGGACAATGAAAGAAAACCAGAGGAGTGCAATAGTTATAGGGGATGTATATGAGGCTTTCGGAAATGGACCCTCCGATGTATGTCCAAGAGGATACGTGGCGAAGAGAGCTGAGGAGGCTGCTGAGGAGATGGGGTATAGGGGCTATTTCGGGCCAGAACTCGAGTACTTTATATTTTCAGAGATAGATCCAACTAAGTTGATTTGGGATCTATGGGTGAGCCCCGCAGGGGGGGAGGGAGACTCCTGGGGGGCACCACGAGTTGTTCCCCAGTCGCCGGAGATAAAGCCGGGAGGATTTGTGCTGAGGCCTAAGGAGGCATATTTCCGCCCCCCTCCGGAGGATACTACAATAGAGTATAGAAATGAGGTGGCCTCAATACTTGAGGATTACTTTGGGATAGAGATAGAGATGCATCACCATGAGGTTGCAACTGCAGGCCAGCTTGAGATAGATTTCAAGTATGGGACACTTGTGGAGACAGCGGATAGGGCGATATATTATAAGTTTGTAGCAAAGAATGTTGCGAAGAAACATGGATTGATAGCGACATTCATGCCTAAGCCCGTATATTTGGATAATGCTAGTGGGATGCATGTGCATATCTCCATCTGGAGAAATAAGAGTAATGCGATGTATGATGAGAATGATGAATATGCTGAGCTAAGTCAGATAGGCAGATACTTCGTCGGCGGACTCCTGGAGCATGCAAGGGCTTTGACAGCCATATGCTGCCCTACAGTTAACTCATACAAGAGGCTTGTTCCAGGATTTGAAGCTCCAATATATATCATGTGGTCTAGGAGAAACAGGTCCGCACTTGTGAGGATACCTGTATACTACAGAGGACGCAAGTATGCGAAACTTAAGAGATGTGAATATAGGGCTGTAGATCCATCCTGTAACCCCTATCTGGCGTTTTCATGTCTGCTGATGGCGGGGTTGGATGGAATAAGGAAGAAGATAGAGCCAGGTGACCCAGTGGATGAGGATGTGTATAAGCTGTCGCCTGAGAGGAAGAGGGCGTTGGGAATAGGGGAATTGCCAACAACTTTGAGGGATGCCTTGGAGGAGATGAAGAGTGACGAAGTTATTCAAAGAGCCTTAGGAAGCCATATTTTCGATGCCTTCATCGAGTACAAGACAAACGACTGGAACCAGTACTGTCTCTATGTCACGCCTTGGGAGATCATGAAATACTTGGACTACTAGGTGTCAACAGCCTACATTCAGCCTAACCAGAAGTCAACCACCTAGAGGATAGTAACATGGCTTCTTCCATCAGCATCTTTGGAGATCCTTATGATTGTTCGGAAGGCTGGGTGGTTCTTCACATCCTCATGATGGGAGATCACTACTATCTGGGAGTATTCGCCAGCTTCATAGAGCTTCTTTAAAGCATCCACTACCCGTTCTCTGAGATCACGGTCAAGAGGGCCGAAGCCCTCATCAATTATGAGAAACTGAGGTCTCTGTCTGGTGGAGTAAACTTCTGCAAGAAGCCGCCCTATGGAGAGTCTAACAGCAAGCCCCATTAATGTCTGCTCGCCTCCACTGAAGGTTTCTATTCTCCGTTGGTATCCACCTGAGTAGGTGAGTATGTCTATTCTCTGCTGGTTTCCAGAGACATTTAGCTTGAACTTCATCTTTACATCAACTCCGAAGAGTCTGAGATATCGGTTCACATACTCCTCCATGAGATTCACAACTTCAGAGAGGAGGTGTGTAGGCAACCCTCCGGGATGGAAAACTTTCGAGTAGAGCAGGTGGTAAGCTTCATGATCAAGCTTAAGCTCTTCAAGAGACTTCCTAAGTTTTTCAGCCTCCTCCTTGAGAACCATAATTTCTGAAAGCTCTTTTTCCAATGAGCTCTTCTTATTTTGTAGATTCCCCAAAGTCTGTAGAAGATTTTGGAGGGTTGACTCTACAACCCTAAGCCTCTCTTCCTTTTCTTTCACCCTTTTATGAAGCTCCTCGAGTTTGGATGTGAGCTGGGGGAGGTTTCCAAGTTTCTTCTCCAACTCTTTGATCTCTTTATCAATTTTGTTCTTTAGCTCACGTTTGGATGGGAGGGACTTCATCTCCTCGGCTATCTTCACAGCTTCCTCCACAGCTCTCTCAGCGTCCTCCAGAGAAGTTGTATTTGTAACATTCAGAAGGGAGAGTCTGGAGTCTTCGATCCTTTTCTTCAGCCTCTCAGCCTCTGCGTGGCACTCCTCAAGTTTCTTCTCGAGATTTGGGAAGGAGCGAAGTTCACTCACATAGAGCTGGAGCTGGCTTTCCAGTCTGTGCTTTTTAGCCCGTCTTTTTTCGAAGTTTTCAATTTTCGCTGATAATTCTTTCTTCTTGGCCAAAAGGGATTTCAGTAAACCTCTATACTTTACCATCTCGTCACTGAGATTTTGGAGGTGTTTCTTGAGCTGTTCTCCTTTGAGGGGGGAGCCACAGAGAGGACATGATGGAGGATGCTCTTCATCCAGCTTAATGACTTCAGAACGTAGTTTCTCAGCTTCATTCAGCTTCGCCTCTAACTCTCCGATCTTCTTATTATTTTCCTCTAAAAGATTTTTGAGACGGGAGATCTCTCTATCAATACCTGAATATTCCTCAAGCTTACTTTTGATTTCTGAGATCTCCCTCTTCTTCATCATCAGTTTCTCCAGATTGGAAATCTCTCCATTCTCTCCATTCAGGTTTTCAAGACGTGAAAGCCACAGTTTAAGATCATGAACAAGTCTAGCATATTTGTGTACATCACTTAAAAGCTTGGCATTAAATCTCTTGCTGTCTTCCTCTACTCTACGTATCTCCTCGTTGAGATTATTGTATTCTGCTCTCTTCTTCTGAAGCTCTTTCTTCAAATCTTCTATATTTGTAGCCTTCAACTCCTCCTCGAGGACTGCTGCTTTCTCTCTCAGTTCCATTAGGGAAGAGCTCAACTCCTTCCTCTCTTTATCCTTCTTATTTTTCTCCCTTTTTAGTTGTGGGATTTTCTGCTCCACATCCCTAAGCTCAGCTCTCACACTCTCCTCTTTAGATATCCTTCTCTCACGTTCCTCAAGCCTCCCCTCCAACTTAGATATTTCTTCCCCGACATCCCTGAATTTCTCATATGCCTTCTCCTTGAATTTCTCAAACCTGAGGTTCATCAACCTGAGGAGCAGGGCCCGTCTGTCCGAGCTCTTCATATTGAGGAAGTCGTAAACTTCACCTTGTCTTATGACTGCAGAGTTGAGCAATCCATTGTAGTCAAGGGAGGTTATTCGTTTTATCTCAGAGTCTATGGCTGAGATAGAGCTTGAGATGGGCACCCACCTATTATTCTTTGGATCAAATTTTCGCAGGGTAGCTTTCCCACCTCTGCTACTCAGCACTCTATCGATTTTGTATAGCTCATCTCCGACAGAGAACTCGAGGGAGATATGGCCTTCTCGATGTGGTTTCATAACAAGGTCTGTGAACTCTCGTTCACTACCATAAGCCCCCTTATATAAGGCGGTGGTCAACGCATCAATGAATAGAGTTGTCTTCCCTGCTCCTGTCGGCCCAGTTACGAAAACGGGATACTCTAGGCTCTCAAAATCTATCTCAGCATCCTCATAGGAGGCTATGCGACGGACTTCGAGTCTTCTAAGCCTCACCAGACTCCACCTCATCCACTATATGTCCGGCGAGCTCTACCATCCTATTTTTAAGGGAGTCCGGAATGCTCAGGTTCTTTATATATAGTTCAACCTGTCGCCTTACATCTATCTTACTTATCTCCATAATTCTCCCTCTATCTATTCCCAGGTTTTCCACAAAATATCTATATCCAAAGACCTCCAGCTCGTCAAGCAACAGGTTGTCAACATGGCTCCAGCCTGAGTCTATAACATTCCATATTGCCTCACTCAGGTTAAGCTTCAAATTGAGAATTGTCCCCTTGGGTATATTTTCGGATCTTATTGCCTCGATAAGTAGGTTCAGGGGGTTCTTTGCATCCGGCAGTTTTATTGAGAGGGTGTACATCGGTCGGCATTTCAGGGGAATTTGCTCCACTCTACAGGAGTCTCCATCCAGAGTTATGTGATTGAAGGATTTTTGATCTTTCTCCTCGCTGAAATCTATTCTCTCAATCGAGCCAGCATAATAGGCATTCTCATACACTTTCTGTGGCTTATGAATATGTCCTAGAGCTATGTAGTGAAACTTATCTGGGAGGAGATTGGAGTAGTTGATGACCGGTTCCTCAACATATGGAAGGAGTCCCTGTGGGAATCTGGCTCCCTTTAGGAGGAAATGTGCCATGAGGATTCTTACATCAGCCTCTCGGAATACACTATCTGAAACCATCTCCGCTATGTGGTTTTGAATGTAACTCTCATAGGATATCTTACTGTCTATAAGTTTCAGGACCTGTCTGTGGATATAGGGAATTGCAACTATCGATATTCTTTTGCCACCTATTTCGAGAGATATTGGCCTATCTCTGAGCTTGTCGACGTAAAGGAAGTAGGGGGAATTTGCCTTAACCAATCCTTCGAGGGTGGATCTCCGTTCAGCGATCCTAGGCCTGTCATGGTTTCCGGCTATTGCAACAGTCCAGACGCCATGTGAAGCCAACCTCCCTATACATTCCGATATGAAGACGAAGTCATCACTCAGTGGCTGTGGAGAGTGAAATATATCTCCAGTAATGAGAAATAAGTCTATATTATTCTCAATTATGTATTCCACTATTCTCTCCACATTTCTCCGGAAATCTCTCTTCCTGAGGTTTGTGAGATCACCTTTACCTCTGAGACTCCGGTATGAGACACCGAGATGGAAGTCAGAGGAATGGACTATTTGAATAGGGCTAGAGGAGGCCACTTTCACGGAGTTCACGCTCCCTCTCAGCTACTTCATCTCTATGTCTTCCAACAAACTCTGAAAGCTGTTTCTCAACATCCTTATAATCCTTGACTCTCACCACAACAGAAAATCTGACGGCTTCCCCATACATCAGCACATCCCTCTTGGAGAGCAGGGGAACTATCTTCGAGAAGAGTTTAGGATTGGAGATGGCGACCATGGCTGTATCTATATCCTTTCTATCTGTAAGAGTGAAAGTAAAGAAGGTCCATATCATGCTGACGACGTCTGGATCAAGCTCTCCCGGCTTCTGGTCTATAACACAAAGGGTCACACCCCTCTTCCTCATCTCTCTCGCTATGGCACCGAAGGGGGATAAGTGGTATGACCCCCTGCCTAGGAAGTTGTGGGCCTCCTCCAGGAATATAATTATCTTCGTTTCAGGCTCTCCGCCACTCTGAACTTTCATCAGTAGGGTTTGCCTCAGCTGTCTTGCCAGAAGGTTGGCTATAGACATATAGAGCGGCAGATTCCTTTCATAAGCTCCCAGACTTATAATAACGTGTGAGCCACTTCTGCTTGTTATCTTGTTTACAATCTCTTTTATTGAATCTTCTTTTTTGCCATATAGCTCAACTGTGTGAGGTATTTCTAGGAGTCTCCTGAGTTTTGAACGTTGAGAGGAGTATGATGAAAATATTGAGGTATCAAAAAGTCCTCCTATCCTAGCTCCTAGGTCATTTATAGACGAGATATCATCAAAGTTCTTCTTCGCCAGGGAAATCAGCTTCTTTTTAAGGTCTTCCTTTTCTTCATCGGTCAGGAAACGGTCGTCATCAATGGAGTCATAGAGGAGACCCCATATCCAATATTCCCCTAAACCCACCTTCTTACCGATGACGGAGTATATTGTCTTAAGATGCTGTAGAAAGGTATCTGTAAGCTGGAAGATTGGTGCCAACACGTAGATATCACTGGGGGTTATGTGATTTAGGTTCAGTTTGAGTGGTTTGAGGCCTCTCCTTTGAGCTTCATCTAGGTCAGGGGTGTAAATGTCGAAGTAGTCTCTGAATATTTGTCCAACTCCTCTTGCAAGAGGTCTGCCGTAACTATCCTTAAGTTCTAACCCATATTCTGAGTGCATATCGAATATGAGTAGACGGAGATTTTCATCTCTCTCCAGAGCATACCTCAGGAGGTATCCGGCAAGGATATTCCCAAGAAAGGTCTTACCTGTTCCAGATTTCCCGAAGATACCGAAGGAGAGTTCTGTTAATCGATCGACAGCTATAGGGATTTCGATAGCTTTAGCCTTAGGGACGTAGGGTTCGCCCACCGGATATGTGGTTGTCTCCATCTCTGTAGGGCCTACAAAGAAATCAGTGAGGGACTGCTGGGTTGGGGGAATGAGTTTTGAATTAAAGTTGGGCATGGTGTTTGCGACAGAGATTGCTGAGCCTCTCTTCTCAGCCAATAAGGCGACTTCCAACCATTCCCGTCTACACCACTCCTTAATTACATCCATTACTCTATCCAGTTCACTACCGTGAAGGGGAGGCAGCTTGCCGAGAAAGCTCCTCTCTACATCTATCCCCGCATCTGTTATTATACCTAAGTACTCCCCTCTCACTCCCTCTATAGACACTAGAGAACCACATGGGTAGTCTTCAATATCCTCATCTTCAGCAAGCTGTATCCTTATACCCTCATTTACACTTCCTTCAACCACCCTGCCCAAAATTTTATCAGCCATACTCACTCTACCCCCAGTATGTTCATAATTTTGTTGATCACATATCCATAGTAATCTATATGTGAGATAGCTAATGTTCTCGCAACACTCTTAACGAATCCCTTCACATCACCTAAGTTCTTCAGAGAAACAGAATTGTTCTCAACAAATTCGATGATATTAAAGGGTCTTGCACCCCCCTGTAGATAGTTTATGAGAAAGGAGGTATCCCACACACCTTTCGGCATGAGAAACTCCTTGAGAGAGGTTTTATCCTCAACAAGATAGGCGAGCTCATGCAGATGAGGCGAATGAGACCTACAGTGCCTCACTTCATTATCACTATAGTGGCTGGTATAAACTATTGTTGTCACATAGTTGAGATAATACTGATAGTCAGGATATCGCTTCCTCAGTTTCTCCAATGATTCTCTGAGGGGAGTTATAGATCCAGCCTTAGGTGAGTGGGATAATCTCAGAACTATACCAATGGGTTTGTCTCCCTCCGAATCCACAATTATTATATTACCAACCTTAATCTTGCCGAAGTACTCTGGATAAAGAAAGATATCTATCAACATATCATCAACATTTGCAACCTCCCCAACAGCATTTTTACTATTCACAGTATGTTGGATTAGACTCATATGTGAGGCCACCTCTTTCTAACCTGTTTCTTAGATATAAGTATGTAAGAAGCAGGTATTCTAAGCATTTGGGCAAAACTCTCCTCTATCATCTCCCTGTCTTTAATCCTCAATACTGCTAGTTCATGGGACTTCTGCATACATCGTGGGAAGCCACCACCAACTATAGATTGGTAGAGAATAATTCTATGTAGGTCATCCAGAGACAGCCACTCTACACCGGGAAACTCAACTCTCACAATGTTGTATTCCCCCAATTTTATGAATAGTGCATAGAGTGGGATACCATCTATCTCACTTAGAGCCCTAGTGTGAACCCGCAGTACAGGGGAGCGGTCATATACATCTAGAAAGGTATTCATAAGCACTCTGTCACTCACCTCTGGAAGGTCATCTCTACCAGTTATTGCAGATATACCTCTTACAATGTCATACTTCCTAGTGTAGTGTAATCCTATTGGTAGTACTTCATTTGAGATAAGATACTTTAGGATTTCATTCACTTGCCCTATGATTGCCTCCCGCTTCTCTATACACCAGGAGAGGGTGTAGCTCAGGTCGAGGGACTCATCCATGAAGAGGAACTTCCGGGAACTCTTCAAATTGGGAACTATGAAGTTACTTAGGACCTTGTATTCTACTCTCTTCAGAACAATCTCAACATCCTCCTTATATACATCATAGGAGAGAAGCTCGGCATAATTTCCGCTCCCACCCTCATTGAATAGATTATGATACCAGTAACCGACATTAACTAGGAGGAGAGGTATAAAGAAGTGGGCACCTGGATTATGATAGCTTGTGTCATAGGAGCCAATGGAGAATCCTCTAACTACATCTTCAAGGACATTCTCAGGATTCTCTGCATCTTTGACCTCTGGGAGCGCATAAGGTTTAACCTCCTCTAAGGGGGTCAAAGCGGTTTCATAGGATATTTGAACAGGGGAGGGAGATAGTTCTGAGAAAGTTCTGAGAAGCCGGTCTACGTCATCTCTATGTTGGAGGAAATTGGAGGCGAGATCGGAAATATTGGCAAGTGCTCTCCGGATTACTAGCTCCTTTGCCTCACCAGATTTCCACATCTACTATAAGAAATCGCACTGGAAGTTTAAAGAGTTATTTGAGAATAACATCTCTTCTCTAACAGCCATTAAGTCCCTGCAGTAATATTGTAGCTAAGCAGAGAAGCCTGAGAGATCTTTCGGATTATTTGAGGTTGATACGTAATGAGAAAAGGATATAAGTTACAAAATTTTAGGTATTACCTAAAATGGATTTGCCGAAGATACAGATACAGTATCTCAAAACAATATATAGGATTACAGTGGAGGGAGGGCGAGATGCAAAGCTCCAGGATCTGGCCAAGGAGATGGAGGTGAAGGAGCCATCTGCAAGCGACATTCTCAAGAAGCTTCAGGATAAGGGGTTAATTACTAAGGTCAGTTGGGGGAGGTATACATTGACGAAGAAAGGAGTTGCAATAACTGAGGCAATAATACACAACCATAGGGTTCTAGAGAATTTTCTGGCTGAGACACTAGGACTTGATCCAGATATGGCCTGCAGGGAGGCAGATAGAATAGATTCAGCGATATCAAATGAACTTGCTAGAAAAATATGTGAAAAACTAGGTCGTCCCGAGCAGTGTATCCATGGGAGGTGTATAAAACATTTTGACTAGGGGAGGATATATACTGATATTTTTAATCCTCCCACTTCTCTTAGAGAAGAGCATTTATGCCACGTCTGAGGAGATTGTTGTAGCCGTCTCCATTGAGGGGCTAGCTCCCCTTGTATGGGAGATTGGAGGGGATTACGTTAGAATAGTTACGATTCTCCCATCTGGTGTTGAGCCACACCACTATAATCTTGAGCCCAGCGTGATAGAGAAGGCTGTTGAAAGCGACTTAATCTTCATCTCGGGACACATTGGCTGGGAGGAGTCTCTTGTGGAAGCAGTCTCCGAGAGAACTGGAAGAGATGTGGGGGAGATATCTCTGAACCCACTCACTGACGTGGAAAATCTAACTTTTATAAATATAGGAGGTGGGAGAAATCTTCATGGATATTGGATTTATCCTCCAAATGCAGTAGAAATAGGTAGAAAACTGATGGAGAAGCTCTCTTCAGTGAGACCTACATTAAAGGAGTACTTTGAAAGGAGGTTTGAGAGTTTCCGTAGGAAGATAGATAAATTGTGGTCTGAGTTGAAGAGAGCCGGAGAGGAGGCAGGATTATATGGAGAGAGCGTAGTTATAGCTTTCCCAGCTGAGGCTTATGTGGTTGTAGCTGCGGGGATGAATGTTGGGGCAACTTTGATAGAGGAGGCAGGAGTAGGAGTGAAGCCGACTGTTATAGAGGATGCAAGGAGGGGACTGCTTGAAGGAAGATATGCAGCGATCTTCATATC
>NJEE01000060.1 GCA_002255045.1 Candidatus Bathyarchaeota archaeon ex4484_205 | reverse complement strand
TCCGTAATAGCTATCCCATTTAGCCCTTTCCTAATAACGATTTTTGGTATTTCACTCGGTTTGATCAAAGCGTCTTTAGAATAAATCGTGTGGACGTGTAAGTCGAATTTATAGTAATCTCCAGCAGTATGGTGCTTTTCTTCACTACTAATTTGTGCATGTCTCTTATTCAACTGAGTTATCCCTCCTGGCGGCTTGTAGTGAATTGCCTAGATGGGGTAAACGATATATATCTGGAGGTCCGACCTATCGCTAGATGGGGTAAACGATATATATCTGGAGGTCCGACCTATCGGCAGAGGGGTGCCAGGGGTAGCCGGGCTGTGTCTGGCTACTCCACAATTTTTTAGAGCATATCTAGATATTCCCTTACTTTTTCCTTGGGAAACCTGAGATACACTTCCCTAGCCCTAGTAGACCCTGGGAGAGGCCTTAACTCTACGAGTCTATACCACTCTAGTCTCTGCAGTAGTTTCCTAAAGTGTTGAGGAGTTCTGCTAACTTCCTCGGAGAATAGCTCATACAGCTCTGGAGTAGATATTCCCTCCTCACTTTCAGCTATTTTCCTTAGAAGAGTTCTCTCCTCCTCATCCAAGCTATGTAGGAGTATCTTCATGCTGATGTACTTCGCCTCCTTGAATGCTTCCTTTATCTCTCTGGTTCCTACCCTCTCTTTTCCTCTGTTCTCTGCTATTATTCCTGCTCTTCTGAGAATTTCAAGTCCGACTCTTACGTCTCTATTTTCATTGTACGAATAATGAGATGCTAATCTAATAGCTTCGTCTTCAATCTTTCCAGGTAGGAACGCCTCTCTCGCTCTATTCCTGAGTATCTCAGTTATCTCCTCTAGTTCGTATGGTGGAAAGTATACTTCTCTACCCATGTAGCTCCTCAATCTCGGGTCTAGATCTTTTGGAGCAGTTGCTTCATTCATTATGCATATTATTCCAATTTTAGCTTCCTCTTCGAACTCGTTGAATCTCAAGAAATTATATAAGATTTCCTCTCCGTTCTTAGTCTCAAGAAATTATATAAGATTTCCTCTCCGTTCTTAGTCCTTAGGAGTGCATCTATCTCATCCAATGCTAGTATCACACCAATGTCCTTAGCCCATTCTCCTATTGCTGACAAGTATTTCTCCCTAGATGCCTTTGGCGGTCTTCTCCCTGTTATGGACCTCACCACTTCAGAGAGAAGCTGAGAGGGAGATGGATGGAGGAGATGGATGGAAGAAACAATTCACATAGGCAGTTTTTACTTCTCCCACTTCTTCCTCTGCTATTCTCTTAAATAGGAACTTAACACCTCCTGTTTTCCCTGTAGAAGTTGGACCTATGCATAGACAGTTAAATGGTCTTCTTCCAGTGAATATGGGTCTCACTGAGTCAGAGATTTCTCTGAGTTGCCCTTCTCTATGAACAAACTTCTCTGGAACGTATTCGAATGTGAGCGCTTCCTCTCTCTTGAAGACCTCACTCACGTATTTCCCTGGAGACGTCTTTACACTCTTGATAGATGGGAAACTAAGAGAAGTAACACTAGATGACGATAGCTTGAGGTTCCTTAGGTATATTGTCTTTGAAGAACTGTTGTCCGAGGGACATAATGAATTCCATCTTTCGACTTTATTTTTCTCGAGAAATTTAGATGAAGATGACTTTAAACTCTTCGAAGAGAGAATGAAAGTTTACGGAAGAGAAGTTCCGATCGAAGTACATCTAATTACGTCAGGAAAGGAAGGGAGAGTTTTAGTTAGGATAGAAGAGAAAATTTCTTACGAAGAATTCTGTGCCTTGGAGAATCTGCTTTCAAAAAAGATCGAAAAAATTCTAGAAGAAGGTAAAAAACATTTGGAAAGTCGTTATCGTGCAAAAATACTTGGGTCCTCAATAGAAAATCACATAGTGAAACTTTACCCACTCATAGGCAGATCCGTGAAATTAGAGAGGGTGTCTGAGATTGGTTGAGGTAATGTTTTCAATTGAGTTCGAGAGTGCCTTGCCTTGGAAGAGATATTTCGTATCAGAATTAGGGACGATCTTCAGAGAATTGTTCATAGTTGGTGTAGCACTATCTGGAAAGTGTGTTTCTGACCCAGCAGGAGTTTTCCATCTGACTTCTGAGTTGAATTTGCCTCGAGGAAAAGTTGTCTCGATATTAGGCAAGGTTGTGAGAAGAGGTGGGATTAATCTAATAGAGCCCGTCGAAGTCCATTTGGTCGGTACGTCCTCCTATGCGTCTTGGTGTCTAGAGACTCTAAGGCAAACAGTTAAAAGGATAAAGAGGGTTGAGGAGAGCGACCCAATTGGGGGTGCATGGGAAGAGATAGAGAGGAACAAGTACTTGAGACTAATTCGAGATTTGATGTCTTGGAGGATCACGGATGGAAATACGTGGAATAGAAAGGAAATTACTCTACGAATTGAAGTCACTCAAGGTAGCGGAATTAGAGCAGTTGTCAAAGGCATTGAACGAGGACATAGCGTCAGTGATGAGAGCTTCCAAAGAATTAGAGAACAAAGGATTAGTGAAATTGCGTGAAGAGTGGAAACGAGTCATTACAACAACAGAAAAGGGCAGAAAAGCATTGGAAGAAGGATTTCCAGAGAAATTGCTTGTTTTAGGTATCTTAAAGAGTGAAACAAACGAGTTAGAGAAAATATTGAATTTAGTCGGAAGAGAAGCAAATATAGCTCTAGGTTGGGCTATCAGGAGAGGATGGGTGAAAATAGAAGAGAGAAATGGCAAGAAGACAGTAGCACTAAGTGTAGAGGATCCGAGAAAATTATTAGACGAGGAAACCGAGGAGGAAAAGCTTCTTAAGTTTGTTTCCAAGTCAGAAGAAGTTTCTTTGGATGATATTAAGTCAAAAACTAGTGAAACTGCTCTGAATAACCTCAAATTGAGAGGATTGATTAGTGAATACAAGAAAAGAATTTGGTATGTAGAGATAACAGAGGAGGGGCAGAAACTCGTAGAGCGAGGAATTCCGGAATCAGAAAAAGGTTTAAGCGAGATTACACCGCATGTGATAAAGAGTGGAGTATGGAAGAAAATTGGATTCAAGAAATATAAGGTAGAAGCAAGTGGTCCAAAAATATATCCTGGGAAGAGACATCCACTTAGAGAAATAATAGACAAAATAAGGAGAATATTCCTAGAAATGGGCTTCAAGGAGGCGAGAGGACCGATAGTGGAGTCCTCCTTCTGGTGTTTCGATGCCCTTTTTCAGCCTCAGGACCACCCTGCCAGAGAGTTGGCAGATACCTTCTACCTAAAGGGATTGGAATCCAAACTCCCAGAGAGGGATCTCGTAGAAAAAGTTAAAAAGACGCACGAAAATGGATGGATAACTGGATCGAGAGGTTGGAGATACGAATGGAAGGAAGAGATAGCTAAGAAGAGTGTTCTGAGAACTCACACTACTGCAGTATCTGCTAGGTACTTGCAGAAAGTCAGTCCTCCATCGAAAGTATTCTCAATTGGAAAAGTATATAGAAACGAGAAAACTGATTGGAGGAGACTGCATGAATTCTTCCAAGTTGAGGGAATAGTAGTAGATGAGGAAGCTACTTTCAGAGATCTTCTTGGTTATCTCTCCACGTTCTTTAGGAAATTGGGATTCGAGAAGATTAGATTCAGACCTGCTTACTTTCCATATACCGAGATAAGTGTTGAACCAGAGGTATACGTCGAGGAGAGAGACACTTGGTTAGAACTAGGTGGAGCCGGCATATTCAGACCAGAAGTAACTGAACCCTTCGGGATAGACTGCCCCGTACTCGCCTGGGGATTAGGACTAGAGAGACCGATAATGCTCATACTGGGAATGAGAGACATAAGGGACTTCTATAAAAACGACCTTAATTGGATTAGGGAACTTCCATATAGGATTCTAAGGGGTGTGTGAGTGGCTACGCTTAAGTTCAGCTACAGTGACCTAATGGAACTACTCGGAGAGGAGATTCCCATTTCAGAGGTAGTGGAAAGTCTGACGATGATGGGGGTCCCTGTAGAGGAGGTCAAAGGAGACGAAATAGAGGTAGAGGTCTTTCCGAACAGACCAGATTTGTTGAGCGTAGAAGGTATAGCTAGAGCTCTCAAGGGGTTCTTGGGAATAGAGACGGGTTTGCCCTCGTTCAGAGTTACTTCAGGAGAGATAAAAGTGTTTGTGAGTGACTCCGTCAAGAAGATTAGACCATACATATCATGCGGTGTCATAAAAGGTGTAGACCTTGGAAGAGAAGAGACAATAGTCTCCTTAATGCAAATGCAAGAGAAACTACATGAAACTATCGGAAGGAGAAGGAGAAAGGCATCAATAGGAATATATGACCTAGACAAGATTTCACCTCCTATATACTACAAAGTAGTAGGTCCAGAAGAAGTTAGGTTCGTTCCACTGGACTCTTTCGAGGAAATGTGTCCCAGAGAGATAATCGAGTCCCACCCTAAGGGCATAGAATACGGCTGGATACTCTCTGACCTAGATAAGTATCCATTGCTAGTCGATTCTAATGGAACTGTGCTTTCCATGCCGCCAATAATAAACAGTGAAGAGACCAAAGTAGAGGAAAATACAAAGAACTTATTCGTAGATGTTACAGGGACGCATGAAGAGACTGTGAGCCAAGTTCTAAACATAGTCTTGACGTCCATTTCAGAGAGAGGAGGTGTTATAGAGTCCGTAATAGTGAGAGACTGGAGGGGAGAGAGAACTAGCCCTGATTTGTCACCACTGAAAATCAATTTGAGGAAGAGTTATGTGGAGAAGTTATTGGGTATTGAACTAAAGGTGAGTGAGATAAAATCCTTGTTGGAAAAAATGAGACTTGGTGTTTCTGATGACTTGAGCGTACTAGTTCCTGCGTATCGAGTAGACGTTCTTCACGAAATAGACCTAGTAGAAGAGATAGCAATAGCATATAATTACATGAAGTTCGAGGCCAAACTTCCGGAGAAAATGACATTAGGAGAGGAAGATCGAATAGAATCATTTTTAGATTTGGTGAGGGACGTTCTCATTGGCCTCGGATATCAAGAGGTAATGACGTTCTCTCTGACCAACGAGGAAATTGTCTTTAACAAGTGCATGGCCCCTAAAGTGAAATACATTGAAATAATGAATCCCAAGACGGAGAAGTATCGAATAATAAGGCCTTGGATATATCCTGGCCTAATAAAGGTGCTAAGCAACAACAAGAGTTCTACTTTCCCGCAGACGATATTCGAAGTGGGAGAGGTAGCATATCCAGACGAGGCTGAGGAGACTGGCGCTAAAATCGAAATACACTTGTGCGCAGCAGTTACTCATCCAAAAGCTGGATATACTGAAATTAGATCTGTTCTAGATGTGCTAATGCGTGAATTTGGTGTTGAACTTCAGGTGAGACCGAGAGACTTTGCTGCATTCATCCCCGGAAGATCTGGGGAGATAATCCATAAAGAGAGGCAGGTTGGGTTTATAGGGGAAGTACATCCGGAAGTGCTTGTCCTGATGGGGCTGGAAAACCCTGTCGCTTTGTTCGAGCTTAATCTCTCAGAAATATTCGAGGGGAGTCTTTAGCTCATTGGATTTCACATTTACTTGACTTCATCGCCCTTCTTCTCTTCCCTTTCTTATTATTCTCACTTCCTCTGTCGCGAGAATGGCGTTCGGAAGTATCAGGATGTCCCCTTCCTCTGTTCTTATCGTTGTGTTGAGAATTCCAAGATCTTCCACTGTCCCTCTGTATCCTCTGACCTCTATTTCATCCCCTATGTCTATTTTACCTCCGAATGTCTCGTATATTCCATACATTATGCTCTGACCAACTTCTCTGAGGCCGAGGCCTATTCCGAGTGCTAGCGCCAAACCGACTGAGCCGAAGAAGGCCGCGAATATTATGTAGACTATTTGTATGGATGAGGATGGAAGTATGAGAGACAGGAACACTACTCCAACTACTGAATAGAGGACGTATCTCACTATGGATTCCATTAGTTGAGGATTCTTTATTCCTCTCGAAGACATTGTGCCGGCAAATGTCTCTGAGAAGAGATCTACTATAGTTACCCCAAGGAAAAGTACTATTATTGATCCTATAACTTGTGGTATGTACTTAAATGCGTCTGAAATGAATTCTTCAAGCACATCTATTTCCAAGGCGTATATAGTCAGCAATATAGCTATAGCGTAAATGGACCATCTCACTATCCGTGAAACGAAGGAAGAAGGAGTAGTTTCCATTCTCTCTAGTATCTTACTCATTCTCGTTTTAGAAACGTATTCATCCAATCCGACTTTCTTAAGAATTTTCGAGGTTATTACTCCAAGTACCTTTCCAATAATAAAGCCAGCAACGAGTATTATTAAGGCTGTTATCAGTTTGGGGGAATATTGAACTATTTGCCTCGAGAAGTTATCCCAGACATCGCTAAGTATCCTCTTAACGTTTTCCATTACAATAGAGATGAGGGGGGGCATTATCTATCCCTCTTCCCCTCTATAAATTCCTCGAGCATTTTCCTCGCCTCTGGGTCGGGATACTGCTTTGGAGGGTGCTTCATGAAATACGCAGATGCTGAATACAATGGTCCACCTATTCCTCTGTCTAAAGCTATCTTTGCACATCTTATGGCGTCTATTACAACACCAGCACTATTCGGACTGTCTATGACGCTTAATCTTAGCTCTATTATTATGGGGGCGTCTCCGAACTTTCTTCCCTCTATTCTTATGTAGGCTACCTTGTTATCTCCTAAGAACTCCACGTAGTCACTTGGACCTATGTGCATGGGCACTTCATATGGTATGAGAGACTTCACTGCTTCCGTCTTGCTTATCTCTTTAGATTTCAATCTTTCTCTTTCTAACATGTTCAAAAAGTCTGTGTTTCCGCCTACATTGAGTTGATATGTCTTCTCTATTTTCACTCCCCTTTCTACGAGGAGTTTCACTAAACTTCTGTGGACTATCGTAGCTCCAACTTGACTTTTCACATCATCTCCTATGATAGGAACTTTCTTTTCCTCGAACCTTCTCTGGTAGTCTGGATTAGATGCTATGAAAACTGGCATTGCGTTTATGTAAGCTGTACCTGCCTCTAAAGCTTGTTCAGCATAGAACTTAGCTGCCCTTTCTGCTCCCACTGGGACGAAGTTTACTAAGACGTCTGTTTTAGTTTCCTTTAGTACTTGTGAGACATCAACAGGCTTTTGATTGTCACTTACTTTTATTACACCCTTTAGATATCTCCCTAAACCATCTAGAACTGGACCTTTCATCACTTCAACTCCGAGGTTTGGTACGTCTGAGAACTTCATTGTACAATTCGGCTCCGTGAATATTGCCTCCGAAAGATCCTTTCCTACTTTATTGGCATCTATGTCGAATGCTGCACTGAACTCTATGTCCTTTATTCTGTATCCTCCAAGCACTGGATGCATCAAACCTGGTATGAAATCGTCCTCGGTGGCGTCCCTGTAATAGAAAACCCCTTGTACTAATGATGAGGCACAGTTACCTACTCCAACTATTCCTACTCTAATCTTGGCCATTAAAACCCCTCCTGACCCACATTTCCTAGCCAGAACCTTGTCTAAGCTACTTGATATGGCTATAGACCCAGAAGATACAGGAAACTTGGAGAGATACCTAGAAGCTCTGGGAAATAGTGCCTCAAAATGGAAATTTCCTGTTCTTATCAAGAAAAAAATGCTGTGGCTTATTCTCAGGATAATTGACGAGAAAATAGATATCGAAGATAGGATACAATTGAGGAAAGGTGCCTTTATTGTTAAAAGTCTATCGAAAGGAGGCAAGTGGAGGCCATATCTCGGAATAGTCGGGTTGAGTGGGGAGTGTAACTTCAATTGTAATTATCCGTTTCCCGAGGGAGACGTTAACGCTTTCAGAGTGATAGAGATCCTAGATAGGATAGGAGTGTCATCCATCTCTTTCTGCTGCGGTGAACCTCTAGCTAGGAGGGAAATATCTGAATTAGTGAGACTCTGCTCCGAGAGAGGAATAAAGACTAATGTTCACACGAACGGGAAAAGACTCAATACTAAGCTGGCAGAAGAGTTGAGAGATGCTGGGCTGAACGAAATTGAAATATCCCTAAATAGTCACAGGTCTTCAGTGCACGACGCAATCTCTAAAGTCCCTGGCTCATATGATCGGGCCCTAAGAGCAATAAAGACGTCCAAGGAAGTTGGTCTTACTGTTAAGGTCTCCTTAACAATCACTTCGCTAAATATTGGGGAACTCATGGAGACTATTGAATTCGTTGAGGGACTTGGAGTTGATGGAGTGAACCTCTACAGTTATATACCAAGAAACGAAAGGGACGAGCTCTTCGTCCCAGAAATAGGGAGAATATCTTCTTCTGGAAATCCTTGGAGCCACAAGCTGGATAAAATAGACCTTCCTTGGTGCAGAGGGTGTCCTGCTCTAGAACAGATGATATACGTTTCCCCAACTGGGGAGGTTTCCCCGTGTCCGTTCTTACCAACTGAGCTAGGATTCGAGGAGCTGTCCAATTTAGACTGGGCAGAACTAAGAAAGAAGTTTTCTTATATAGAAGAGAACTCATGTAAATTTTGTGAGAGCTTTTCTTCCTGTGGAGGGTGTAGGGCTAGAGCCCTTTCCCTCAGAGGTGACGAGGCAGAGATAGATCCAATATGTCCGAGGGGTGTAGAGCTTGTTCAGAAGACCAAAGGGGACTAGAGACTTTCTTCCAGAGGACATGAAGTTTAGGAGACACATAGAGAAAATCATCCGGAAAGTATTCGAATCTTATTCCTATGAGGAAATACTAACCCCAACCTTCGAATATTTTGATTTAATAGCTGAGAAGTCTGGGGAAGAAATAAGGAGAAGTGTTTATGTCTTTGAAGACAAGGGGGGTAGGACCCTAGCTCTTAGGCCAGAAATGACTGCTCCGATAGCTAGGGTAATAGCAAACGAGCTGAGATCCAGACCAAAACCTCTGAGATTGTATTACATAACAAATGTGTTTAGATACGAGGAGCCCCAGAGAGGTAGATATGCCGGGGTCGAGCTAGTAGGTAGTTCCAGAGTAGAGTCTGATGTAGAAGTAATTTCCCTTGGATGCGAGGTTTTAGAGACATTGGGATTTAAGTACTACGTCAAATTGGGTGATGTCAGTGAGATCAGGAATGTTCTATCCGAAATTGGTGTAACAGATGAGAGAGAGCAGAACCTCATTCTATCTATGATAGATAGGGGAGGAGACTATTCTTCATATTTGGAAAGCAAAGGATTTGATCCAAGAGCGCTGAACGAACTGTTCTCTACTAGAGAGGTAAATACCGAAAAAATCAGACAGGTATTGAACCTAATAGAGGACAAGTTCTCTGACAGAGTAATAGTAGATCTCAAGCTATCTAGGGGGTTGGACTACTATACTGGACTGGTCTTTGAGTTCTATGTCGAAGGACTAGATGTGGCCGTTGGCGGTGGTGGAAGATACGACAAATTAATAGAGACTTTCGGAGGACCAAGACTACCAGCTGTGGGTCTTGCATTTGGATTGGACAGAATAGAATTGGCTGCTAAAGAACGCAATCTAATCTCGGAGTCAGAAGTCATGAAAGCTATTGTAATACCTCTATCGGAGAAATGTGTCAAAAAAAGTTTTGAGATATCTTCTGCTCTAAGAGAGCTTGGAATAATCACAGAACTTGAAGTCATGGGGAGAAAACTGAACAAATCTCTCTCGTATGCGTCTGAAAAAGGTATTAGATTCGCACTAATACTAGGTGAAAAAGAGCTAGAATCAAATACCATAACTGTCAAGGACTTAAAAAAAGGAGAACAAGAAGAAATTGAGTTGGGAAAGCTCAAAAAATATTTTAAATCGATTACTCGAGATACCGTTTGTACTTCTCTATGAGCCTACTTACAGCGACCTCTACTATTTCCCTTATGTTCGAGTACCTTCCACTTGCCACCAATTCGAGCATCTTCTTGTAGTCTTCCTCGAATACCTCTATCTCCACCATGCTGTGTTTTGGTAGAATTGGGTGATTCAGTTCTATGTTCTTCCTAGTGTCCATTGATAGCATATCGTAGTTCTTCTCTAGCATTTCTCCTATAGCTACTATGATTACGTCATTTAGGCTCATATTCCATTCCTCCGCTATTTTGCATAAATGTTTGTATTCCTCTTCCGATATTTCGAGAGTTATTACTTCTTCTCGGGAGTAAAGGGTCAAGCTTCCACCCCCATAGGCTCAAACAAAGGGTTCATTTCAGACACCACTTGGGCTCATTACGGGTTCAATATGGGTTCAAAAGGTAATAAAAGTTGGGTCCGCACTTCATATAATGGACATAATACTGGGATATTAATGGGATATCTCGTTGGTATATATACGATGCGGAAATGTCAAAAGGTCTTTATCTTGCCTTTGACTATCATTTCAGTGAGTTTCCAAATTTCATTCAGGTTGTCTTTAACTATTTCTTCAGATTCCCTGAGGATTCTTTTTCTGTTTTCTATGTCGTAATCTAATATTTGCACACTTGCATTCTCTGGCTGATTTATCGGGCTCCCTATTCTGCTCTGAAGTCTGACATATACTTCTAGCGCTCCAGTCTCACTGTGAATCTCTTCAGCGATCTTGTGAGCCATGACATTGTAGAGCTTTCCGATGTGGCTTACGGGATTTTTACCACAGGCTGCTTCAAGTGACATGGGTCTGAATGGTGTTATCAAACCATTTACTCTGTTGCCCCTACCTGTGGATCCGTCATCTCCTGCTTCAGCAGAGGTGCCAGTCACAGTTATGTAAACTACTCTCTCTTCTTCATCGGCTGCATTAATAACTACTTCTAACTCTTTGTCGCTTCCAAGTATTTTCTTCGCCTTTGAGATTGCTATCTCTCTTACTTTCTCCTTAGCATCATAATACTCCTCATAACTGCTCAATTGAGAAGACACCATGGCAGAAGCTATTGTCAGAGAGTACTTGTCTCCGTTCCTAGTTCCCATTACCTTTATGTCCTCTCCCAGTGATGGCACTCTCCTCTTGCTACTGTCTGAATTCAACTCCATCTCCACTTCCAGTACTGTCTTCTCCAATGGTGTCATTGGAGCAAAACCTACGCCAAAAGACGTATCGTTTGCTCTTGGCACATCTCCTCCCAATTTGAATAACTCTCTTAGATCTATTGATCCAGGTCTTATCATAGGAGATATCTCAACGTGTTCCTTCGGGTTCAGGAACCTAACTGTATCGTCCAGATATTTCACTGCGACTTCGTATGCTATTTCATTCACAGGTATTTCTTTTCCGTTGTATTCAGTAGTTGCTCTCCCGGCTAATAAAACATATATTGGTTTAGTGACTTTTCCCCCTCCTATCTCGGGTTCGGCTTCTCCTCCAACTATTTGGACGTGATCGGTATTGTGATGTAGTATTTCACCGAACTCTTCCATATACCTGAGAGACAGTGTCCTGCTTATCTCCTCTGCTATCCCATCTGCTAGACTGTCTGGATGACCTATACCCTTTCTCTCAACTATCTCTACTTTCTGAGAAGTTACTGGATCTCTGTTAAGAAACTCAACGGTTATCATCTCCCTCCCCCGCCACACTTCCTAAGAAATAAATTTATACTTTTTCCGGTAATGTATAAGCGAGATTTATATGGAGGGTCGGAGTTGCGGGTGCCAGGACCTGAGGAGATAAAAGAACTGAGGAAAAGACTTGGGATTACTCAGAAGGAGTTAGCTGAACTAGCTGGAGTGAGTCAATCTCTCATATCTCAAATAGAGAAGGGAAAAGTTGATCCTAGAGTGTCTACCATTAGGAAGATAATAAATGCTTTAGAAAAGGTGAGCGAACCGAGAATTACAGCTTCTGACATAATGACGTTTCCAGCAATATGTATAGAAGCTAGGAAGAGTGTCAAAGTCGCCATGGAACTAATGCTTGGTTCTGGATTTTCTCAATTACCAGTTATAGATTTTGGCAGAGTAATAGGAAGCATTTCGGAGGAGACTGTGCTTAAATTACTCAGTGAGGACAGAGGCGGATTAGAAAAAAAGGTAGAAGAGGTAATGGACCCTCCATTTCCCATAGTAGGACATAATGCGGATTTAGATTTGGTCTTAGAACTCTTAAGGAAGAATCATGCCGTTCTAGTAAGCACTAGGAACGACTTCGGTATAATAACTAGGGCTGACGTAATAAGATTTTTCAGTAAAGTAGAGTGATATTAGGAGCGCTAGTACAGTCCGGAGCTCGGAATTTCCTCTAGAGAAAATTTCAATAGTTCAAATGTCCTTTCCAGATCCTTCTTGTACACTAGCTGATTTGGGGAGTGTATGTATCTAGTGGGAACGGAAACTATCCCGGATGGGATTCCGCTCCTAGTTATGTGTATCCTGCCTGCGTCTGTCCCTCCATATGCGGGTTTCTTTATTTGATAGTCTATGTTGTTCTCCTCCGCCACTCTC
>NJEE01000059.1 GCA_002255045.1 Candidatus Bathyarchaeota archaeon ex4484_205 | reverse complement strand
TCAGATCCCTCCTCGTCTGTTCAATCAACTCCTTATAATTATACTGTTTGTATTCACTATGGAGGGAAACTATTTCATCAAATTCTATTCTACGGAGAGCCTTGAAAATATCCCTCCATGGTACAACCTCCTCCTCTAAGGGTCTCATACTTCTCTCCCATCTCCCTCCTTTAAACTCCATCACGAAATTCTTTACTGCAACCATCCTGATATATTCTGAGTGCAGCTCTATATAGGGCTCTATCATGTCTACCCCTCCCCAGCCGGCTATGTGGCCTGGATCAATATAGCTACATACATATTCCGGCTCAAAGTTCCTGAGAAGATTAAATATTAGGCCAGGAAATGCATTGAGATATCTTCCGGAGTGTGTATGTATTCCTGCAACTACATCATATTCCTTACAGAGTTCATATATTCCCTTAAGTCCTCTTTCTGCCTCTCTCATAAGGCTGCGGAGCTCTCCATACTTTCTGTAGTGCCAGTACCCAAGCTTAATGTATTTCACTCCGTTTTCAGAAGCTGTCCTGAACACTTCCTCCACAAATCTGTCTCTGCTGCTGGTGAAATTTGTAGTTATCATCGGCACTATTAACCCAAACTCCCTGAAACTCATTATTGCAGAACCAAGTTTCTCCTCTGCCTCTCCGGGCTCTACATACCCATTTTCCCGGACAGTGAGATCCACTCCATCAAAGCCGAGTGTACTGATAACCTTTCCTGCTTCTCTAACGCTAAGTTTGCCAACCCTCTTCAACATCTTGGAGAACATTAAAAGCCTCAACTTCCCTCTCAAGAATAGATGGGAAATAATATATTTGTTAGGGCTGTTTTCTTCATGCATCAGCCTTGAAGCCAAAAGTATTGTTCCTATGTCCTCCCTCACATATGCAACTTATTTTCGACGATGAAACGTTCAATGAGTTGACGAGCCTATATGATCTCTATCTCACAAGGAGTGGTGAGAAGGAGAAGCAGTTGGAGGATGCACTCAAATATATAAGCTCTATTAGTGCCCTCATAACAGGCTGGGGATCTCCCTCCCTCACATCCGAGCTCCTGGAGAGAGCTGAGAAGCTGAGAATTATAATACACTCCGCAGGATCTATAAAGTCAATTCTCTCCAAAGAAATTGTTGAAAGCTTTCTGTTGCCGAGGAAAATTATTGTATGTAATGCAGTTAAGCAGATAGCATACAATGTCGCTGAGACAACTATTGGAATGATGATCTTTGCGGGGAGAAAATTTTTTGATCATGTGAAGATGTTCGGAGAGAAGGCTGTATGGAGAGATCCATCACTCTTCTCAAAACTTTACACCACCATAAATGGTTCTACAATAGGAATTGTGGGGGTTGGTGCTGTAGGGAGGGAAGTGATTCGTCTATTGAAATGCTTCAGAGACGTAACTATCCTGGTCTATGATCCCTATTTGAAGGAGGAGGAAGCTGATAAACTTGGTGTATCCAAAGTATCTCTAGAGAAGCTTTTCCAGAGCTCTGAAATAATCTCAATTCACGCCCCACTGACATCAGAAACTGAGGGAATGATAGGTCATGACCTTCTGGAGCTATTGAAACCTGGAGCCATTCTAATAAATACTGCCAAAGGAAGGATAATAGATGGGGAAGCACTCGTAGAGCGGTGTAGAAAGGGTGACATAACTGTGGTCCTAGATGTGACAGACCCTGAGCCGCCGCCGCCGGAATATCCGCTTCGAAGAATGCCGAATGTCTATATCACTCCTCATATCGCAGGATGTGGCCACTATGGTATGAAGGGAATAGGAAGATTCGTCCTCAGATCTCTAACTCACTACTTCTCAGGTATGCCCGTAGAGGGAGAAGTCAATCTAAATAGATATGATATATTTGCGTAAGGAATGGAAAATGCTTATCTCTGATGTATCTCCAAGGGAATATGATGTATGGGTGAATATCTGAGGCTAATTATACATGATGTTGGGGAACTTGCATTATACCTTAATGATGACACCTTCATCGAGAGGTTAAAACCGTTGCTCCCACTGAAATCTTTAGGTGAAGTTTGGAAGGAGGAACTTTACTTCGAATGTGGAGTTGACTACAATCCTAAAAGTGGATGGTCCTCTAAAGTTGTTCGAAACTCCCTCTCTTATTGGCGACCTGGCAGTGCCCTATGCCTATTCTATGGGCTTAGCCAACCTTATGGTGAGGTTTATTCTCTAGGCTATATTTTGGGACCCACAGGGAATCTTCTGGATCTTGAGAATGGAGATCGATATCCTATTTTCCTAGAGAAGGCTGATAGAAATATGGATGAGGATCTCTCTCTCCGTAGCTTGGACAAATATTTTCCCGTCTATCGAAGAACTGATGATGGTGCCATCTTGTCATCTATAGATTGTAACATTTTAAACCTCGGAGTTGAGATCTATGAGGAGGACTACGGATTTATTTTGGAGAGCGATGTCTTAACCTATCCCAGTTGGGGGGTTCCCCCCTCTGAATTACGTAGGTCGTTATCTGAGAAAATATCTGACACAAGGCTGAGGTTGGATCTGAATGAGGATGGCGACTTAATTCTATCCTCCTATGTGGCTGATGAAAGACAGCTCTTAGAGGTTCTGCACAGGATCCAGAAGATATGTCGGGAGGTCTACACTCCATGGTTGTAGCGAAACTTCCATATGGTAGGGGCTTTGTGGAAATAGAGCTGGAGAGAGGTAGTGTAGTGGAATTAGGACATATTGGGAGAATTAGAGATATCGAGGGGGGGCTTCTCAATAAGCTTGAGAACCCTACATCATCTGAAAAACTTAGCAGAATTGTGAGAAACAAGAGAGTGTTGATAATTGTAACTGATAAGACACGTCCAACACCCAATAGAGCTCTTCTTCCACCTTTAACAAAGTATATAGAGGATTCCGGTGGCTCCATAAAGATTCTAATAGCCAACGGCCTACATGAGCCCATGTCCAAACAGCAAATCCTAGAGTTTCTGGGGGAGGATATCTATCACCACTTTGAGATAGTTAATCACAATGCCTACGATTCCTCCTCCATACTCAATCTAGGTGAAACATCCTATGGTACACCTATCCAAGTAAATCGTCTTGTGATGGATAGTGATATTGTCATCGGAACAGGGTCTGTGGAGCCACATTTCTTCGCCGGTTACAGTGGAGGGAGGAAAATTATTCTTCCAGGTGTCGCTGGAAGTCTATCAATCATGAGGAACCACGGTTTCAAGATGATAAACTCCCCATATGCTGTGTATGGCTCTCTCGAGAGGAACCCAATTCACTTAGATATGCTGGAGTTCATGAAAAGGACGAAACTGGATTTCATAGTGAATGTTACCCTCTTAAGGAAGGATGTGACGGGAGTCTTTGCAGGCCACCCGATAAAGACACATCTTGACGCTGTCTCCTATTTAGATACCTATGTCCGGGTCAGAGTTAAGCCGGCAGACATTGTAATCACCACAAACGGAGGCTACCCCCTTGATAGGAATCTCTATCAGACTGTGAAAGCTATGGCCACCGGTGAATTAACTGTGAAGAAAAATGGTGTAATTATTGTTCTCTCAGAGTGTATAGATGGTATAACTCATAAAGAGTTCCATAAGCTGATAGTGGATCGAGAGCCTCAGGAGATCCTGGACTTCATAAGGAAGAACGAGCCTCTCCCAGATCAGTGGGAGGCACACATAATGGCAAGAGTCATGAAGAAGGCGAAGATAATCCTAGTGTCGAGAATACCGGAGAGAAGAGTTGAGGAAGTCGGTTTGATCCCCTCCAAAGATGTGGATGAAGCATTGGAATTGGCGGAGCGAATAGTAGGTAAGAACTCTTCAGTCCTAATTATACCTGAAGGCCCCTATACTATACCTGAAACTTGAGTCATACCTCCGTGAAGAAACAGCTTTTTACGTCCTCCACTCCTCTTATCGATGAGATGCTTGAAAGAAGACTCTTAATTCTCTCATTTTCACCTCTTACAGTTATAACAAGCATACATGTCTCCTTAGAGATATGGAAATGGAGCGTTGAAACTATTATATCTAGGTAGTGGTGCTGTATATCCGTCAACCTGCTATCTGCCTCCCGCACCTCATGATTATATACGATATTGATGTTCCCAAAGATCTTCCTATCTGCTTTCAGGGAGTTCTCTGTTAGAAATCTCTCCATAGCCATCCTTATTGCCTTAGATCTCTCTAATCCGAGTCCAGATATGGTTTCATCAAACTTCTTTAATAACTCCTCAGGTGTTGACACGGAGAACCTCACATATCTCTCTACCCTTCTCCTCATCTATTGCCTCTCACAAATATGTCGGGGAAGGTAGGTTAATATGTTATTTGAAAAATCTATAAATATTACCATTTATAAAATCGGTAATACCAATGGACGGCGCGAAGAACGTTAGCTCCCGAAAAGTCGCCCTTATCGCACTTATGTCAGCCTTCTGGGTCATTCTACACTTATTTCTAGGTCCCCTCGGCTTTCAGCTTTTTCACCTTCCAATACTCTGTGATGTCTCCGCCTACCTGCCTCTCATTATAACAGTCTCCCTCATCCCCATAGTAGGGGCAGCATCTTCTGTAGGTCTAGTAGGTACTATGATAACTCTCTTTCTTCGTCCAGGAGCTTTCCATATGCTTGGATTTGCCCTAGCAGCAGTAATCTTTGATATACTCTCGCCACATGGATTTAGTATGATCAAAGCTAGAACTCTCCTGAGGATAACATTCGCCACTATACTCTCCTCCTACATCGGTGGCTTCGCAATAGGCTTTTTATTCATGTCCGGTTCTCTCGAGTGGTCTCTCACTATATGGGCCCCTCTACATCTCCTTGGAGGACTGATCTCGCTTCCTCTCGCCCTTCCTATATCCGCCACCGTACTCAAATACATTCCGAAATGATCCCTCAAAAAATCTTGGATAAAGCAGTAAAATATCACGGCCACTATGGTCCCTTTCTTGTAATTGGTATAAGGGCCTCCCTTTATGCCCTACAGAAAATGGGTAATGTGAGGGTATGTCACATATTCTGTCCGCAAAAGAAGCCATATCTCTGTGTATCCGATGGTGTAATGTCTGTAATCGGATGTAAAATACTACACCATAAAGGTGAGGGAATCCGCCTCTGCTTTGAAGGAGTAGGAAATACACTTTGTATAAGTGTTCACGGAGAACTCATACAAACTCTCTCCGGCAGTAAGTGGAATGAACTTGAAAAATTGGCAGAGATGGTGAGAAACATGGAATTTAGTGATATTTTCGAAGTTTCATAGGGGGTTCTCCTCTATTATTTCTGTGACCATCCTTACCCTTCTTATGTCTGCATCTGGTGGAACTTGGTCAGCCACGCCTACTATGAACTTCCCGTCATGCAGATAATGTTCGATCACCTTCATAACCATATTTTCCAGGAGCTCCTGAGAATACCTCCTACTAAAATAAACACCTGGAAGCCCTCCCCATAATATGACTTCCTCTCCCGCCTCCTCTCGGAACCTCTCCAACTCTAAGTCTCCCACAGGAGCAGGGGTTAATGCCTGTGCGCAATCGATTTCCGTCTCTCTTATGCGTGACAGAATTCCTTTCAAGGCACCATCAATATGTACATAGACCACCTTCTCTTTCTGATGAAGTTTAGATACTCTCTTCCTGTAATATGGGAGGTAATATTTCTGGAAGAATCGGGGATTGACCACATCTCCGGACAGGTTATCTCCGAAGTATACATATCTAGCTGGGGCATTCTCTATGCTCTCAAAATAAGGGTCATATGACTCATCTAAGACTTTCAATGTTTCCTCAATCTCCTCTCTCTCCTTAAAATATAGAATAGATGTATTCTTCACACCCATCCACTCCACAAATAACGCTGACATTGGTGCTCTTGGCGCCAGGGAGCTAACTATCCCTATTCCTTTCCACTGCTCCATCCACCTCCTCTGAAGCTCATATAGATTCTCATCTACACGAATTTTTGCATCCTTCAAGATGTACCTGAGGATTTTAAGATCTTTAGCATTCTGAACTGGGTACTTGACCAGTGCTGTACTCATTCCATCCATCGTGAATTTCCACACTCTCTCCAGCTCCCCTAAAGGTGTAATGAATCTATAGGTCGTAATCTCCGTTCCATCATTTAGTTCTTCATGTGCCCCACATCCGAGATCCTTGTACAGCCTCACCCTCCCCTCCCCATACACCCCTCCACGCAGAGGCACAGGATCATAATACTGAGGAGGTAGCTCTCCTCTCTTCCTCATTCCAAAGTACCAGAAAACTAGGTCTGCGAACCAGGGAAGCCTATCAGGCTTCCTACCCTCAAAAACTGCATTAATCCTCTCCTCCTGATTCATATTTTTACCTCCCTCTGAGTCGCCTGCTACCTATCCGACCTTTCTCAACGTTAATTAAATACTAATCAATCGGGTTCTCCTCAATTATGTCTGTTATCATCCTCACCCTCTTTATATCCCCATCTGGTGGAACCTCATCTGCCACACCCACTATAAATTTACTATCATGAAGATAGAGCTCAATGATTTCTTCCATCATATTTTTAAGGAGTTCAGGAGGGTATCTCGGACTGAAGTATACCCCTGGAAGCCCGCCCCAAATAATCACATCATTTCCCGCTAGTTCTCTGAACTTCTCGAGGGGGACATCTCCTACAGGAGCAGGAGTAAGCGATTGTGCACAATCTATCCCTGTAAATTTAACTAATTCTAGTACTCCTCTCAAAGTCCCATCGATATGTAGAAATATGTATTTCTTCTTACGGTGTAGTTGTTCACTTCTCCTCTTATAATAGGGAATATAGTAATCTCTAAAGAATTTAGGGTTCACCACATCACTAGATATATTGTCTCCAAAGTACACATATCTTGCTGGCGACTCCTCTATCGCCTCGAAAA
>NJEE01000058.1 GCA_002255045.1 Candidatus Bathyarchaeota archaeon ex4484_205 | reverse complement strand
GGAGTTTAAGAGGAAAGCTGAAGAGAGAGGCTATACTGTGAAAGTATTAAACTTTGGGGAGACCGCATCTTTCTAGTATGGAAGAACCAGAGAGGAGCACTAGAAGATTTCAGGTAAGTGGGGTGACTGTTGGAGGAGATACACCTGTCCTAGTGGGAAGTATTTTATATAGTGGAGATAGGAATGTTGAGAACCCTGTAGAGGGAGCGGTAAAATGGAAAATTGTTTTGAGGGAGATAGAAAGAATGTTAAACCTCTCCAGAGAATGTGGAGTTCCAACGATGATTGATCTTAATGCCGAAACAATTGGGGCGATGGAGAGATACGCTTCGAAGATATGTGAGAACACTTCACACATACCAGTATTGGTTGGGGGAATAAGTAAAGAGATTAGAGATAAGGGGTTCATCACATTTAGGGAATATGGAGAGGAATATAGAGCAATTTACAACTCATTTCTTGCTGGGAGAGACGATCTTGAGCATATCAATAGGTTAGAGGTTGAATATTTAGTACTCATGACATATGGGGCGCTACCCAAAGAAAGTGTCTCAAAATTAGAGCCAGATCTTATTGACCGACTTTTTGACGCAGGAGTTAAGGGCATAATGGTGGATACAGGAGTAATGGACATCAGAAATATCAGGTGTGCGGTGGATGCAGCACTGGAGATAAGAGAGCGGTGGAACGTACCTGTCGGATGTTGTCCTTACAACGGATATAGCTCGGTAAAATGGTTCAGGAAGCTAAAGGCAGAAGAGAGGACTTCAGCGAGTTTAGGACTTGAGGCTTATGTGGTGATGAGAGGTCTGGATTTCCTCCTCTTCGGCCCTCTATATAGATATCATCATGTGCTTCCCTTCGTTTCCACCATTGTGGCTTTGAGAAGTAAAGGGACTTCAGACAGGAAGCATCCCTATTGGATTGTAAGATAAAAGGGGTAACTACATTTTTAAGTCTCGCCACGATATCTGATTGGTATGTTTGACCCTGAGCATGCTTTTAAGCTCTTTTCGACACTTCCCAGAAACAGGTTTACAGGTACAGATGGAGAGAGAAGGGCACGGGAATATATCACAGACAGATTGAAGGATTTCGAATATGAGGTCAAACATGAGGAGTTTAAGGTATGGACATTCAGACATAAGAAGGTTTCACTGAAATGTGATGGAGAGAAAGTTGAGTTCAGGCCGTATGGGTTCACAGGAGAGGAGGTTAATAGCCTGTCTTCCAGGATGAAGTATATTGAGGCAGGAGACAAATACCTGATGGATGATGTGTCTGAAATTGTGGTACTCTCGAAGCTTCCGGGAGGTGTGAAGAATGCAAAGCTACTTAACAGGCTTTGGAAGAGGGGGGTTAGGGCAGTTATATTGCCGGAACCTCCTAGGAGACCACCGATCTGCGGTGGGATCCCATATGAGTGGAGGAGTAAATACAAAATTCCACTTCTTTTGAGAGTTAGATATGAGGACGCCAAGAGAATTATTCTGGAAAAACCTATTGTAGAGGTTGAGGTTGAGCAGGAGTTCTTTGAAAATACTTCAGCAAATATAATATGTGAGGCCGGCGGGAGGGGGAGAACCATAGCTCTCTGCGCACATTATGATTCAGTATACTGCAGTCCCGGTGGGCTGGATAATGGTGGCGGAGTAGCCATGCTTCTGGAACTCACGAGGATATTAAGGAAGAGGAAAGGTAAGAGGAGGTTGAGATTTCTCTTCTTCGCTGCGGAGGAGCTTGGATTGAGAGGCTCAGAGTATCACGCAGGAAAATGCAGGAGAAAATATGAGCTTTTAATAAACTTCGATATAGGTGGAGATATTCTCGGGAGCAATGCTGCGAGAGTCATTGGGGAGAAGGAGATAACTAAACTCCTTAAGAAAATCAGCAAGGAGAGTGATGTCTCTCTAACTATAAGGCAGGATATAATGAGCTCTGACTGCATGAGCTTCGCGAAGAGAGGCATCCCCTCGGTCAACTTCAGTAGGGATTCACTGTCCGCCAGTAATATTCACACACCTCTGGACGGATATGACAACATTCATTCCATAGGCTTCAGAGGTCTGGGCATCATAGTGGAGAAGTTCATAGATAGGCTGATGAGTGGAGAGGTGGAGATACCGACCATAATACCCAGAAAACTCGTTAGAAAGGTTAGGAAATACTACAGAGAGAGACTGGGAATCGAGATTTAGGATATTCTTAAGTATCTCTCAAATAACCCTACTCATGAGCAGAGTTGATTATAGATTTCCATACGCATATAAAAACAGAAGAGTCTTGGAATGTCTGTTTCTGGATTGCAGACAGAGAACATCTGTTGGCATATATGGATCAGGTTGGAATCGATATGGCGGTAGTTCTTCCGGTTGAAGGATATGGAGTGGAGGAGGATGGTAGCTACATATCTACAGATGGTGTCCTGGAGGCTGTAAACGGCATTGACAGACTTATTCCCTTCTTCTCTGTTAATCCACTGGATGATGACGCAGTAGATAGGGCGAGGAAGTATATTGATGCTGGTTGTGCAGGTTTCGGGGAACATAAATCTGCAATTCCAGTAGATCACGAGAACTCAAAGAGGCTATATAATATTGGTGTCCCAGTTCTTCTGCACATAGATAGGAAATACAATTATGATTTGATGAGGCTTCGCAAGGTTCTGGAGGAGTTCACAGGTACAAACTTCATTACACACGGTCCAGGGTGGTGGAGCCACATAGCGAGGAATGTACCAAAGAATGTGACATATCCTACGGGAAGAGTTGAAGAGGAGGGCCTAGTTGTGGAGATGCTGGAGGAATATGAAAATCTATATGCAGATATCTCGGCACGCTCTGGATACAATGCCCTAACTAGAGACCCGGAGTTCGGCAGAAATTTCGTTAAGAAGTTTTCAGATAAGCTGATTTTTGGCACAGACTTTCCTGCTTTTGACACATTCTTCACACCCTATGGTCCAAATAGGAAACATATCAATCTGCTGAGAGAATGGTGTGATGAAGGGACATTCAGGAAGATTGTGGAAGAGAATGCTATGAGAATCTTGGGAGAGGAAATATAGTAGATCTCGTCCACCTCGTGGAGTCTCCACTTTCATTTTAATTCAGATGAGGGAGAAGAAACAGGTTAGTGAGGGTTCTACGAAAATGTAGGTGCTTATATACTATACTAAATAAATATCTCTGATGAAGAAGCCAATAGCTGAACTTACAATATATGATGATGGAAGCTTCGATTTCGCATCCTTGTCTCATAGACACATAGTTTCACTTGAGTTTCTGAGAGAGGAGACTATAATAGTGAGGTTTTTGAGGCATGATGAAGAGGAGCTAAAGTGTAATTATTTCTGAAGTATAATAGGAGGTTTCACCAGAATATTCAAGCTCTAGAAGAACATAGAAAGCAGTTGCATTATCATTGAGTATGCAAGTATATGTAGCTTCACTCCTACTAACGGTGGAAGAGAGCCCACATGGGGAGGGAGAGACAACACCATTACATACCTGCCCATCTGTCCACACTATTTGAGGTGCCCCCTTGAGAACATAGGAGCACCAGGATCTACAGTTACTTCTACAGTTTTACCAGAACTTGCAGATGAGATCTTAATATTAATGTTTGGAAAAGTTAGATTCTTGGAGAACTTGAGGAGAAGCATCCACTAGACAGTGATACACTCATCTGTTGAATGAATAGAAGTATGTGTACCTGGAACATAAACTACGTGGTGTTCTCCTTTATGAGAGAAGAGATAGAGGGATTCCAGACCTGGAGGGAGAGACCATCATTTAACCCCCCATAACTATCACTACAGTTCCTGGAAAACAGGGTGGGAGATTACCAGCTTCATAAGTTTATGAGAAGAGAGAACCCATAACCTGTTTGCATACGATCTAGAGACTACGATGAATAATATTTTTCTCATCATTATCTAAATTTATGAAGAAGTGTTTTTAATCTTATCTAGAAACTCTTTTGAAATTATTAGTGAGAATCTTCATGTTTGGACTTCTGTCTCTCTAACATAGCTCTTTCTCTCATCACACGTCTCAGTGCTTCCATATCCTTCTCTACATATAGTGTTGCGAGCAAGAAGAATATGCTACATATGAACCAAGTTACCATAGAGGGAACCATTATTGCGAAGCTAAGGCCATAGATATCCGCTAAGACACCGGCTACGAGGGGAGCGAAGGCACCTCCCATATTGCTGAAGATACCTCCTATAGATGGAACTACGCTTCTTACCTCTGGCTCGAGAACGTCATAGAAAGTAGCTGTTACATTGGGTCCAGCCATAGGTAGGAGGAGAGATGCTATACATGCTAGTATAATGAAGCAAAGAGGATCTGATGCAGAGATAGCTATGTAGATTATTATGCCACTTAAGAAGGCAATTATGCAACAGAAGGCAACTCTCCCTTTCTTCCAATACTTAAATAGGAGGTCGCCTATTACACCACCTAGGATATTCCCAAGGAACATTATACCTATCCATGTTGTCATAAGAATTGTAGCATAGCTCTCGGAAAACATACGTATATCTAGTAGGTATTTAAACATCCAGAAGGTGAGGATTTGCCAAGGGAATATCCCGAAGAAGTTTTGAAGCCAGAGGAAGATAACTGTCTTTCTCTTAAGTCCGGAACGGAATTTTTCCAGAGATAATTTATAGGTGCTTATTGTCTCAAGACCCTCCATCTCTGGTTCAGATATACCACGAAAAGGCTCTTTTACAAATAGGTATATGAGCAAAGCCATTACAATGCCTGTGGCTCCTGTTAAGTAGTATGCAGTCCTCCAACCCATCGCCCTTCCTACAATTAATGCAACTATCCCCCCGAGTAATGTTCCTAGGAAGACAGCACTACTCACTATTCCATAGGCTTTACCTCTCTCTTGAGGTTTGAAATAATCAGAGAGCATACTATTTATTCCAGGGTAGCAGAGGTCATCCACCCCTGTACTCGTCCTTGCAGCAAGGAAACTTAGGAAATCTCGAGGGAGAATACTTAACCATGTGGTGAAACCCCATATTAGAGAGGCGAGAGCTATAAGTTTGTTCCTCGCATATTTGTCAAATAAGTACCCCCATAAGGGTTGGAAAACAACCGAGATAATAAGAGCTCCTGTGAAGACTAGGCCCATCTCGGTATGGGATATCTTGAAGTCAGACATTATAAGATCAGTCATATAACCGATCATATTCTTGTCGATGTTGTGAAAAAGTGTGAAAAGCATGAAAATAATTACAACAACCCATTTATAACTCAAGGCTAAAGAAAATTATTCTATCTCCATTTTTATATATTTTCTAAAGATAAGGTTTTTGCTAACTTATTGTTGGTATAACGTTTTGCAGATAAAGGAAGTTGCCATAGACAATTTTGGAAAATTTGATAGATTTCCCTCATATCTGCTGTTATCGGAGAGCCATAGCATTGAGCGAAACAGAGCGGAAGAAGAGTTGTAAGGGAGCCTAACCAAATGTTGAACCGACCCAATCTCTAACATGATGTGTTATAGTTATGACTACCAATGCGGTGAGCAAATGTTCGTGACTACTTTTCAAGGTTTTACTTCTGCCCTTTAGCAATAGAGAAACAAAAATTCCTAGTAAAGACAGTCTCCAAATTACACCACGATAACCGGTGTTGAAAGCGGAAGTAGCAGAACCGGAACAATAAATGCCATCAAAAAATAAATTTAGCTCCAAACGTAATGATTGTTGATTCCCATATCTCTTTTAGTATGCTTATTCTCAGACTCTTCAGAAACATGAATGCCCAGTGCATCTGAAAGTGTGTCTGCTATTATTACTACGCCCCGATAACTACAAGCTTTGAATGGGTGCCGGAATATAAACCCGCAATTAGACCAAGCGTTGTTGATTATTCCTTGAGGTTGAATCAAAACTAAGTCCTGTTTTAGTAAATGTTGTATCATAATAGTTTACAATCTTCAATTTAAATAACCTCTTGGCGTCCGAACAGTTTCTGATAACGTCTCCCAGCAGATATGTGAAGTGTGAGGCGAAGCCAGCATTTGGGTGAGTGAAGTAAACTGCATACCCTCCTCCCAGTCGTAATCAAAAACATTCCTTCCGCAACTAGTGACGCACATACCGCATCCAGTACATTTGCTTTCATCAACCGTAGGATGCCAAGTTATTTCTTCTCTTGGTATACCTTTCCAGTAGGCAAATTTTGGGTCTATTTTTTTCATTTTCTCATCTTTTGGTATTTTCTTCTTACACTTAAATTTAAATATTTAGCAATGTCGCCTAACGAGTATTTCACGCAGTTTTTATTCGTATAACTTCTTAAACTATAGGTTGAAATCTTTAAGAGAGTTTGAAAAGTGAGGAGACAGCCAAGATATGGTTAGATGCCTGAGAGGTAAAAGACCTGCTGAAGCTTGCGGGATTAATTTGAAAATAGTTGGAAAGAATTGTTTCCGAGAAAGCAGAGACGTAAACTCGATATTTTTTATCTTACCAA
>NJEE01000057.1 GCA_002255045.1 Candidatus Bathyarchaeota archaeon ex4484_205 | reverse complement strand
TAGGGTTAATTTCACTCCTAGGCAGTTGCAAATAATAGATGAGTACAAGAAGGGAAAGAGTGTAGATGAAATAGCAAAGATGTTGAATGTGGCTAGAAGCTACATAGAGAGAATCATCAGGAGGGCAATAGAGAACGGTTTGATAATCGAGGAAGAGGAGAAAGTGACTCCAGCACCTGTCGCTAAGAAGGGTGAGGAGGACATAGTTACAAAGGGAGAGATTGCTATACCCGATTCTATTGAGATGCCAATATCCACCCTAGAGGAAATAAGAGGTATGCTTACTCCGAAACAACAGAAGTTCTTTGACCTCATACTTCAGAGAAGAAAGCTGGAAGAGAGAGTGAAAGCATACGAGGATGCGTTGAAGAAACTAAAAGAGTTACGTGAGAGAGGAGAAGATGGTGCAAAAGAGATAACAGTGGAAGGCAGTAGGCCACTGGAAGACGGGAAAATTGTGGTTCCTAGGATTGATATGGCTAGTCTAGCAAAGGCAATATATGAGGCAAGGCTCGCAAGTATGATGCTTGGCACACAATTAGATGTTTTGAGAGAGAGTGGTCTGCTAAAAGATGAAGGAGGTGGATCGATGAGGAATGATGCTGTGAATATGTTAATGGAGCAAATAAGAGAATTGAGAGAGGAATTAAGGTCTCTAAAGGAGGAGAAAGAAATTAATAAGTTGAGAAAGGAGATGGAGGAACTAAAGGAGATACTGTATGAGGTCATGCAGGGTAATGCTCCCAACAATCCAAAGGTGAAAGAGCTGGAGGACAAAGTAAGGGAGCTGGAGTTTGAGAAGAAGCTATCAGAAATAACCTCCAAGTTCAGCAGTGGTAGCAGTGAAATCAATGAGCTGAGAAAAGAGCTAAGCAGGTTGAAGGAGGAAATACTTAGGAGAGAAAGAGAGGACAGGATAATAAACGAAATAAAGAAGATATCTAGTTCGTCTACCAATGAAGATAGGATGCTGAACCAGATAAAGACAATATTGGAGCTAACTGGTGTGAAGGACAAATACATAAAAGAGCTAGTCGAGTCTCTCAGGAGAGCCGAGATACAGCGAATAAATGAGTCTCTTAATTCTATAAGAGCAGAGTTATCCAGGATGAGGGAGAGAGGACATGCTCCTCCGAAAGATGTAGTGGATCAATTCATGGATTTCGTGGAGAAGTTCAAGAAACTCAAAGGAATTACCGAAGATCTCGCTCCACCAAGCGGTGAGAAGGGGAAGAGCAGAGTAGTGGAGAAAGCTATAGAAGAGATAGGAGGGCCTATCGCAGAGGCTGTCGCTAGCGGTCTTGCTGCGAGAATGATAAATACTGGTGGCGGAGGAGGAGGGAAAGCTTCAAGCATGCCAACGTTCAGGTGTAAGAACTGCGGGTATGACATACCAATACCAGACGAGAGTGTTACCGAGATAACCTGTCCGAAGTGTGGCACCAAATACCGAAGAAAGGAGTGATGGGGATGCCGAAGTGGAAGGATATGCTTCCTCCGAAAGTTAGAGACATGATTCCATCGATTAAAGACGAGAAAGATGCCGACATTCTAATGGATAAACTGTTGAGTATGGCGAGTCCAGACGAACTAAAGATGCTAATAGACAACGACGTCACATTGTGTGATATAATGAAGGAGAAAGTGCCTTGGGTATTCAAACTTGCCAAGAGTATAATTAGAGAGTCGAAGAAGGACGTTGAGACGATCTTCTCGGAATATAATGCGGAGAAGCTCCTTGAGGTTCTGAGAAAGAAGAGGCCCGACCTAGCTGGTGTGATAATGAACCACTCGAATGGTATGGTATGGTTGGAAAGAAACATAGAGGACTTCAAGAGAGAGCTAACCGAGTAAAGGGAGGTGGTCTTATACTACCAGAAATAGACAAGTATCTCTCAGTTAAATCTATAGGTAAATCGGAGCATACTAAGAGAAAATACAGAGAAGTTCTTGGAAAGTTCAGCGACGTTCTGGAAGGGAAAGGAATTGCTTCTCTGAGGGACGTTGATGCAAGAGATATAGATGACTTTCTCCTCATGCTGTCAAACAGATCTGAGAGGACTATTTCTCTCTACCTCCAGATTATTTACAACTTATTCAAACACTATAATCTGACGGGCATAGCCGAGTACATACAGGATCTAATGCGTGGTTTCCGTCCGAGGAGAGAAGTGGGAGTGTATCTGAGGGAGGAAGACATACCTAAGTTTCTATCTGTGATAGACAGAGATGACTTTGAATTCGTTGTGAGGCTGATGCTCTTCTCTGGTTTGAGGTTGTCTGAAGTTTTGAGTGTCAGATACGAAGATTTTGACTTCAACGATGGCGTTTTGATTGTGAGAGGAAAGGGGAAAAAGGAGAGAATAGCCTTCGTCGATGATAGGACTCTCGAACTAGCTCGAAAGCTGGTAGAGAAGAACAATCTCAGGAAGGACGAACCAATTGTCAAGCTCGGAAGAAGGTGGATTCAGGTAAAGACAAAAATGACTGCTAGAAAAGCTGGAATAGAGTATTGGAACCGACTGACTCCTCACAAGTTGAGGCACACGTTTGCGATAATGTGGATTAAGAACAAGGGGGATCTCAGAACACTTCAGAAGCTACTCGGTCATTCCTCATTATCGGTTACTGAGGTATATTTGGACTTCGACATCAAAGAAAAGAGAGACGAGTATAAGAAAATATTCAGTTAGGTTACTATGTCTGTAGCTTTAAAGAATGAATACTGCTCTACCAGAGAACTGGAAATCTGGTCTATTACTGGTTTCAGGTTAGTGTGAGAATAGATCACGACTGTGTTCTCTGTAACCACTACAGCCTGAATCATCATTTCTGGTTGGTTTGCCTCTTCGTTCTCGTTTTCATCGCTCTCTTCTACAGGAAATACTTCTTTCTCTTCTTTAACTTTGTGTATCGAGAAGAATCTGTCTGTTATGTTTTGTGGTAGGGATTGCAAGTACTTCTCAAATTCTCTCCAATCTTCAAATTGCACCAGTATTTTCTCCATGAGTTTCCCCACAACCTACTCTGGCAAGAGTATTTAAGTATTTTTAGCTGCAAGGGTTGGGGGGAAGTAGTTGGAATACTTTGTGGTAAAGGTCCAGATTAGTAAAGAGGTGGATTTTAATACTGCGAGGGCTGTGGCTGACACAATTGCGTTTAGAGAATACAAAGTTAGAATTCTCGGGTGGAGAGACCTCAAAGAGGGTGATTGGTATCCTAAGGAAATTCCTGAGTTGTTGATGAAAGAGAAGAATGTTTTGGAAGTGGTGGTAAACGATGGGTACCGCTTCTACTACAAGCTCGAAGGATATACGGAAGATTAAATCAACTATAGAAGAAACACACAGGAGGTTATCTACAGCGATTAAATTATTGGAGACAAAGCTAGGATTTCTATATGTGGAGAAAAGCGAGGGAAGTAACGGAGAAATCGAGAGTATAATATCTAAAGTAGAGAGTAAATTGTATGACTTGGAGAACAGCTTCCCCACTCTATTCGAAGTTCTTCTCGGGAAGGGCTGGGATGTTATCGAGAGCAAGGATGCTGTGGTGAGCGTTTCATACAAAATCATACCAGCAGTAATGCACGTTAGAAGTCCAAGGGGACGTGTCTATCAAGTCATAGTTAGCTGGAACAGTGGTGATATTTCATACCAAATTTTCGACGTATCCCCAAAAAGACGGAGAGGCAGACGTCGTTCTAAGAAACTGAATGAGGAAATATGGGATGGAGTAGATGAAATGCTAGAGCAAATGAATATGTCATTGCTGGCATACTTTATCATGGTGCAGAGAAAGGATGGGAGATTGCATTCATTCCTAGCTGTGCCAAGCGATGCGAGATCGGTGCCTATTGTGAAAAACATGATAAGAGAAATAATAATCGGGCTCTCAGACCTCCATAACCCAGAGGTTGCGTTGGAGACAGCAATGGATGCTATGATTGAGTCGAGTGTGAAAAGTGAGAAGATTAAGGACTTCTTATCACAGTATGCCGATATCGGAAAAAAGTTTCTTAAACTTTTGGGCTTAGTTATAGATGATACCGAAAGCCTTAGAAAGGGGGGATGAGAGTGCCCGTGCATGTGAGTAAGGATGTTCTTCCTGACGAGAAGGGTAAAGTATTAAAATTTGAGACGAAAAGCCTAGAGTTGGGGAAAATTTACGTCAATAGGAAAGACAAGCTTGGAGTACTTAGAGTCAATGGAGACGTCTTCGTGATGCCTGTGGTCTTCGATAACAGGAGAGTATGCTATGAGGAAGAAAGCCCATAGAGGGTATTTGGATGGAGGAACTCAACACAGTCAAGCAGGGTGATTGTAGAGAAATCCTGATTGATTATCCAGCCGAGTTCTTTGACGTAGTTATTACTTCGCCTCCGTATTGGAAAAAGAGAGAGTATGGAGTAAAAGCAGAATACTCTGGATGGTATGGGGAGCTCGGACAAGAAGATGATCCGAAAAAATTCGTAGATCACCTGATAGACATTTTTAGAATAGTGAAGAGGGTTCTAAATAGGCATGGCTCTCTTTTCGTCGTTATAGACGATACATATCAGGACAAGTCTTTCCAGCTTGTTCCAGAGAGATTCGCTATCAGGATGGTCGATGAACTCGGTTTTATCCTCAGAGGGAAAATAATCTGGAGTAAAAGAGTCTTCAAATACAAGGAAAGAGATGCCTTTGGTAATCCTTTACCCACACCAGCCAAAGATAGATTAAATCACGCTTGGGAGTACGTGTATCATTTCGTGAAGGATAAAAAGTATTACTTCGACTTGGATGCAGTGAAAACTCAGTATTCTCCGAAAACTGTGGAGAGGTTAGTAAGATACATTAGAAACGAAGAGAAGTTCGACCCTAACAAGCACAAGTATAGTGGAGATGAAGCACCACCTCATTTTTTCATGAAGGAGAGAATCATTCGTTCAAAGTTCCTTGACTCAAAATCAACCTATGGAAGCCTAGCAGGGAGAGTTGTAAAAATTCTTGCAGAAGGAAAGGAAAACGAGAAGATATTGATAAGAAAGGCTGTAAAGAATGTAAATGGCTACCTCAAAATGAAATTAAAGGAGAGCGGTCTTACACTGAGAAAATTGAGCGAAATAACTGGGATAAGAGAGAGCACACTATCACATTATTTTAGAACAGACCCGAATGGTGCAGCAATCCCTTCTAGAGGGACGTGGGAATTACTAAAACCAATTCTTGGTCTCGGAGAATATGACGAATTCGTGAAAGAGGAATACAAACCAGTTTTACCTATTCTGGAGGGGGGGAGAAGCAACCCAGGAGACTGCGTATATATTCCTACAGAGAACTTGAGTGAGAAGCATTTTGCTCCTTTTCCAACCAATCTGGTTGAGTTTCTCCTGAAAATGGCCTGTCCGAAGAGAGTTTGTATTAGATGTAATAGACCAGAAGGGATATGCAGGTGTTTGTATCCAAAGTGGAGAAGAGGGAGAGTCTTAGACCCAATGGGAGGTTCTGGGACTACTGGAGTAGTTGCGAGGAGGATGGGGTTTGACTTTCTTATGGTAGATATCTCTCCAGAGTATTGTGAGATATCCAGGAAGAGGATATTTGGGGAGGGTGCTATGCTTGGAGGAAATAGTTGAGAGAATAATTCACTTCATGGAAGAGAATGGTGCTGAAATAGAGAAAGTTGAAGAAGAAGAGGACGATAAGTTCAGAATTTACTTTAATTTGGGAGATAAGCATAGCGAATGGTTGAAACAATTAAGAAACGAAGAGGATCACCCTTTTGGAGTTGACCTCGGTCGCAGAGGGAGCGTTCTCATCTCACTCGATAACCCTTGGTGGACTACTATGGCATTTCCTCTATTAGCTTCGTATTATGACGAAGATGTAGAATTATTCGAAGACGTCAGAGGTACAGACGAGGTGTACATATTCTATGACACATACAAGAGATACTATGGTGAGACTAGAGATGTCTATTTCATCTGGGAATTACTGGACGAAGGAACATTATATACTGGCAACCACATATACATATCTAGAGCCTTCAAATCTTACAAACGGAATAAGTACCAGAAGTTCCACTACTACATCCAAGAGTATACTAGCACAATTGAGGAAGTTGAGATGGATGTTCTCGCCGAAGATATCGTCGATATCTGGGCATTCACGAGATACTCTCAAGAATTAAGAGATGGCGGTAAGGTGTATACCAACGAATTCTTCCTAGTCTAGAAATATTTATCTCCTACCCTTGGCAACTTTTCTTGGGGTACTTCCTTGGACGCTCTGGAGAAGGCAGTAGAGATTCTTGACAGGTACCCTGAGATCAAGGAGTACAGAGATGCCGAGAGGAGAGTTCAGGAGGCTCT
>NJEE01000016.1 GCA_002255045.1 Candidatus Bathyarchaeota archaeon ex4484_205 | reverse complement strand
GCGTTGTAAGAGAGGGGAAGCTTGTGGGTATAGTTACAGTGAGCGATATATTGAAGGCTGTTCCAGCTCTCTATGAGAACATGATGAAAGAGGTGATGCTTGCAGAGTCTGAGCCGAATGTAACTTTCTACGAAGGATATTGTGAATCCTGTATGGAGTGGTCTGATCAACTCACCCTATTTGAAGGTAGACTAGTCTGTCCCGAATGTAGAGAAGCCCTTGGTGGGGGTCCCCTAGGTGTCGGCTAGACATGACAGCTATCGTGGTCTGAGGGAAACTTATGAAGAGGAGTCTAGGCATCCTATAGAGGCTGGAACTGTAAGGGAGATAGCTTCACATCCTGTCGTCTCGGTAGCTCAGACAACCCCAATACTAAATGTTATAGAAACCATGACCGCCCGTGGATTCCGAAGAATAGTGGTTGTCTCTCCAGGAAATATGGTTTTCAGAGGCTTAGTCAGCGATATCGATATATTGCGTTATTTGGGTGGTGAAGGAATGGTTCTCATAAGAAAGAAGTATAAAGGTAACTTAATGTCCGCGCTCAACTCCCCTGTGAACCGTATAATGAGGCGGGGCATTAAACCATTGAAAGAATCAACACCCATAGATAAAGCCCTAGAAATAATGATGAAAACTAAAAGAGGAGGTTATCCCATAGTTGATAGTGAGAATTATGTAACTGGCATTGTCACGCTCCGAGATGTTATCACTAAACTCTCCTACAATCTTCCTGATGTAACTATAAATGAGTTCATGAGTACCGATGTACTAACAATACCCTCTACTCGTACCTTCAAGCACGCAATAGAAAGTATGCTAAAATACGGATTCCGAAGGTTACCGGTCGTGGAGGAAGAGAGACCAATTGGTGTAATCTCCTCCAGAGGGATCATTAAATTTATCGGTGGGAAGAAAATTTTCAAAATCTCTAATGGATGGCTTCTTTCCGGCTTCTTATCGATTCCTGTAACAGAGGCCATGCATAGTGATTACATCATTGCAACCCCTGAATCCAACCTCATAAATGTTGTAGAGGATATGAAGAGAAGTGGATGGGGCTCTGTATTTATACTTGGACCTCGAGAACGACTTGTTGGCTTACTCACAGAATATGATGTATTCAAGCTTATTTATAAGAAAATCTCAGCGGAAAATGAATGAAATTTTAAGAAAGGTATCTCCAATATAATATTTAGAATTTGGTTGTAGATCTCAATCTTAAGGGTGGTCGGATATTTATCGCTGGGGAGCTTCACGAGGGAGGGCTTTCTATAGATGAAGGCAAAATAGTTAAGGTAGGGAAGGAAAAAAATCTTCCAGAGTCGTCTCAGACACTTCATCTAAATGGCCAGATAATCTGTCCTGGTTTCATAGATGTGCATGTCCACCTCAGGGGAGGGGAAGAAGCAGATAAAGAGGATTTCGAATCGGGTTTATCTGCAGCTGCTGCAGGTGGCGTTACCACTGTCCTCGACATGCCGAATACAAATCCTCCACTATCCTCTTTAACCATCCTGAAGAGGCGAATACTCGATGCCTCCAGAAGCCTATATGTAAACCTAGGTTTCTATGGTTTATTGAACGAGAAGTCCCTCCCTCATATTAATGATCTCAAGAAGTTTGTGAAAGCCTTTAAGGCATATCTCTATAGTCCTAATGAGAGAATTCAGATAAAGTATAGCGAGCTAGAGGAATTCTATGAGAAGATGACTAATTCAAAGATAGTAGTCCATGCAGAAGATCCCTTTATGATAAATTTACTCCTCCAGAAAAAGAGGTTAAAAGACAGGAAAGGAACACTGCTCGATGTAATTTCATCTCACCCTCCTGAGGCAGAGTATGAGGCAGTATCCAGAGTCCTCAGTCTACATATTCCAAAAAATACTCTCCACTTTGCTCATATCTCATACTGGAGAAGTGTAAATAAGATCTGGAGAAATGGGAAGAGACCTACTATGGAAGCTACTCCACACCACCTCTTCCTGTCACTTAAGGCAATAGAGAGGTTCGGTTCTAAGGCATATTGTATACCTCCACTGAGGAGAGAATCTGATCGAATCCGTTTACTGACACTCTTTCAAGCCGGTTTCATAGATATCCTAGCTAGCGATCATGCTCCCCATACGATAGAGGATAAAGAGCGCTTTCCTCCTTCGCCTGGCTTCCCAGGGCTCGAAACAATGGTTTCTCTCGCCCTCCACTATGTGAACCGAGGTATCCTAACCCTAGACCGCGTGGTAGAATCTCTCTCCTCTAATCCTGCCAGAATCTTTAAGCTGGGAGATAGAGGTGCTATTAAGGAGGGCTATGTAGGAGACCTGACAATAATAGACCTGTCTCGGGAGGTTAAGATTGATCCATCGACATTCTATTCTAAGTCTAAGTTTTCTCCATTCGAGGATATGCGAGTTAAGGGTGTGCCCTATGCCACCATAGTGGGTGGTGAGATTGTCATGATGGAGGGTGAGGTTTATACCGATGTGAAACCAGGTTCAATAATTAGAGGTTAAACATCCTTGGAATTTAGGTTTGTAGTGGATAGTATGTTAGGTAAACTAGCTAGATGGTTAAGAATCCTAGGCTATAGTACTATCTATGATCCTAAATTGAATGACGATGGACTAATAGAGAAGGGTAAGGAAGGATGGATACTCCTAACTTCGGATGAAGAGCTCTCTGGAAGAGCTTTCAGAGATGGTGTAAAGGTGATTAAGATAGAGCATGGTGATATCACATCACAACTTATTCAGGTTTTCAAAACTTTGAATCTGACGCCGAAACCTGAAGAGGCTAGATGCAGCCTGTGTAATGGCCTCCTTGTTGAAATCGATATTGATGAAGCAGAGAAGAAGGGATACAATATTCCTCCGACAGTTCAAACCGTATGGAAATGTGTAGAGTGTGGCCACCTTTATTGGAAGGGAAGTCATTGGGATAATATTAATAGGGTTGTGAGGGAAATTAATTCAAGGCTTGTTCGATCTGACTCTTGAGGAGGGTGTGTTCCTTGTATCCCTTGCGAGAAGAAGCATAGAAACCTATCTGACCTCACATATTGCAATTAGCCCTCCTCCTGAGACTCCGAAAAAACTCTTCAAAAAGTCTGGTGTGTTCGTAACCCTAAACCTATTCCCGAAGAGTGAGAATTCTCTAAGGGGATGTATTGGTTTTCCAGAACCTGTGAAGCCACTTGTTGATGCCACTATAAAGGCTGCAATCGAGGCTGCAACTGAAGACCCAAGGTTCCCTCCTGTCAGAATAGAGGAGATGAATAATATTGTGGTGGAAGTAAGCGTATTGACGCCGCCTGAGATCATCACTTATACTACTCCTGAAGAGTTGAAATCTCAGATTAAGATTGGTAGAGATGGTCTTATAGTAGAGAGAGGGTACTATCGAGGTTTGCTACTGCCACAGGTTCCAGTTGAGTACAATTGGGATATAGAAACCTTCCTCTCATATACCTGTCTAAAGGCTGGCTTACCCCCAAACTGTTGGCAGGACCCAGCGACATTAGTGTATAAGTTCCAAGCATTAATCTTCGAGGAGACTTCTCCTCGAGGGAATATTGTAAGGAAAGAGCTCTAATGCTAGAGCATCCTCTAAATATCGATCTCCATTTTCTCCCTCACTTTTCTCTTTATATATTCAACATATACTCCCTTGAGCTCCCTAGCATGCTTAGTAAGAGTGTTAAAGGCCTCCAGTTCCATCTTTTTCTTCTTCTCCAAGAACCATTCATTTTGTTTTATCCAATACCCCTCATCTCCCTGCATGTAAGGTAGATCAAGATTGTCCCCTGCACATCTTAAGTCCTCTTCTGTGAGAGGCTCTAACGCTATCCTTTTCACCCTTCTGAACACTTCGTCTACATCCTCAGCCTCAAGTCCTATAAATCTAGCGGAGGGCACTGACAGGCCTGGAACATGTGCTGATTGTATGCTCCCATACATAATATTTGTTGCAATTCTCAGACTATAGGGGTTTAAGTCGGTCCAGATCGCTATAGGTATTCCAAAATCGCTGAACTTCCTGAGCATTCTTCTCATACCGCGAGAGGGCTGGCCACCAAGCATTGCTATACCTATCTTGAGCTCCTCCGGAATTCCCAGCTCCATTAAGTTTCTATAAATACCTTCCTTCTCGATGGCTAACATCAGCTTTATATTGGCTTCCTTAATCTTAATGTCCTCCACATTGCCTGGAACAGAATACCCGTCCCCCCCAGTTTTTAGGCAGTTAACTGTTAATCTCGGCTCTTCTAATGTTATATCTCCATATAAATATCCCTTGGATTGTGCAATTACTCCAAATATCTCCCTATTCATATTGAAATGGACCTCCGCCATTGTGATTATATCGTCGGATTCCGCCTGTGAAGAAGGTTGGAGAAGTGGATGCCGTGACTTTTGAAGGTAGTAATAATCCCTTTTGGTGGTAGAGATCCCTACTTCAGCCCTCTCCTTCATTACTCTCATGAAAAATAGTAGGGATGTCAATCTCTTGAGACTTGTTTTCCTATCACCTCTTATCATCACCTTTTTATCCCCCAGCTTATAGCTCCTCCTTGAGAGGTCGAAAATCACATTGGTCTTGCTCAGGCTCCGATACTCGAGAATTGGAATCTCTCCCCTTCGGAGCACTTCCGCAACCTCTAATCCTCTCTCCACAAGTTTCCTAATAACTTTCTCTCGACTACTCAACTCCTAACCTCCTCAAAAAGCCTCTCAAGTGTAACCTCAGGCGTCACTTCTTCTCCTGTTATCAACTTCACTTCCTCCGATATCAGTTTATAGAACTCCTTAAAATACTCATATCTCCTCTCCTTCTCAATGATCTTCCTTCTCCTACTCAAGAACATTCTCAGCCTTCTTCCAATTTCCTGCAATGCCAAGATGGTCTCTCCCTTGATGTCCTCATCATGTGCGACAGCAAATTTACCTGCACTAGTGTAGGGAACCTTACTGGCTACTATAGAGACCACAAAGATGATTGGGTCTGTTATTGTGCCATGATCTCCGATTTTCAGCCCATAATTTTTCCAGTTTACCTCACCTACACACCTGTAGAGAAGGCAATCTGAAGAATCGTAGGGGAGAGGAACCCTATTAGCAAGCCTGATCACCTTAAACTTTCCAGGCCTTTCACTCACATCCCTCTGTACTGATTCACCACCATAAACTACTGCAACCTCAATCTGGAAGGGTATTCCTCTGTAGCTCCAGGGCGGTCTAGTGTGTGCAGCCACAAATTCTGCGTCTGGATAAATATTCCATAATGCTTTCTCCAAATTCTCTGCACCAATCTCAGAAAGTACATTCAAAGGTGGTCTTCTAATATTCACCTTCTTGGCAGCATCCACGATTCTATCTGCCTTTATTTGGCTCGGCTTAATATGTGGGGGGAGCTTCGCATGGAAGAGGAGTTTCCTAGCTGTCTTCGGCGATATCATGCTGAAATGTTTGGCGAGGAAGGATGCCGCTGTTCTACAACATTTATCCATCTCCGCCATCCTCTGAAGTGTACCTGGATCCAAGGAGAGAAGATGAGGTTTAATCTCCAATGGTTTCCTTGGCATATATTCTATTGCCCTCTCAATTTTAACTTCAATGGGGTCTCCGTCAGGCTCTTTAATTGCCCTCACCATTATTGTAGCATGAGGATTTCCTATTGCGAGCTCTCTGAAATATCTCTCAACACGTGCTGTAAACCTCCCAGGCGTTATAAGCTCTATTCTCGTTCCATGCTTTTTGTTCCATTTTGTTTCTTTCATTACTAGAATATCTGGTTTGTTCTTCTCAACATCTATCTTAAGTTCAACGTAAATTGCCTTGCCTCCTGAAATTTTGCTTATTATTACCGCCGGCTGAAGGGATGTTAATTGAGAATAAAGTAATGCAGCAGAGGCTCCCACCCCTTGTTGGCCTCTGCTCTGCCTCAGGATAAAGAACTTAGAACCATATAATAGTGTGCCGAAACAATCTGCTATTCTGTCAGGCAATATTCCTATTCCATTATCCTCCACAGAGACTTTAAAGAATCTTGCAGAAATTCTTCTCTCCTTAAGTCTTGAAAAATCATAAGTCTTGTCCAATGCTATCACGTTAACCTTAACCTCAGGCAGGATATTCCCCGCCTCTGCTGCATCCAATGCATTATCCGTCAGCTCCTTAAGTGTCTGGAGGAGTGCATGTTCAGGATCGCCGAAACCCAGCTGATGTAAATTTCTCTCGAAATACTGTGCCGGGTTCACACTCTGCATACGTGTGGCTTCCAGCTTTGCTGCCTCTCTGATACTGGACATCCCTACATAGGTAGCCTCTACCTCCTTATATATCTGCTAGAAATTTTTCTAGATCTTTTCACTCATAACTCCAAAAGTCCAAGCAGCAGCCCTGATAATCTTTATCATTCTACTTCTGTCCCTATACCCCCTTACTTCCACATCCTTCAGTAGCCCATCTTCCTCCACTATATTATAGGTTAAGATTTCATCTGCCCTAATCTCCCCCCTCGCTACCCTCTCCTGATCAGACTCCCTCATGGGTTCTAACACCTTATTTACGAAGAATGACGTGAAGGGAGGTATCTCTGTCCTCAGCCTCAAAGTGGGGTCTGGCTCCAAATGTAGAGTATTATTTATTACCTTGGCATCTCCAACCCTCCTTCCGCGAGTTACTAAGGGAATTATCTCCTTAACTCCCCCTATAGTCACCTCCTCAGGTTTCTCCACTTTCATTAATATCTCCTTTCCGCTCTTTATGCTCCAGCGTGCAGTAAGCTTTTCAAGAACCTCAAGGACCTTATCGATTTTGGTAACAAGCTTATGGGTCTCTTCCCTCATTTCTGCTAAACTCTTCCTGAACTCAAGTAACTCCCTTATCTCATCCTCTTCCAACCTTAACCGAGTAATAATTCGCTCTTCATATTATTAATTCTTCGTGATAGATGGAAAACCTTTAGTGCATCTTTATAGTTGATTCCTATGTAGATGAAACTTAAGGTAAGAACTGTCGAACTATACGCTAAATTCCCAACAGTACTACTCAATCCCTCTCTTCAATTCAAATTGGGAATTCACGAAGGTGGAAGATTAAAAATTGAGAGGGATGGACGATGGATCGTAGCTACAACCTATCTCTCCAATGATATCTCCTCCCTCAATATAGGTATCCCCAAAATCCTACAGGGTGAGCTCAAAGTCAAACCCGGACAATATGTGGAGGTGAACTACACTCCTCCCCCCAAAAGTGTAGATTACATAAGAAGTAGGTTAAAAGGTGCGAAACTGGGGAAAGAGGAGTATCTGGAGATAGTTAGATCGATTGTAGGTGGCTCTTTAACAGATGTGGAGCTCACTGCCTTCATACTCAGCCAATATAGTAACAGGATGTCATTAGAGGAAGTTAAGTACCTGACCGAAGCAATGGTATCTACAGGTGTAAAGGTGGATTTTAACCGACCTGTCTATGACAAACACAGTATAGGTGGTGTACCGGGAAATAAGGTCACTCTCCTCATAGTTCCGATAATTGCAGCAGCTGGGCTACTTATTCCCAAAACCTCCAGTAGAGCCATCACAAGCCCCAGTGGCACTGCTGATACTATGGAGGTGCTTGCAGATGTTGAGTTTACGCCTAATGAATTTAAGGAAATTGCTCAGAAGGTTGGGGGTTGTATAATCTGGGGTGGTAAACTTGGTTTCTCACCTGCTGATGATATTATAATAAGTCGTGTAGAACATCCGTTAGATATCGATCCCGAAAGTCAGATGTTGGCGAGTATACTTTCCAAGAAGTTGGCAGTAGGAGCAGACTTCCTTGTAATCGATATTCCGACAGGTAAAGGTGCAAAAGTAGAAACACTGGATGAGGCAAGAGATTTATCTGCTAAATTTACAGAGCTAGGTCGAATGTTGGGAATTCGAATAATATGTGGAGTTACCTATGGCAGTCAGCCTGTAGGGCATGCGATAGGGCCTGCATTAGAGGCCAAAGAGGCTTTGGAAGCCTTAATGGGTGGAGGTCCCCATAGTTTGAAAGAAAAATCTACTGCCCTTGCCGGTATCTTGCTGGAGATGGCTGGCTTAGCCTCTCGTGGCAATGGAAAGGATGTCGCAGATGAGCTTCTAAATAGTGGGAAAGCTCTGCAGAAAATGAGGGAGATTATTGAAGCTCAAGGTGGAGATCCCAATGTGAAACCGGAGGATCTGCCTATCGGCGAATACAAAGCCACATTATATGCCCCCTGTGATGGATATATTGCCGAGGTTTCCAACTTTGCTGTAAGTGCTGTTGCAAAGGCTGCAGGGGCTCCAACTGATAAAGGTGCCGGCGTATTGTTGAAGGGAAAACGTGGATATGTTGTTGAGAAGGGAGATCCAATAATGGAGATATATGCTGAGTACGAGTCAAAATTGGAGGTCGCCTACAACTTGGCCTTAAAACTCCAACCTGTTACTGTGGAAGGTATGTTACTCCACAGATTTCCTGATTCTATCTGAGCAATGATAAATAATGTCCCTTAAATCGCTCTACGCATGCTTTTATACTGTATTTCTTTTTTACCTCATGGTAAGCCCTCTCCTTCAGCTCTCCATAATCATTCTTTGCAACCTCCACTAATATTTTAGAAAGCTTGTCGATGTCTCCATACTCAAATAAAAATCCGGTCTCTCCATCTCTGATTACCTCCGGAATTCCCCCTTTGTTTGCACCAATAGCTATACTACCCGATGCCATAGCCTCCAGAAGAACTATTCCAAGTGTATCCGCCTTAGATGGAAGAATAACTGCCTTTGAAAGTTTCATAAGCTTCGGTTTGTCTTCCTCTTTCACATAACCCAAAAACTTTACGTTCTTTTCTATTTTCAGGTTATTTGTCAGATTTACAAGTTTTTCAAAGTAAGGTCCTTTCCCTCCTATTAGAAGGCATGCATCTATCTTAGAAAGTGCTATTTTAAATGCTCTTATTAAGTGATGTATTCCCTTGTCTAAAGTCAATCTCCCGAGATATAGATATACCAACTCCTCCTCTATATCATACTTGTTTATTATATCCTTGTAGGAGACATCTTTCTGGAATTTATCTATATCTATCCCGAGAGGCGTAGGATATACTTTCTTATATCCCATTTTCATAAGCTCTTCTGAGAAAAGAGAGGTAGGTGCAGTAACTCTATCACATCGGTTGTAAAGCTTCTTTGAAAATTTCCATAGTAATTTAACAAACTGATAAAGATATCTCGAACCTTGTAAACTTTCTGCCATCCTTAGGAAGTTTGTGTGTACTGTACCTATAACTGGAATTCCAACCCGTCTCGCAGCTATATATCCTGCTGTCCCTATAGAGAAGGGTGTATGGATGTGAACTATATCCACCTCATAGTTCCTAAGAACCTTTTCTATGAAAGATGTTCTCATAACAGCGACTTTATACTGGGGATACAGAACGAAATGTAGAGCAGGGAAAGTGAAATCCCCATCCCCCGCAGCTGTAAATACAAAGACGCTATCTCCCATCCTTAAAAGCTCCTTTTTAAAATCATAGAGAAATCTAGCAACGCCATCTGGAACCGGCCAATAGGTCTCACTAAATAGTGCGATTCTCAATAGGTCTCTCGACTCCCCTACTCATTACTTAATTTATGTTTATGAAATTAATCTTTTATCTATTCTTCAAACTATAATATTCATCAATAATGAAAAGGGTTCTGCCGAAGGGTGAGCGCTTAATCATGGAAAGCTGGTGTAAATATATAGGTGGGCATTCCAAGCTTAAAGAAAGAGCTTCTGGCTTTCTTCTACTAACGAATAAGCGAATAGTCTTTGAATCTCTCGTTGGAGCTCCATTCTCGAAACGCCCAGAAGTAACTATGGACATCCCTCTTTATGCAGTTAAAGAGATGAAACTGCTTGAACCTGGATTTATAAGGAAATCTGTACTTACGATAGTTTATGTCTCTCCCAAGGAAAGCTCGAAGGAAGAGCCTTCCTTTCTTGTAAAGGACTATGAAGGTTGGGTTAATGCCTTAAATAAAATTAAATTAGGTGGTATCTCTCTTGTTTAAACGAGATACCAACCTTTAATTTTAAATTTACCTCTAATGTATCTTAAATTGGGTTATATTAAATGTCTATAGAGATCCATACTTCAATAGAGTTTCAAGATCTGTCCAAAGACTCTGTCCCAGATCTGAAAAGGTATGTAGAGAGTTTGATAGTATATGAGGCGGCCGGCTTCGAAAGTATTGTTGAATTTGGAGAATACATATCGTCAAATAACCTCAATTTTATAGTTCCTTTAAGAGATAGGTTAGACCTCTCCAAAGACCTGAGGTACAATTCCTCTCTCATAAGAAGTTATGTGAGTATAGTTAAGGATGTAGATGGTTTTTTTGGTTGGATTCATACTCCCTCCGGCCCTGCAGATGATGCAATTCACCAAAACGGCTTATTGGATGGGTCATCACTCCTCCGGCAGCTTGACTCCCAGCACATTCTAATAAGTGAGATAAGAAATGAATGGCTCTCCTATACTGATTTCCTCAGCAAGATTTCTGATGTAATAGCATTAGACGTCACCGGCTTCAAGCCTCAAGCACTAAACTTCATGATTCCCGATTTAATAAATCGACTGGAGCAGAAACCCCTTTGGATAAAGCTTCCCAAAGATATATCTGAGGAAGATTATAAGTACATGGTTCATGTCTCTCTGTTAGCTGGTGTGAAAGGGATTATTTATCCTTCTGCGATGTATTCCAGTTCTACTGCAAGAGACACCTTTTTGAAGATTAATGAGTATGTTAAAATGTTGGGTAATATGGTGAACAACCCTATATCTGTAATTCAGGACGTGAAGCCAGATTTCATAAAGGTGGCTTATGGTATATTCAATGAGCTAGGCTATCTGGCTTTAGCTAATTTTTCAGAGAGTAGTGTAAAATTTGAGGTGAAGTTCTCTAAGAAGATTGGCGTATTTGCTGATGGTTTATATCGTGGTATCCGTGTCCCCGTTAAGGGTAAGAAAAAAATCGAGGACGTAATAGAGCCTCGTGGCATTGAATTATATGAAATCCATACACGTTGGTAAACCTAATATTACACTATAAAAAGGAGTAAGAAGTATAGTAAGGCAATCAAAACAGGTTGCATTAATAGTAATCGCCACATCACATTACATGGGTGACTGGATTGGTTCGACTTTCAAGTAGCATGAGTGCGTCTCAGTTATGTAAACCTTTTTACATTCTAAAAGTTGTATTACGATTAGATCAATGGAATTCGATCTAATAAACGCTTTTATATGAGTTTTTGTGTTTTAAATCATCTGACTGAAGCTATGAATATTTCTACTTTCTGGTTAGTATACATAGCTGGTGTCTTTCTAAGCCTCTTATTTTCCTATCTATGGGTTATTATTAAAAATAGACGTGACTTGGAAAGACTGAGAAGACAGATTAGAGAGAAAGATGAATCAACATTTTAAGCCTGATTAAACTTTTTAAGTGCATACTTCTCTATTCTTGTTATATCCTCTGATGTTGCTTTTCCTATCTCGATATATTCCTTCTCTACTGCCTTTCTCAGAAGGGTCTCACCTTTCTCGCTTCTAACTATTAGGGTAGTCCATCCCTCTGGTGATCCAATAGATCCTGCAGAGATATCTGAATGCCAACAGGTGTAGTCGGGACAATAATTGCATCCTTCCACTCGGAACTTTTTCAGTTTTTTTAAGGGAATCTCCACATTGCCGTGTTTTAGATAGGCCATATATTTTCCTTTTGCTATTTTCTCTTTTATTATATCACCTGTTATACCCTTCTTCTCTAGATATTTTCTAAGTTCCTTTCGATGAAAGGTCCCTCCACAGAAAAGTCCGATACTCAACTCTACTTTCTTCCATCCCTTTATTAAACTTCGGGATAGAGCAGTGGCTGTACAAGGCAAATATACCACACCAATCTTCCCCTTTGGTTTAAGAAGTAGTGTCAAAGAAGGAGAGTACTTAGAACCTGCAGCCTCAATTGCCTCCTTCGAATTATGTATCTTCACAGGTTTGGGTGTCGAGGGAGTTCCCCCCACTCCAATGAACTCGTCAACTACTCCCTCTTCCAAAGCAGTAATCACCAATGCTGTGACTGCTCCCCCATCATTGCTCCCGCTGAATCTGATAGTGGATCTCGCTCTCACAATTCTTCTGTATTTCCCTAATGGGTTCTTCTCCTTCTCAAAGTTGATGGCGGGGCATATCCTAGTGCAGAGTCCACAATCTATACACTCACCAGTCAACTTCACTCTCTCCTCATCTCTGTTAAAAGAGAGTGCATTAACAGGGCAAACTGCTACACAACCGAGACAAATCATACAGCGCTCTCCATCTACAACTTCTCTGAGAAGGCTTTCTCCTATCATTTACACATGCATCAACTAAACATATTAATAAGGTCTGCTAACTTCTTATGTAATTCAAGTAAGGAGGAAGCACTTAATGGTAGCTTTTAACGCAGATATTTCAGCCTTAATACTTGCACCAGATGAAAGTAGTTTCTTTAAAAATCTCAAATATTTGGAACAGGTTCGCGGTTATACCATAATCTCCTCTGTGGTAGATAAGGGGTTCGGCGTTGTTCCATCAGTTACTATTGTAACCAATTCAGAGGATTCTATGAACTTGATGAAGGATTCGCTATCTCCACTTCCAGGAGAAGACTTATACTTCCTCAGCTCCGGAGACTCCTGTAACCTATATGACCTCTTCTTATATGGTATTTCTCAGTGTACTACTTGCCATACGCTTGTAATGTTGGGAGACGCCCCCCTAATTCCCGACCTAGTATTACAAACCTTAGTGGACCTGGGTGTGAAACGTGATGCCACCTTACTCAGAGATATAAAAGGTGAACCCTATCCCTTCCTCGGTGTATACAATACTGCTGCTACTAAGAAAGCCCTAGAGAAATCTAAGAATATAGATTTCATAGATAAATTGAATAGAGTTCTCTTCATATCTTATAGGGCACTTCAAACCATAGACCCCGATCTACTAAGCTTCTTCAGGGTTATAACCCCTCTAGATCTGAGAAGAATGAACTTTTTCCTTTCTGGTGGTCATATTGGTAAAAGAGGTAAGGGTCATAGGCATAAAGCTGGAAAAATTCATATCTGAAAATGACGATTTGCCTCTCCTCCTATTTGAGGCAGCTGTAAAACAAGGTACTCCCATGATGGATAATGATATCATAGCAATTACACATACTGCAGTAGCGAAAGCTGAAGGTCTAAAGATCCCTCTTTCTCAAGTGAATCCTACTCATAAGGAAAAGGCTATCGCACTTTTGTTAAGACGGGAATATGATCCCCGAGTAATAGCACTTGCAGTTAGGGAGGCAAGGGAGATAGTGCGGATAGACCGAGGTCACCTTATAACCTCAACATATTTCGGGCATGTGACTGCGAACACAGGTGTAGACCTCTCAAATGTAGATGGTGGCAACTCAGCCATAATTCTGCCAAGAGACCCAGATGAAATAGCTGAGAAATATAGAATGAGATTCAAGGAATTAGGTGTGACTGTGGCTGTAATTATTATGGATAGTAGTGGCCGTCCCTTGAGGCGGGGGGAGGTGAATATCGCAATAGGTGTTGCAGGAATGTCTTCAATCAAAGACCTCAGAGGAAAAAGAGATCTCTATGGTAGAATTCTTAAAGTGAAGAAAATTGCAGTAGCCGATGAAATAGCTGCCTCTGCAGAGCTTGTTACTGGAAGTTGCTCCGAAGGTATACCCGCCGCTATAATTCGTGGTGTGTCTTTTGATCCCATAGACACTCCTACTGGATCGCTTCTCGTAAGAGATCCTCAAGAGGACCTCTTCCTTTGAAAAACTTATGCATAGTTGAGCTTATATGTACTGTTAGTGGGGAGCGTGTTCCACGAACTTCAACCGATCTTCTTAATATTGCCTCCTTCAAATCTTCCAATCTCTCTGACTCATCATAGGAAACATAGGCTCTTCCAATTTCGTCCGGTGTGTGTGCATCACTACCTGCAGTTATTCCCTTCTCAAATCTTTTGGCGAGTATAGCTGCTTTGCTGTTCATCCAGGAGAATGGAACACGTGAGTTAAAAACCTCTATTGCATCCACAGCCTCCGCAATCCTCTCTTTTAAAAGTAGGCTTCTCATTCTCCCATAAGGATGAGCGAACACAGATATTCCTCCTTCATCTCTGACCCACTCACATAACTCCTCTACTGTATCTCCTTTAGGGATCCTATCTATAAAGAGACAGAGAATATCCACTCCCTCAACCCTCACTTCACTACCTCCGATAAGAAGCACTTCTCCCCTCTCTCCTCCTCTGAAAAACTTATTGTGGTCTGTTATCGCAACCCCCCTCAACCCTCTTTTCTTAGCCACCCCTATTAAATCATCTAGTTCTATTATTGAATCTCTGCTTCTTGTGGTATGGAGATGTAAATCAAACTTCATGGCTAACATATCCTCGGCAATTGTTCTCCCGACAACATCTGAATTATTCTTCTTCCTCCACCCTCATTCTCAAGTATAACTCTCGGCTCCCCTTTCACAACTTCTCCTACAATCTTCGCTTTTCTTGCACTATCTGTCTTCTTCAATTCACATAATAGTTCATCTGACGAATCCTCACTAGCCACTATTACCATTCTTCCTTCACATGCCAGATAAAGGGGATCTAGGCCCAGCAACTCTGAAATTCCCCTTACCTCCTCTGAGATAGGGATCTCTTCCTCCTTTATGTACATTGTAACCGATGACTCATCTGCAAACTCATTTAATGTTGTAGCCACTCCCCCTCTAGTTGGATCCCGGATCGCATGTACTCCCTCTCCCACTTTACTTATGGGTTCAAGCAAATCGATGAGAGGCCTACAATCACTTTCCACCTCACTCTCTATTCCAAGCCGAGCAGCCATAACTGCCGCTCCATGTCTACCAATATCCCCTGTAAGTATTATTACATCACCTGGCTTAAGAAATCTTCCTGACACGTTCAGCTCAGCTATTTTCACACCTATTCCCGTTGTTGTTATGTAAATCCCATCACATTTCCCTCTTTCCACGACCTTAGTGTCGCCAGTTATAATTCTCACAGAACTTTCTTCAGAGGCTTCTCTCATAGATTCAACTATTTTATATAAAACCTCCATACTCAATCCCTCCTCCAATATAAATGATGCTGAGATGGCAACTGGCCTCGCTCCACATGTGATTACGTCATTTACTGTACCACTCACCGAAAGTCTCCCGATGTCCCCTCCCTTAAAGAACAGAGGATTCACTACAAAGGAGTCTGTAGTATAGGCTAATTCACCGGAGATTTCCAGGAGAGCCTTATCTCCATACTTCAATACTTCACCAAAATTTCTTGCAAAGACTTCTCTCACGAGCCTATGTGTAAGTATTCCCCCACTTCCATGTCCAAGTAATATGCTATCTTTCACCCATCTTCCCTCCATACTTATAGTAGGCTGCACAGGATCCCTCGCTACTAACCATACATGGTCCCATAGGATTGGAAGGGTTGCATATTCTGCCAAAGAGCGGGCATTCAAAGGGCTCAATCAATCCACTAATAACATCTCCACATCTACATTTCACTCTATCCCTCTGCTTGTATTCAGGTACCTCATCTCCAAGACTAAATTTCTCCACAGCATCATATTTCCTATACTCCTCCCTAAGTTCTAATCCACTACAGGGAATCTCACCCAATCCTCTCCACTCCCTGTCGCATATACTAAACACTCTCCCCATAATTTCCTTGGCTAAGAGATTTCCCTCCTCCCTCACCACTCTCTTATACTCATTTAGAATTTCTGGTTTTCCCTCCTCTATCATTCTCATTATATAAAGTATGGAGGCTAAGATATCTAAGGGCTCGAAGCCTGAAACTACCGCTGGTTTATCATACTCCTTCACTATAAACTCGTAGGGTTTGCTTCCAATTATTGTGGATACATGACCGGGTAAAATGAATCCATCTATTTTCACCTCTCTCCTCTCTAAAATTCTT
>NJEE01000015.1 GCA_002255045.1 Candidatus Bathyarchaeota archaeon ex4484_205 | reverse complement strand
CATAGTTAATACCGTTGCGGATTTTATCATGAAGAAAGCTCCAAAGGGTGCAGTTCAGATATGAAAGCCAAATTTGTTAAGGAGAAGACAATTTCGTTCTTGCTTGCTTCCCCAGCAGTCATTTTGCTTCTAGCTTTCCTTTCAATACTCCTTTTTATTGGAGTTAAAGGTCTGCCAGCAGTGAATTGGAAGATGTTGACGTCAAGCGTTCAAAATGGAGGGATATTCGAAGCAATAGTAGGGACTCTTTATCTCTTAACTGGAACCCTACTTATAGCCACACCGCTGGGTGTTGCTACGGCCCTGTACCTCGTGGAGTATGCTCCAAAGGGCAGAATGAATCGGATAATTACTCAAGCGATGAATAACTTGGCTGGAGTCCCCTCAATAGTTTTCGGACTTTTCGGATATGCATTCTTCTGCAGATTTCTGGGGCTTGGAATATCCCTCCTTTCGGGATGGTTAACACTTGCATGTATGGTACTTCCAATAATAGTTAGAGGGTCCCAAGAAGCCTTAAGGATGGTGCCTAAAAGTTTCAGGGCAGCTGCCGAAGCCTTAGGAGCCCCCAAATGGAGAGTGATAAAGGATGTCGTCTTGCCAACGGCGACGCCTGGACTTGCAACAAGCATCATACTTGGAATAAGCAGGGTTGCAGGCGAAACAGCAGCCATACTTTTCACATGCTCCGTTTTCCTAATGAAAGGACTGCCTTCTACACCTTTTCAGCCTGTTATGGTTCTAACATACCAGCTCTACACGCTGCTGGTAGCAAGCCCTAGCGCATCCTTCAATCGGGCTTTCGCAATAGCCCTTGTTCTGCTCGGAGTGGTTGTAATACTCAATATCCTTGCATATCTCATGAGAGTGCACTATCGTAAAAAATGGAAGTGGTAGTTATGAAAGCAAAAATAGAGGTCGAAAATCTGAACGTCTGGTATGGAGACAGCCACATTCTAAAGGATCTAAGCATGAAGATTCCGGAAAGGAAGGTTACAGCCATTATCGGACCCTCTGGTTGTGGAAAATCAACCTTCCTCATGACGTTAAACCGCCTTATAGATTTGGTTAATGGAGCACGTGTTAAGGGAAAGATTTTACTTGACGGAAAAAATATTTACAATCCAGGAATAGATCTTACGGACTTAAGGAAACGAATTGGTATGGTTTTTCAAAAACCAAACCCTCTTCCAAAATCAATTTACGAAAACGTTGCATATGGACCAAGAATACATGGAGTAAAGGACAGGAAGATTTTAGATAGAATTGTGGAGAAATGTTTACGTGTAGTCGGATTATGGGATAATGTATATGATCGACTTCATGATTCTGCATTTGAGCTGTCCGTTGGTCAACAACAAAGACTATGCATAGCAAGAGCGTTAGCCGTAAAGCCAGAAGTACTACTAATGGATGAACCATGCTCAGCCCTAGACCCAATAACAACCAGAAAGATCGAAGAATTAATCCGAACACTAAAAAACAATTATACGGTAGTTGTGGTTACACATAACATGCAGCAAGCAACCCGCATTTCCGATTACACAGCATTCTTCTACCTAGGAAAGCTCATAGAACATGGACCTACACAGAAAATATTCACGAATCCGAAAAACAAATTAACCAAAGAGTATATTAATGGAAGATTTAGTTAATTGTCATTTTTTAAAAAAAGAACCAACCTAGATTTTTTTTGTATGAATTGTTAGACAGATTTTCATAAAATGTAAAAATTATTAAAGAAGTGTGTAGACAATATTAGTAAATTGAGTGGGTGGGGATTAAAGCTCAGGGAGAAAGATAAGAAGCTTTTATTAGAATTGCTTAAGGATGCACGAAAACCAACAGGTGAATTATCCGAAAAGACAGGAGTAACAAGACAAACCATCAATAATAAAATCAAAAAATTGAAAGAAAACGGGGTAAAATTCACAATATGGATTCATCCAGAGAGATTCAACCTCATGCGTGTATTCATTCTTCTAATTACAAGACCAGAGAGCAAGTATAAAGAAGAGACAATAAAGAAGTTAAAGAAAATGGATACTGTCTCACAAATTCATTACATACTTGGAAGATATGATATGATTATTGAGGTAATTGTGAAGGATAGAGAGGAGCTGTCAGCCATAGTCAGAGAGCTACAGGACTTGCCTGCAGTCTTGAAGACAGAAGCCTTAGTGGTATATGATACGGTCAAACATACCAATGAAAGCTATATATTAAAAGCCCTAGAGACCCTAGAAGTACCTTAGAAAGTTTACAGAGAGGATAAATCTTCCAGTAACGCCATCAAATCCGTACGAAGTTTATTTAATCGGTCTTCGTAGGTCTCTAAAAGTTCCATAAAGGTCCTCCTTGAGATAGTTTTATCCATAAATTTTGAGAGAAGATCGGTCAACTCATCACGCAATGACTGGATATCTTTTTCACACATAGAGATCCTACTCAATATGTTTTGTATTTCTACGGGAGCATGTGATAACATTGATTTCTCAAGCCTGTTGATCTTTGTGGAGAGAGATTTTATCTCCACAGATATAGGAGAGGTCCTTTTCCGATAGTCTCTATAAGATAACCTCTCAAAAGCGTAATCGATATTTAATGCATCTATTTTTCGTTCAAGAGACACCTTTCTCTTCCTTAGTTGTATGTACTCTTGTAGTTCCCTGCCAAAAATATCAGGTATCTTTAGTCTGGTTAGAGGCTTTTTAGGAATTTTTCTCTGAAGATAGTAACTGCATAATATTAAGGAAAGTAGTATGAACGCTATGAGTGTGGGTGCATAGGAGGCACCTAAGGGTGAGAAACGGGGAGCTATATCTATAGAACCTCCTACTAAAAATGGAATTAGAAAATCAAGATGATTAAGAGGATAATCGACCTGAAGTTCGTGAGAATCATAACTAAAATCATAACATCTTACAATATCTGAAAAGTTGATTGGAAAGAGAGGAATTTTCTCAATTTGAGGAGGAAGGATATAACATATTATGAAAGTATAAGTTTGGTTCGGTGTGAGAATGTATCTGGTAGTTATCTTTAGAACATCTGTAGAATTAGTTTCCTTCTCTTTTTTGAAGTCCAGACTTCCTATGTAATCTTTCACGTAAAGCACCGTGGCGTTTCTCCATATGTGGCCCTCAATCTCAGAGATATAGGCGTGGGGTTGTACATGAATTTTGTATTTCTCAACTATAACGTATCCCATAAAGTAGTCGTATGTGAGAAGTCTGCTCAAGTGAGATACTGTAAAACTAGTTTTGTACTCAGCGTTTTGAACTGAAAGATCCAAGAAGTGTACAGTCTTCGGGGGAATTTCTGTCGCATTAAATGTATATTTCAAGTATTCTAAACCCTTCACCCTTGTGTAATTTGAATATGTCTGAAGAGGACTCTTTAAGGCGGCAGAGTCGAAGAAGGAGAGATTGATATAGAGCAAGGGGATGGAAATATCACGGATTATAGGAATATCTGGGAAATGTAGAGAGAAGAAACGAGATAAGTTATCATATTTCTCCAGACCATATAAAACAAATTTTAGCACGGTATAGGGGGGTTTAGCTTCGAAACTAAGCCAAAGGAAGTCATCTGTTAAGGTTACAATATCTCCTGCCTTGCCATCCGCATAGGTTACAGAGGGAGTTAATTGGTTTGTAATTAGATACTTAGAATAGTTTAATGGAATACCTACATATAGAACTGCCGAGCGACTCACATAAATATGATCCTCAAAGTAAAGAGACATAGATTGACCCACATAAATTTTTCTGAAATATGAGGATATGTCTTCAGGTTCCCCTATCCTAGGAGATGGTGGAAAGAGAAGAGAAGATAGCAATAAGATGGAGAGTAAGATGAAGCTTCTAGTTTTCATCGGGTTAAGTGAAGAATACCATAATACTTTTTAAAAAATTTTAGGTAGTTGAGATTATGTATATATCTAAAAGAGCCAAAATAAACGAGAAATCCCATATTCTAAATGGAGCAATAGTATTAGGAGACTCGGAGATAGGTTCTGGTGTATGGATAGATTCTGGGGTTATTGTAGGATATCCTACAAAGAAGAAGGTAAGTGTCGCATGCCAGTTCATAGATGCAGAATTGGAAAAGGTGGATGAGCTTTCTGAGGGAGCAATAATAGAGGAAAATACAATACTACGAAGCGGTACTACAGTATATGAGAGAGTGGAAATAGGGAAAAGCGTACAGACAGGTCATCATGTATTAATAAGAGAAGATACGATAATTGGAGATCATACTATCATAGGTTCAGGAAGTATAATCGATGGAAATGTTGAGATAGGAGAGGAGGTGAGTATACAGTCAGGGGTATATCTTCCACCTAAGACAATAATTAAGAGGGGAGTATTTATAGGTCCAGGAGTTATATTCACAAATGATAGATATCCACCTTCAGGTAAATTAATTGGTGCCTATGTAGAAGAGGAAGCAGTAATAGGAGCCGGTTCCAAAATATTGGCAGGAGTCAGAATAGGCAGAGGAGCGGTAATTGGAATGGGATCTGTAATAGTAAGAGATGTAGAGTCCAACACAGTAGTAGCAGGAGTTCCTGCAAAGAAGATAGGAACAAGAGAGAATTACGAATCTAAAAAGAGGAAATACGCCCAGAAAATTAATTGAGGTGAGCAATTAATCTTGCTTGAATGTAGTTTGTGATTTTAACTCTTGCAATAACACCAATACTGAGCGGGGTGAAGGAGTGTATATACACCGGAGCGAAGTTTTCTGCTCTACCTTTGTACACACCAGGAGAAACTTGCTCAGTTATAAGACATTGGAACTCCTTGTTGAGTAATTTTTTATTATGCTCTTCTGAGAATTTCTTCGAAAGAAGAGATAGAAACTTAGAACGTTCCTTCTTCAATTTGGAAGGTATTTGTTTCATTTTAGCGGCGGGCGTATAAGGACGGGGAGTAAATTTTGAGATATTGATCTTATGTGGCTTAGTTAAATTAAGTAATTTTACTGTATTATTGAAAGCTTCTTCATCTTCTCCAGGAAAACCTACAATTATATCGGTGACTATCGAGGCGTATGGAAATGCTGATCTTATTTTATCTACAATCTTTATAAAAGTACCAGGAGAATATCCTCGATTCATTAAGTTCAAAACAGTTGGGTCACCACTCTGTACAGGAATATGGAAAAATTTGAAAATACATGGAGATGAATACACATTGAGTAAATCATCCAAGATTTTGACAGTAGCTTTGGGGTTCATCATCCCAACTCTTATTCGGTATATTCTATTTTGGTGACTTAGTAAAGACTTGAGGAGTTGAGGTAAATTTGTGCAGATATCCCACCCATATACTCCCGTATCCTGAGCAGTTAACCAAAATTGAAACGCATCTCTGCTCAGGGCGTCAAGAAACTTTCTTTCTATATATTCTGGTGGGTAACTTCTTAGACGGCCTCTTGCCAACCTAACTATACAATAACTACAATTCCCTAGACAACCCTCGGCTATAGGTAGAATGACCAAGCCCTTCCTAGGCTTTGAAGATAAAGGAGGCAGGGAACCCTGTTCAAGATGCAAAAAAGGTAGAGAAAAAACCTGTTTCAACGGATCTTCTCGGAGCAAGAAATTATGGGAGACTATCATAGATTTTGGGGCTACATTCAAAATCAGGTCAGATTGTGTTAAAGCCATACAACCAGTGATAATCAACTTAGAACTATACTTTCTATATAATTCAGAGATTTTGTACAGTACTTTTTGCTCAGTTGGACTTTTCACATTACATGTATTAAGGATTATAACATCAGCATCACTGGGATCACTCACAAAGATATGACCCAATTTGGATAAATAATCCTCAATGGCATATGAGTTTGCCTTATTCATAGCACAACCCCACGTTTTGATGAAGATCTTCATATCTTTGCAACTCCAGAATATACTCCAATATAGTGGGCTAGAAAAGTTTTTTATTATATAAGTATCATCAATAGATGATGACGCAGATTACATTTATGTTAATAAATGTGGAACCAGGGATGGATGAGAAGATCTTGGAGGAATTAAGAAAAGTGGAGAATGTAAAGGAGGCGTGGTTTATCTATGGGGTGTATGATTTTATCATCAAGCTGGAGGCAGAGACAGAGGAGGAAATAAAAGAAACCATCACAGAGAAGATAAGAAGACTAGAAGGAGTCAGAAATACGTTAACTTTGCTACCCATTAAGGGGTTTACAAAGAAGAGTATGTAAGGGAAAATTTGGTAATTTACTTCAATTAAGTTAATCTACATTATTATGGAGAATATGTGTATCTGATGTTTTATTATTTCTATTCTAATATGAATTATACGTGAGAGAAGTTATAATGAGCTATCAAGAAAACTCCAAAAATGAGGAGTTTTAAATATTCCTACCTTAAATAGATAGAGAGAGTAATTATGGTAATAAATTATGAGGGCTGTTACAGTTTATTTACCAGAAAAATATGTAGAGGAACTTAACAAGCTCGTGGAAATGAATTATTACCCTAGTATTTCTGATGCTATTCGAACAGCAGTAAGAGATCTCTTGGAGGGAGAACTATGGAGCAAGTAGTAAGAAGAGATCTGATGAAGAGGATATGGTTTGGAAGTTTAAAGAGCGAGGATAAAACCTTTGGCGGAACTAGAATATTACTAGTGGGCGCAGGAGGTGCAGGATGTAACACAGTTGACAGATTAATGAGAATGAATATTGAGAACATAGAAACCCTTGCAATAAATACAGATGGATCTCACTTGCAAATGATTAGAGCAGATAGAAAGATACTCATAGGTGAAGAAATAACAGGAGGGTTAGGTGCAGGAGGCGATCCAGAGATAGGATATAGGGCAATAATGGAATCTATAGATGAGGTTGAAGAGGCAGTGAAGGGAGCAGATATAGTATTTGTGGCGGCAGGTATGGGAGGGGGGACAGGTACAGCAGTAGCCCCTGTTGTAGCGGAGGTGGCGAGAAATGCTGGAAGCCTGGTAATTGGTGTCGTCACAATGCCATTCAAACATGAGAAGAATAGAATAGGAATAGCTGTAGATGGTTTAAGCAAGATGCGAAGAGCATGTCACACTATAGCAGTAATAGAGAACGACAGGCTTCTCAGACTCGCATCTGATCTACCAGTAGAGGAAGCACTTCAAATTGCTGAGACAACACTTGTCAACATGATCAGAGGAATCACAGATACTATATCTAAACCAGGCACAATAAATCTGGACTTTGCAGATATTAGATCTTTAATGAGGAGGGGAGGAGTGATGTATATAGGGATAGGGATTTCAAATGCTCCTAACAGAGCAGAGGATGCTGTGAGAAGAGCACTCAACAATCCTCTGATAGATCTCTCATATGATGGAGCAACAGGGGCATTGATCTACGTTACTGGAGATTATTCGATGACACTTTCAGAGGTAGTGCATACAGCCTACTTGGTTAGTAATATGTTGAAAGATGATGCAAATGTTTTTTGGGGATATAGAATCGATCCGTCATTGAAGGAGTATCTCAAGGTTACACTCCTTCTTACAGGAGTGAAGTCCCCACAGCTTTATTCAGGATATGGATTTTATCCAATTGAGCTACCTAATATAGAACCAGATTCAGGAATGGAGGAGGAGATACCAATAGAGTTCGGACTTTACCAAATGGAAAAGTCCTTTATCTAATCTTCGTACCAGGAGCGACTTTCTTTTCTGGAATAATTAGAGTGGGGGGAGAGGTGTCAGCAGCTAGGATCATGGAATTGGATTCTACACCATGTATTCTTTTGGGAGGTAAATCTATCATTACAACTACTAATTTATTCTTAAGATCCTCGGCGGAGTAGTAAACGCCTAACCCAGCTACCGAGGAGTACTTTTTATTACCGACTGTAATTTCCAGATGTAGGTATTTAGGATCTATTTTCCTGACATTGGTTATACGTCCTATTCTCAATGTCTTTAATAACTTAAGTGGGGAAGACTGTTCCTTTGAAGAGGAGCTCTTTAATTTGGATTTTTCCTCTTCTATCTTCTTAGGATCTATTTTTTTGAATAATACCTGTGGTTCGCCAATTTTATGGCCAGGGGCTATTTTCAATTCAGCCGTAGAGTCCCAGTTAGCATCATGCACTCTTCCTGGAAGATTTAGAAGATGCCATATTTTTTGAGAAGAGAAAGGAATAAAGGGGGCTAATACTATCGCCAAGGTCCTTACGGCATTTATGGAGAAGTATAAACAATTTCTTGAGGCATCATTTCTAATCCATGGCTTCTTAGTTTGGAAATATTGATTGCATTTCTTTGAAAACTCGAGAATTTTTTGTAGAGCAAGATCAAGTTGATTTTTCTCTATGAAGTCACCTACAATATAAGGCAGTTGAAGGGTGAGATCTTTAAAGTTTTCATCAAGGCGATCAGGGTTTGACGGAGAAGGCACGATACCATCGTGAAATCGGTTAATTAGAGTTATAACTCTATGAATATAATTCCCGATGCTTGCCACCAACTCGTTATTTATTTTTGCTAAGAAGTCATCCCAGTCAAAATCTATATCCGTCTGGCTGTAGGGGGTGATTCTACTTAAATAAAAACGAAGATAATCAGCTGGAAAGGAGGATAGAAAATCTCTCAAACTTATAAACCAACCTCGACTCTTGGACATACCTTTACCATAGAGAGTGAGGTAACCTCTTGTAGGAATATAGTCAGGTAGCTTAAAACGCCCATCAGCGAGACGAATGGCAGGCATATAAAGATAATGATGATAAACTATATCCTTTCCTATGAAGTGATATATTTCAGCTTCGTTCCAGAACTTTTCAGGAGTGGCTATACCTCTTCTTTCTAAAGCAAGTAATGTAACGGTTATATAACAGAGGTGATTGTCAAACCACCCATACAGAACCTTCCCCTCCGCCTCTTTCAAGGGGATAGGAACGCCCCAAGGAATATCCCGAGTGATGTCCCAGTCCTTTAACCCTTCCTTTATCCACTGGATTACATAGTTTTTGACCTCCTTTTGCAGTTTTTCATTGGCAGTAAGCCATTTCATAAGCTTCTCCGCGAAAGCAGAAAGTTTAAAGAAGTAATGTTTACTCTTCTTATAGATGGGTTTAGAGCCACAAATAGCGCAATGTGGATTCTTTAACTTTCCAGCAGGTATTACACGCCCACAGACTTCACAGTAATCAGAATATTGATCTTTTGCGCCACAATAAGGGCATGTACCTTTCAGATACCTATCTGGAAGAAATCTCTTACATTTTTCACAATATGGTTGGATCACCTCACGTACATAGATGAAGCCCTTTTTGTAGAGTGAGGTAAAGAAGGACTGAGCCATCTTTATATTTTCTTTGCTACTAGTTTGGCCAAAAAAATCGAAGAAGATCCCCAATTTTTCGAAATCCTTTTGATCCTCTATAAACCATTTCCTCACATACTCTTCGGGAGAGAGACCCTCGGATTCTGCGTTTATCAATATTGGAGTCCCGAAATCATCAGTTGCACAGGTGAACACTACGTCATATCCTCTCATACGGCAGTATCTTGCAAAGATGTCAGATGGAAGATAGGTGCTTGCTACACCACCTATGTGCAAGTAGCCATTTGCGTATGGCAAAGCAGCAGTTACAACGATCTTTCTCTTCTTGCGACGGTCCACATAGAGAAGCTCATTCTAGATGAATAAAAAGATTTATAGATGAAAGTAAACCTGAAATTGCAGCTATAAGAGCCTTTTGTCGAATATCCGCACCACATATCACAAGAAAATCACCATTTTTCAATGGAAAATTATGAAGAATGGAATAATCTTCCTCTGAGTGTATACTAAGATCTTCTATAACAAGAGGTATGGAGAGAATATTATCTTGAAAATGGAGAATAGAAGCACCTTCAGCACCCTTTCTGATGAACATATCTCTTAATTTTATGAAGTTTGAGATACTAATGTGTCGTAATACTATTAGGCTATTGAAGTTACCCATTTTTACATATTTGAGGTTTGGGACCTCTTCAACAATGAGGGGGAAATAATATCTAAATAGCTGAATAATCTGCGAACCAAGCTCCGTGAGGTAACATCCCTTAAAAGTGGTATTTATAAGCCCTAAATTCTTCATTATTCGGATCATGCTCTTAATGCTTCCTTCTCCCAGATTTAGATAAGCAGATAAAGAGGTACGGGAGCAGGGGCCTTTATTGAAGACGTAGTAAAGGGCAAGAATAATATGGGAAGTATCAAACACTCTAGGAGGCCCTTCTGTTTCCGTTAAATAAGAACGAATAAAAGTTATAGCTTCATTTAATGTAGCGAACATTATAATAAATAAAGCAGAAGGGGAAATTTATGGTGTTTCTCCCCATTCGCAAAGGCACCATGCAATTATATCGTTATCTTTGAGATAATAATCGGCGGCACCGACTTCTCCAGGAAGCCACTCATGAGCAGATGGATCCCAATAATACCACAACCAATAACGATTATCATATTGAGATACAGAGAGAATACTTGTTATAAATGGCCCCCATTGGGTTGCAGTGAATTGCATATTACCCTCTGTAAGATAATATGTAAGATTGAAAAGAGACCAGCCGATTGGGATCCGTGTGTTATTGAACCATATGCGGGTACCATTTCCAAAACTTATTAGCAAAGACACTTTATAGGAGATTTTATTAATAGATTGTAAAAGATCGGTATATTCATTTTCGAGATTATTAAATTTTTGCCACTGATATAGATTGAACAGAGCTGAAAGTACTAACAAAATTGCTAAAATAAAGGAAAGTTGTTTATATTTCATTATTTTCACCTCCATTGTTTGATCCATAAAATTTGAAGAATAAAGAAAGAATAACTGGAAAGAGAACCATATTTGATACTTCGTGAATTATCCCCATTGGTATTGGAAAATTCATTGTAAGTAACCCCATGATAATTGAGTTATACCATAGTAGACCAGTTACCCCATTTGTAATTAGGTCGTAACATAATGTAGAGAAAAAGGCGAAAAGAGAAGAAATAGATACAAGCTCAAAGATAGAGTTCTGTTTCAGCTTCAGAAGATACCACCTAAATAAGGCAGCAAAGAGAACATAAACAAGTTCAGAAGGAGCAGTAAAAATAACCATATATGAGCCACCCAATGGATTAAACACACCGTATACCAGCCAACTTAGAATTGCGACAGAGAGACCCACATAGAGATCGATAACTGCAGCAGAGGAGAAGACGATGGCGTCCATCAAGGCAACATTTGGGAGGGGGAATAGAAGATAATTTGTAGATACAGATAGGGCAGTGAATAATGCAATGAGCGAGACACGTTGAGAGATTCCTTTATTGTTTCTTTGTAACATCCACATAGCTGGATAAAATATCCAGCTTGTCTATTATAAAAAAGTTTTCTTTACCACGATTAAATTTAAAAATCTACAGAGGAAGAGAGAACTTAATGAGAGCAAGGTACATGTTAGGAATAAATAATTGTTTTGCAGTAAAAAGGTTTGTAAAGCCGGAGGAATGGATGAAAATAGTAAGAGAAGTGCTGGAGTTAGATATTGTACAGTTTTCTTTGGATCTTTTAGATCCTTTGCTATATTCACGGAGCGGGCGATATGAGGCATATAAGGTGAGGGCAAACTCAGAGGAGTATGAAGTGAAGATAGATACTTGTTTTACAGGTTTAGCTGCATACTCATTCAACTTGTTGGGACATCCAGATCCTTATGTGAGGGCAGATGGATTAGAGTGGCATTTGAAGGCAATTGAGTTGACGACTATCATGGGGGCAAGAGGGTACGGGGGGCATATTTCTGCTTTAACAATGCAGGACTATGAAGATAGAAATAGAAGAAAGAAAATGTTGGAGAGGGTCATTGAAGGAGTTAAAGTACTGAGGAGGAAATCTGAGGAAGAAGGTCATGAGTTTCTATTGTGGGAGCCTATGCCAATAGCAAGGGAACCACCTCACACAATTAAGGAGGCAGAAGAAATTTTGGAAAGGGCAAACGAAGGAAGGGGGGTTCCTTTGAAGTATTGCGTTGACTTGGGACATACATGTGCAAAGGATGTGAGAAGAAGGGAGGATAGAGATCCTTATGAATGGCTTAGAAGATTGGCTCGAGACATACCAGTTCTCCATGTACAGCAGACAGACGGTAAAGGAGATAGACACTGGCCTTTTACTGAGAAATATAATAGAAGGGGGATAATAAAGCCAGAGAAAGTTCTAGAGGCTTTGGATGAAGGGGGTTCAAAGGGAACAGTATTGGTTTTTGAGATTATCCACGCGTTTGAGGAAAGCGAAAAAAGAGTAGTTGATGACCTAGAGAAGACTGTAAGATATTGGAAGGAGTATCTCTAGGGAAAGGTAGTGTCAGTAAAAGTTGTGATGAATCACAAAAAGGATTAGCATTACATTATTTTAACCTCACGTGAAATATATGAAATTACAGATTTTCCAATGGATGAAAGAGACGTGGTGGATGAAGTATTTGAAAGGCTTCTAAGAACGAGGGGAATATTCAAAAATAGAGAGGTACTACGCTCCGACTTTATTCCAGAGAAGCTACCTCACAGGGAGAAGGAGATACGAAAACTCGCAGAAATACTCGCACCAATTCTTAAAGGAATAAGGGGATCAAATATTCTGATATATGGGAAGCCTGGAACAGGGAAGACGGCATGCATAAAGAAAGTTATAAAAAAATTGCAGGCAAAATGTGAAGAGCTCCATCTGAATAACACATTATGCTACGTAAATTGTAGGATAAGTGGCACAGCTTATAGAACATTGTCCTCCATCGCCACATCAGTAGAGGTAGAAGTTCCCTTTACTGGTATAGCAACAGGTGAAGTTTACAACAGGATATTGAGAGGATTAAGAAAAATGGATGGTATGCTGGTAATAACACTCGATGAGATTGATACACTTGCAAAAAATGCCAACGGTGACAAAGTCCTTTACGAACTCACGAGAATAAATGAGAATATTGGAGTAGGAAAAGTGACATTGGTGGGGATCTCAAACGATCTTACATTCAAGGAGTACTTAGATCCAAGAGTACTAAGTAGTTTAAGTGAGGAGGAGGTTCTCTTCAGACCATACAATGCTGAAGAGCTCACAGACATATTGAAGGAGAGAGCAAAGGAGGCATTCTATAAGAATGCCTTGGAGGAGGGAGTCATAGAATATTGTGCAGCCTTGGCAGCGAGAGAACACGGAGATGCTAGAAGAGCTTTAGAGTTGCTTAGAGTAGCAGGAGAGATCGCTGAAAGAAAAGGAGATAATGTTGTTACCTTAGAGTCTGTGGATATGGCTTTAAAAACAATCGAAGAAGATAGATATTTTGAGTCAATAAGAACATTACCTCTTCACTCGAGATTACTTTTATTGTGCATATTGAATAATACTTTGCAAGATAGTCAGTCAGGGGAGATATGGGAGGACGCGTAGAATAAGTCTCAACATTCCAAAGAAGATCTTAATAAGGGCATTAAAAGCGGATCCACATCTTGAGGGGATGCTACCTGAAAATTAATAACGGCCTATCTTAAAATTATTGTAATGGGGTGCCGCGGTGGCCGAGCCAGGTCAAAGGCGCCAGACTCGAGATCTGGTCCCCTTCTGGGGTCGCAGGTTCAAAAAGGCTTAGGCCTTTGGAAATCCTGCCCGCGGCGCCATACACATATTTTTAAATCAGAGAGAACGAAGTATTTGAAGTAGATTTTCCATACATATTGCTGAGGCTTCCTTACCTCTTTCTGAGAAAGATGATCCACCGGGTGTGACTAGCTGTTCTTCAGAAAGTTTCTTCTCAGGTCGCCAATGTGTCTCTAAGGATAGATACCCTTTGTATCCATCCCTTAAGAGGGCTTTAAATTGATTCAGATAATCTACCTCTCCCTTTCCTATGGCAGTGGGTTCATATTTACCTAGATCCTTTCTAATACCGTCTTTCAAATGGACATGGATTATATATTCTTTGATGTAGTTATAACCCTCAGGATAGGGGTTTTCTCCATCAGGATCAGAGAGGTCATTCCCAGGATCCCATATAGCTTTCAGACGGGGATTATTTACCTTCTTAAGAAGAGCTGAAACTTTCTTTGCATTGGTGGCGAAGGTGGATGGCTCATTTTCTACAGCTAAAAATACATCATTCTCTTCTGCCATCTTTATAGGCTCTTTATATAATTCAAGAATGCGATCCATAAAATTCCAGAAAGTATCCTTCCTCCAAAAGGTGAACACACGGATAATATTGGACTCCAATGAAGTTGCCAATAAGATACATTTCTCTAAGATGGAGAGGTGCTCCTTAATTTCAGAAATATTGTCAATGTTGGCTTTATAGAAGGGAGAAGCAATGCAAGGAACTTCTAATCCATAATCTCTGAGTATTGTTTTAATTTGTGAGAGATCTCCAACAAGCTGTTGTGGAGGTTTGTTCCAAACGGTTCTAATCTCTATACCATCTAGACCATAATGGTTTGCGAATTTGGCAACGACTTCTAGATCCTGAGAAACTTCATCAGAAATCACAGATAATTTGAAAGGTATCATAACAGAACAAATTTGAGGTTCGGTATTTTTATCTTTTCTCTTAAGTCAATTGAGAATACCAAACGTCACTATACTTATAGCAGGTCCTTTTTCTAGTCACTTCAAGTTGGAAAGACGCCAACATAAGTTCTCCCGTCCCTCGTGTACGTACTTCGGGTCGCTTCTAAATCAACTGTCTGACGGTCTCAACGTTCACCGCTATATGAATTTATATATGCAGCAAGACACGAAAGATAAAAAAGATGAGGAAGAGTCTTGAGAGACGGTTTAAGGAGTATAGTAAGGAGTTTCTTCGGAGGGGGGATTAAGAGGGGGTCAAACCATATTGGATTTTGGTTTGAGATAAGAAAAAGATTATGCTACAGGTTTTAAAGTTTGTATAAAGTTAGCACGTAAATCTTATGCAAGAATAGTGCGGGGGGTGGGATTTGAACCCACGAACCCCTACGGGACAGGGTCCTGAACCCTGCGCCGTTGACCAGACCTTGCCCCTGTTGGATTGGCGACCCCCGCTCAGGATAATAATTTGGGATAATGTTTTGTATAAAAATATCTTCTTAACCCTTCAGATATCGTACACGGACTTCCTTGGGGGGTAGTGATGGAAACGGTTTATGTGGCTCCGTTTGATACCAATATGCCACGCTAGAATACACTGTGGCTTTATCATTTGCATGACCATGTTCTATTGTGACTCGAATAGACTTTTTGAAGGCTATTGGAGCCTCTAAATGGAAACGATACATCGTCCAATATCCTGACCAAGTCATGAGATCTCCTGCAAGCGTTATTCCATGGAAAAGACCATCATATTTTCCACAGGGATAACCCCATGCTCCACAGAAATAGTCTTCGGTTCCAGTACCATGTAGGCTTGGAGGCCACTTCTCCCCGTCTATAAAGATCATGTCATCTCCTTCTCCGAACCAGTCAGATTCTGGATTGAAGATACTTACTACAGTGCCTACATAATGTCCTTTCCCTTCAGCATCCAGTATGAGGTAATTTGCCTTTCCATCCAAGTTGACTTTCTTAGAAGGTAAGAGATATTTCTGAGACTGACATTCTTCCATATTCCACCATGCGTGAAAATAACCGATATCCTCTAGTGGATGTTCATATTTCTGGTAGTCAATGTAGTAATAGAGGGCATTACAGCGTTCTTCAGATTCGTTTGTCACAGTTATCTTAGCTTTTTTGTTGAAGGGCATTGGAAAGAAACAGTTCATGCCTCCTCGTAAAGAGATGGAGTTTCTTACCGTTACTACACTGAGCGGAAGTGAAATGAAGTGAGAGAGCATGCCATGTCCTAAGCCGAAGAAGTCGCCAACTGGACATTCCACACTTGGATTTCTTTCGCCATCCCAGTAAATGCGGAGAACCATTTCTCTCAGATATTTTGAACTCTTATGTGAGATAGTGAACCAGATATGTCGTATGGAGGCGGGGCCATCCAACTCGGCTAGTGTAGAAGTTTCGCCTGGTTCGATACGTATAAAATCTCTATTTCCACCTGTTCGATCCCAGCTTGATGCCCTCTTACTCACATAGTCTTTAAGTTTTGGGAGAGAGCCTAAAATATCTATTAATTGGGACATAGTTATTCATTACACACCCTCCAAGAGAAGTTAATTAAGATTTGTTAAATCTTTAAAAATAAAGAGAAGGGATTACAAAAGGATGGAAGGTTACAAGGAAAGGAAGGCTATTATAGACAAGACGAAGAGAATGGTGGTTAAAGTAGGAACAGGTGTTTTGACAAAAGAGAACGGAGAATTAGATATTGAGAGAATTAAGAAACTGGTGAAACAAATTGTGGATATTAAGAAGAGTGGACGTGAAATAGTTCTTGTTACATCCGGTGCAATTGCCGGGGGAATGGGGAGGATAGGATTACGAGGGAGACCGGATGAGCTACCTATACATCTCAAGCAGACATGTGCAGCGATAGGACAAATTGAGCTCATGAAACAATATGGAATGGAATTTAGTAAATATGGCATTATTCCTGCTCAGGTTTTAATCACAGAAGAAGACTTACAGAATGAGGAGAAATATAGGAACCTTTGGACGACGTTATCCACTCTGATAGCTATGGGAGCGATACCCATAATTAATGAAAATGATGTAGTTTCTACACATGAGCTGGAAGAAATAGATGACAATTCATTAATTAAATTCGGAGATAATGATAAACTCTCAGCCCTAGTTGCGAGGAGAATATATGCCGATTTACTTATTATCTTAACAACGACGGATGGATACTATGTTACAAGAGATGGCAAGATGGAAATAGTAAAGAGAATAAAAAAAATAACTCCTACTATGATAGAGGAGAGTAGTGGAAAAAGTAGTATGGGTAGGGGGGGAATAAAGAGCAAATTGAGAGCCGCAGCAATAGCTATGAATGGAGGAGTTCATGTGATCATAGCGAATGGAACGAAGGAAGGGATATTAAACAGAATATTGGAGGGTGAGGAAGAGGGAACCATTTTCATTTCAGAGGTGGATAAAAGATGCGTCTAACACCTGAAGAAGAAGTTGAAATGAAGGCGAGAAGAGGAAAGGAGGCTGCAAAGAAGTTAGCTACATTGGATACATCAACAAAGAATAGAGCATTAGAGAAGATGGCTGAAGAACTTCTCAGAAGGAAGGAATTCATTCTATCTGAAAATAGGCGGGATGCGGAGGCATTCGCCAGGAAAAATCCTAATTCACCACTTATAGATCGATTGATGCTCAACGAGAAAAGGATACTGGAGATGGCGAAATGTATTAGAGAAGTGGCAGCGCTACCAGACCCTGTTGGAGAAATAGTAGGAGGGAATATAACACGACATGGATTAGAAATAACAAAAATCAGAGTCCCTCTAGGATTGATTGGGATTATATATGAGGCGAGACCGAATGTCACGTCGGATGCAGCTTCCTTATGCATAAAATCGGGTAATGCAGTATTACTACGAGGAGGGTCTGAGGCAATAAATTCGAATAAAGCCATCGTAAAGGTATTGAATGAGGCAACGAAGGAGATCTTACCTCCTAACTCCATTCAGATAGTTGAGACGACAGATAGAAGAGCAGTTCATGCAATGCTTCAGCTTCGCGAGTATATAGATCTAGTAATTCCAAGAGGCGGAGCAGGATTAATAAACTTCGTGGTAGAGAATGCGAAAGTACCCGTAATAGAAACAGGGGTAGGAAACTGCCACACCTACATAGATGCAGATGCAGAACCAGAGATCGCATATAAAATAGTGAGAAATGCAAAATTGCAGAGACCTTCAGTATGTAATGCCACAAAGAAACTATTGGTACATAGAGATTTTGCATATAAATATCTTCGAGAACTGCTCGAGAAACTCTCTAAGGAAGGAGCAATTATCATCGGAGATGAAGAAGTGTGTAAGTTATTTACCTCCGCTCAAAGGGCGACTGAGAAAGACTGGCATGAGGAATATTTAGATATGAGGCTGGGGATTAAAATTGTAAACTCTGTAGAGGAGGCAATAGAGCATATAAACAAATATGGTAGTAAACACTCGGAGGCAATAATAACAAGAAGCTATGAGAATGCTGAGAAGTTCCTTAAGTTCATAGATGCGGCCGCAGTATATGTAAATGCGTCCACCAGATTCACTGATGGGAACCAGTTTGGGCTAGGTGCAGAAATAGGAATAAGCACCCAGAAGCTTCATGCTCGGGGACCGATGGGATTACGTGAGCTGACTACAACCAAATATGTAATCAGAGGAGAGGGACAGATAAGGGAGTGAATGACTTAAGATTTGTGCAGTGAACGGAGTTCTTTTGAACGGAGACTGGCTGACTCGACAGCCTCTATAAATGCAGAACGTACACCATGGGACTCTAGAATATGAAGACCACGAATAGTGGCACCTCCTGGAGTGGCGACAGTATCTTTCAGAATAGATGGATGCAGACCTAGTTCTATAACCATCTTACCTGCACCGATTGCTGTTTGGGCAGCTAGCTTCAGGGCAGTCTTCTTGTCCAATCCCATCTTAACAGCACCATCTGCCAGCGACTCAATTACGAGATAGAAATATGCAGGTCCACAACCACTCAACCCTGTAACTACATCCATCTCTCTTTCATCCACTTTTACTACCAGACCCATTTTGGAGAATATTTCCTCAACAATTCTCGAGTGGTGTTCGTCTGCATACTTTCCCAGAGAGTAGGCAGATGCAGAAGAAGCTAATAGAAGACAGTGGTTGGGCATCACTCGTACTACGGGGATCCTTCCAACAATCTTCTCAATCTCTGAGGTATGTATACCTGCGACTATCGAGATTAAGAGATGGTCTGATGTCAAGGATTTAGCTAAGTTCCTCAGAAGAGACCAGATGTCTCGAGGTTTGACGGCGATTATTATAATATTGCATTCCTTTGGTATTTCTTCTAATTTGGAAATGAAATTTGTACCTAGTTTTTTCGAAACTTCTTCTGCTTTCTTCGAAATTTTGTCGATTAGATATATCTCTTTGGGTAATACCACCTTCTTGTCTACAATGGCAGAGGCTATAGAGGAACCCATAGTTCCAATCCCGATAATACCTATTTTCAAGTCGGAGACCCTCTCTCTTAATTTGTGGAGGGGAGTATTAAGACTTACTTACGGAGGGAAACACTTTCGGCATGTGTATAGAGACCTTCACACTTTGCAAATAACTGAATATAAGGACTTAGCTCTCTTAAAGCCTTCCTTGAAAGTCTTTGAACGGGAATAAACTTGAGGAAGTCCAGAACGGAAAGAGGACCCCTAACCCTTGCAAAACCACCCGTCGGGAGAATGTGATTACTCCCAGTTATATAGTCACCTGCTGCACAGGGAGAGTAAGGACCAACATATACGGTACCACAATTCTTCAGACCGTTCAGAAACTTCTCAACAAGACTTTCATCCAGTTGTAGAGAGAGATGTTCTGGAGCTATTCTGTTACATATTTCTACTGCTTCATCTATACTATGGTAGAAGAAGACAGAACTTCCTTGTAGAGATGTGTCTATAATTTCAGCCCTTCCTGTAACTCTACTTATCCTTTTCAGGTTTTCACGTACTTCCTTAACTAATTTTTCAGAATCTGTAATGAGAAAAACTTTACAATCAGGAGAGTGTTCAGCTTGCGAGGCTAGTTCCCATGCAACTACTACAGGATTGGAGGAGCCATCTGCGACTACCGCTATTTCTGATGGACCTGCAGGCATATCGATATCTACTCCGAAACTGGCAACCAACAATTTAGCTATACATACATACATATTCCCAGGACCAACTATTTTATCTACAGGTGTGATGGACTCGGTTCCAAATGCCAGTGCTGCAACTGCGGCTATTTGATTGCATCGAATAATACTTCGAATACCTAGAAGATCTGCAGCCACGAGAAGATAGGGAGAGAGGGAGCTATCCCTTTTTGGTGGAGTAGCTACTATGATTTCATTCACCCCAGCAACCTGTGCAGGGATCACTCCCATGAGTAAACTTGATGGATAGGAGGCCATCCCTCCAGGGACCAGCACACCAACTCTTTCAATAGGCCTTACAAGTTGAAGATAATTTATACCCCTTACGACCTCGATTGAAAGCTCCCTTGAAAAGAATCGGAATTGCTCATTATGCACCTTACGGATATTTCTGATTGCGATCTTTACTGTGTCTATAAACAAATCATCAACCATCTCATAGGCCCCTTTAAATTCTTCCTCTGAGACATCAATTGATTTGAGTTTTACATTATCGAAGGGAGGGGGGCGTGAGGTATACTCTATAAGAGCACTGTTACCCCTTTTTGCCACATCCAACAGTATGTTCATGACATATTGATAGTCAGTTAAGTTATTTAGCAGAGATTTGGATAGATATCTGTCAAAAGCAGAAGATGGTTTAAGATAAGTCATATTCAGCTCTTATTTGAAAAGATTTAATTTAAAGTTAGTGGTTTTTAATCTCCTCTGGAAGCCTTACAATTTTGGAGCCACATTTCGGGCATATCTCGACTTTACGAGAGAAGGAGCTTTTACATGCCACACATACATATTTCCATTTAAACATTTTACGTATACCGAGGGAAGTGATAGGTTTGTAAACTATTCCCAGAGATTTGAGGACGTTTTGAATGGAATAATCATCTGTGAAAACTATAACTTCTTTATTCGAATCTCTCAACTGCATGGCGAGGGCTATTAGACTTATATCTGAATCAGATAGCTTCCCTTCTTCGCCTAACGTCCTTGAATGTGTAATAGCTTTCTTCACATATTGTGGTTCGGGGTCCAAGATCTCCAGTTGATTGGTGACAAGGAGTATATCTATCTTGGAAGGGTTTCGGTGCCATACTTCATTCCGCACCTTTGATGTAGTAATGAATTTCCTATTATGTGCCCGATAGAAACCTGAGAGAATGACCATTGTATCAAGCAGGTATATGCTCTTATTTCCCAAGGCGTTCTATTCTCCTAGAGAAGAAATCTGCATTGAATCGTATTAGATTAACTTTTTCGTTAGTAGGTTTTATTGATAAGGTCTCTCCACAACTGAAGGGGTGTGTTCTGAAGCCATCTGCAATTAGAAGCATTGGTATGTCCTTTCTGAGAGGTTTCAGGGTTATGCTATTTCCGTAGGGTATGACTATAGGTCGAATGGGAGAACGGGCACAGATAGGGGTGAGTATAATGGATTTGGATTGAGGTGTAAGTATAGAGCCTCCTGCATTCATTGAGAACCCCGTGCTTCCCAGGGTTGTGGCTACGATTACCCCATTTCCCTCCACAGGTATTGGATAGGATGTTTCATCCAGGAATAGATTTAGATAAATCATCTGAGTTGGCTGGGACACGGATACAACCAAGTCATTAACGAAGACCCAAAGTTTTTCTCCATTCAGATATGAGGCTAGAGTATAGTGAGTTTCAAGAAGAAAGGATTCTTCTATAAAAGAGTTTAGGTAGTTGAGGAATTCCATAGGGGTGAACTCTGCAAGATATCCTTTGGCACCCATATTTAACAAAAGAACAGGAATACTTCCTACTAGAGAAAGTACACGCAGAAGTGTGCCATCACCACCCAAACAGATTACAGCATCAGTTGGGGGAACATTATACGAAGCTATTTCTTCCTCTTTTATCTCCACAACCTTAACGAGGATCCCCATGGAGTTAAGCTTATCTGAAATGACAGCTGCATGTCTCCTCGCAGACGAAAGATCTTTGGGATATATCACTGCCACATCTCTCATGCTATAACATTCCAGAAGAGAAAACATAATTAAAGCCTTCTATAGGGAGATTATAGTGAGGTAGATAGACGTGAGTAAGATTGTGGAAGTTGGAAGTCTTAAGACAGGTTCGTGGATAACTATCGATGGAGAACCGTGTCAAATAGTGGAAATAGCACACTCAAAACCCGGGAAACATGGATCTGCAAAGGCTAGGATTGTGGCGATTGGCCTATTTGATGGTGTGAAAAGAACAATCGTGAGCCCTACTTCGGATAAGATCGAGGTACCTATAATAGAGAAGAGAACAGGTCAGGTGATAGCAATGCTGCCTTCATCTATTCAACTGATGGATCTAGAGACTTATGAGACATTTGAGACAGATATGCCTGAGGATGAGGAGCTCAAAAAGAAGGTTATTCAGGGAGCTACAGTAGAATATTGGAGGGTTTATGGCCGTACCAAGATAATGAGAGTAAGAAGTGAGTAGAAGAATTGAAATAGGCATATCTACCCTCTTTGCAGAGAACCTAGACAAGTTTGTGATATCTAAAATTAAGGATCACAAAGAGATATTTTGGGAAATTGTTGATCAAGAGGTAGAGCTATCGTGGCTTCAATCATTGAGAAGACTGAGAGAAAAGGGATATACTTTCGGATTTCACACACCCTATAAAAAGATAGACATAACATCTGCCAATATATTTGAAAGAATGAGAAGTTTAGAGATTATAAAAAGATCCGTACGTAGAGCAAGAGAAATAAAACCGAAATATGTTGTAATTCATCCTGGAAGAGGAAGGAGAATGTATCCAGAGGTAGAGGAACTTCTGTTTGAGATATCTGAGGAAATGAAAGCACTTGACATAGAAATTGTTTTTGAGAATCTACCGTATAAGGATAGTAATATAGTTAATTTTAGAGATTCGATAGAATGGAGTAAAAGATATAATGCAGGAATACTTTTTGACGTCCCCCACGCATATATAAGTGGGAGTATGGAGGGATACTTAGAAAAGATAGAGAAGATTGATTATGTACATGTAAGTGATACTTGGAGAGGGAGAGACTTGCATCTGCCACTTGGTTCAGGAGAGATACCTTGGCAAAAAATATTGAACCACCTAAAGCGTTTTGAAGGGGTTATTATAATAGAAAACAAGAGATGGGATGATGTGATGAAGAGCTTTATTTTCCTCGAGAAGTTTCTTCCTTAATTATAGATAGAACTTTCTCGGCCTCTTCCTTACTTATGTACCGTTTGGAAGAAGAGAAAAGAGAGGTTATTTCAATAGGATCAGAGGGCATTATATTAACGATCATTATAGCTTCTCTGCGGAGTAAACTTGTCTCTTGTGTCAATCGTTCGACTATCCTATTTGCTACATCACCATCTATTTTACTAAATTTGGAGAGGTATTCTAGTGTTCTTCTTTGGAGGGGGTCTAAGGATTCCTCTTCTACTTTTAGGAGCTCGAGAGCTTCGGCTAAGGTAATTTCCTTTTCAGATAGAACCTTCCGCATCCAAATCACCCTTTGAAAAGTTTAATATGTTCAGGTCTACAAATAATTTCTTTCACCTTATTTTGGTCAGAAACCTCAATAATATAAGCCCTCCCTCTCTTCTCTTTGATGATACCTACTTTACCTTGGAACCTGCGGTGAGGCATACCTTTATGAAAGGCGGGATCGATGTCTATGACTACTTTATCACCTGGCTTGTATTCATAGAGAAGATAAGAAGGAGGTCTTAGACCACGTTCTCGTATATGTTTTCTCAGCACATTTCTAGTTTTAACTCTATATCCATGTGAGGATGGCAAATTACACACCTCTTATATATTCAATATTTATAACATCTAATTCTTTACATATGGCATTCTGACCTAGAATGGAGGAGACAGATGGAATAGTCCGTTCATTATCTCCACTTACCAATTCTTTCACATATAACCCGGCATCACATACGAATACAGCTTCCAAGAGAGTATCACCAATCCTTCGAAAGGAGGAACTGTATAAATGTTTCTGACGTAGCTTATCACCCCGTCGATGGAGGACTCTGAGGGGGGTTCTCTGTAGAATTTTTACATCCGATAATTTTTCTTGAAGCATCTGGATCTCCTCATCAGAGATCTCCTTCTCCAACTCGATGAGAGCACGATAGGTTTTTTTAGCACGTTCTCCCATAAGTTTAATTCGCTGAACATCTTTTTTGGAGGCGAACTGCAGGTTTAACACTTCGATTCTTCTAGCATATCTTCTATTGATCTCCCTCTCTAACTTCTTCAAATCAATATTTCTTCGGCGTGGGGACAGAATTTCTAATACAAAGGGACGGCCAGGCCCAAGCATACGTGCATCAATGTCTTCTCTTCCAGCACCGTGGAACCGGGTATCACTACCTCCAGTAAAATTGAGAACGATGGAGGCTATCATAGATTCTATAGAATCAATTGGCTCCCCTCTCCACGTAGTTCGAGTCTGAGCAATTCCCCTTTCTAATTTTCTATATCGACCTTTTATGAAAAGAGAATTAACCGTAATCTCTATCTCTCTGGATTCCAAGTCTATAACTGCAACTATGTCAGGCCTCTTTCTATCTAGAGGGAGATTTAGGATCTGAGACAATCTGGAAGCTAGCTCCCTATCCACCTCAAAACGAATGTTTTCACCCCATCTCAAACCATATTTGGATTTTATCTCATCTTCGAGCTGTTCTATACGGGGATTTACATGACAACCAACAAGGAAGGAATTAAAGTCATACTCCTTTAATGCCTCAACAATTCTAGAAGCCTCCTTATCTAATTCTCCAAAGAAGCCTTTACATAGAATGCATTTCTCAGGTCTTATTGAGCTTTTCTTCACATAATGTTTATAGAGAAGAAGGGCCTCCTGTAAACCGCCATTCTTTATGAGCATACGCATATCCGAGAGAAAACTCCCTCTTTTTTTGGAGACTTTAAACTCGTGAATAACCTCTAGAAGGATCAAGATCTTAATAATTCTTCCAAGTTCCGAATTAGATAGAAGAGGATAGAGACGGGAAAACTGACGACCTAGACATGAGTTGCAGAGAGGGAACTTTTTCAGCAGCTCAATAGAAGTTTCTATAATATGACTCAAGTGCCACTCATCCCTCTTAGAAGTTTCCTAAAGTCTCTTCTACCACGAATACGCTTAATGAGGGATCTCATACGATAGTAGTTTTTTAGAAGATCTCTTACATCTCTTTCTTCTACACCAGCACCTCTGGCGATCCGTCTTACACGCGAGGAATTTATTATGGAAGGTTCGGAACGTTCTTTAGGAGTCATAGAATTCAGTATCGCCTTCCATTTCCTCACCTTATTCTCTATTTCTTCAGTGTCAATAGACTGCCTAACTTTAAAACCACCAGGCAACATACTGAGGATGGAGGATAAGGGCCCCAGCTTAGTTAGGCTCTCCATTTGAGTTACCAGATCCTCTAAAGTCAGCCGACCTTGCATCATTGCACGGATCTTCTCTTCAGAGACAGATTCCTCAATTCTGGAGACACGCTCTACGAGACTTTTTAAGTCACCATATCCAAGTAGACGGGAGACAAATCTCGTGGGATCGAATTCCTCTAGGTCTCCCAAGGCTTCTCCAGTTCCAATGAAAATTATAGGAGCACCGGTTGCAGCAACAGCCGATATGGCACCGCCTCCTCTCGCAGCACCATCCAACTTGGTGACAATAATATATCCTAGAGGAGCTTGTTGGTGGAATGCTTCTGCTTGTCTTCTTGCTTCCTGACCGATAGTGCCATCCACTACCAAAATTGTGTTGTCTGGGTTAACAGAGTTGTGTATTAGTTTCATCTCCGACATTAAAGTAGATTCATCTCTATGCCGGCCTGCAGTGTCAATCAGTATAATATTGAATCCTTCTTCTTTAAGCTTCTTTACACCCGATGAAGCTAACTCTATTGAGGATTTCCCCTTTTCCCACCATACTGGAATATCAATATTTTTGAGAAGTTGTTTCAGCTGCTCGTAGGCAGCTGGACGATAGGTGTCGGCACAGACAACTCCAACCTTATAATTTTTATTTTTGTAGAAGTTGGCTAGTTTTGCAACGGTGGTTGTTTTCCCCGAGCCCTGGATTCCAACCAATAGAAAAACAGTTGAGTCCCTTTTGAGAGTAGGATGAACTGGTTTTTCACCCAATAGTTTAACCAATTCTTTGTAGGTGAGATAGAGTATGTGGTCTTTTCTTGTTACACCAGGTGGGGGGTTGAATGCGGATTTTTTAATAGATTCTGTAAGATTGAGTACGAGGTTTACATCTACATCGGCTTTTATCAAAGCCCTTTGTATATCACGTAAGTATTCACGTAAAGTAACATCAGTAACAGTCCGTCCTAGGAGTTTCTGCACAGCTTGATTGAGTGAAGATGATAGTAAACTCAGCATTAAGATTATGTAAGTATAGTGTCTGGTGGCTCTAAAAAAGATTTAGTGGATGAGGGATTATTTTATGTCTCTCAGCTTTCTTTCTATGATTTTACGTAGGACTAAGGGATCAGCTTGCCCTCTTGTTCTCTTTATTGCCTCACCTATTAGGAAGTCTATAGCTTTAGGGTTCTTTAGAGCATCCTCAACTGCCTTTTTGTTACTTTCGAATATTTTATCAACTATCTTCATCAATGTATCCTCTTCGGCCATCCTGCGGAGACCAAGCTTCTGAATTTCTTTAACTGGATCACCTCCTCTCTCAACAAGGCTCCAGAGAAGATCTTTTGCAATTTTTGGGGTTATCTTCCTCTCATCCAACATCTTAAGTAAGGAGATGAAACCTTCAGGTCTTAATTTACATTCCCTCGGAGTGAGAGAGAAATGTGATAGACGTCTATTTAACTCGTTCACTACCCAGTGAGAGAGATTGATGGGGTTGTCATAGTACTTTACAGCTTCTTCAAAATAGTCGGCGAGCTCTTTATTCATAGTTAGGACATGGGCGTAATACTCCTCTAAGCCATATTCCTCTATAAATCGTTTCGCACGAATATCTGGAAGCTCAGGCATTGATGTATAGAGATATTCTATGAACTCTTCGCTTAGCTCAACAGGAGGTAGATTAGGTTCTGGAAAGTATCTGTAATCTGCCTCACTTTCCTTGGTTCTCATAGGGAGAGTGACCCTCAACACTTCATCCCAGCGACGAGTGACATTCTCTTGACTCCTTTGAGTGGATAACCGGACAGCCTCATATCTTAATGCTTTCTCAACATCTTTAAAGGAGGAGATGTTTTTTATTTCAACTCTTCCGCTTCCTTTTACAGAGATGTTGGCGTCACATCTCATTGAGCCCTCTAAGTGGCTGTCGAAGACTCCGAGGTGTTCTAGAATAGATTGAAGTTTCTGTAGAAGTATTCTGGCTTCTTTGGGAGATTTGATGTCAGGTTCGGTGACAATTTCTATCAGCGCAACACCAGAACGATTATAGTCTACCAGAGTGTATTCATGACCATTTTCTCTCCTATGAACTAGTTTTGCCGGGTCCTCCTCAAGCTGTATCCTACGGATACGAATTTTTTTCTCTCCATTTTTGCCAGGTATTTTGATGTAACCACCTACTGCAAGAGGAATGCCACCGGCCTTATCATACTGAGATATCTGATAGTTCTTAGACATATCAGGGTAGAAGTAGTTCTTACGGAAAAATATGAAGAACTTAGATAGGTTGGAGTGAAGAGCTATTGCGACCCTAGCAGCAGCCTCTACCGCATTTTCATTTAGCACGGGAAGGGCGCCTGGAAGACCTAAGCACACGGGACATACATTCGAGTTGGGAGGTTTGCCTCTGTAATTAGAGGGACAGCTGCAAAATAACTTAGTAGAGAGAGATGTGAGTTGACAATGGATCTCGAGACCTATTTTCATATTTACTTCTCCTGCCACCATAACTTAGATTATTTAATGATAAGATTCCTTTAATAATTTTCAGAAGACATTTTAGAAGTTCTCTTCTTTCTGTTAACTATCAATTTATTCTATTATCTATAAACTAAGTAAACTCTACTATTATGAAGCTAATGAAATCTGAGACTGGAAGAGGTGGGATTTAAACCCACGAACCCCTATGGGACAGGAGTCTCGCTCCAAGCTATTGGTTATTAGTCATGAAGAATCTATGGAGTGAATTTGGCTATACCTATGGCTATGAAAAAGATTATATATCGATGGCGATATCGATATTGATAGATGTCGATGAATGATGCAGATAGGCATCCTCCACCACCTCCTCCACGTCCTCCGAGTCCCCCGTTCGGTCGTTGGATAGCTACTGTTCCTAAAGGCTTTCTGAGATACTGCGTGCTGAGGCTGCTTAGCGAGAAATCTATGTCAGGTTCAGAAATCATGGACGAAATTGAGAAAAGAACCGGTGGACGTTGGAAGCCAAGTCCAGGCTCTGTCTACCCTCTCTTGGCATGGCTGCAGGAAAAAGGGTACACCAAGGAGACCCCAGAGCAAGAAGCTGGGATCAAACGTTACACCCTCACCGACAAAGGCAAAGCCTTTCTTCAGGAATATGTTAAAAGAAGAGAAGAATTTCGCAAAAAAATCGGATTTCTCATGCCTCCTTTCCCTGGACTCTTCTGGCTTAACTTTCACCCTGAAAAGGTACGTGAATTGGGTAAAGCAGGAGAAAAATTGATGATGGCTAGTTGGAACCTTCTTGACAGTCTACGTGAAAGGTATTCAGAAAAAGCCATCGCCGAAGCAAAAGAGGTTATAGAACAAGCCGCCGAAAAAATAGACGAAATATCGAAGAAGTTAAAAAGGACTGAAGAGAATTAGACTTTAATGGCCCTGCTCGTCTGATAGTCAAACGACTTAGGAGTATTGTAAGGTTGGTGGAACTAAATCTAGATGAGATAGTTGATGCAATATTGCTTTCCCCCGCTGTAGTATGGACTGTTAATGGAATAATCGATATTTCAAAAGAAGGCGTATATACCTATACATTTCTACTTCCATTCTCCTTCAAAATCCATACAATCACTCTTCTCTCAATCACAACCTTCTACCTAACCACATTTCTTATCGTCAAACCTCACAAGCCAGTCAAAAATTTCTTGATTTCTTCTTTATTTATCTTCCTTTCTATGGGAATCTATGAGTTTGTCTATTTTATTTTTATGATCAACGCCCCCGCACCTACTCTGCCACCGAAACCATCGAGGCCACCGCCGCCCCCGCCGCCGTTATCCTTCCCCTTATCGCTCATACTCAATATCCTCGTTGGACCAAGAAGTATATTTGGTATCCTCCTTGGGATCATCTTATTAAGCTTCCTCAACCTGCAATTCCACTTCTTAATTACTAATAAGAGAAACATTTTTCTTTTCCTCCTGTGCTTCTCCAGTTTCATCGCAGTTATGCTCGTTCTCAGTCATATGGGCTTCTTTGCACAAATGCACCTCTACCTCAAGTGGACGAACCACAAACGATCCACACAACCCATTATGGATTCTATCAAAAATCCTCTGCGTATGGATGTTCTTTCCACTTCTCGATCTCTATAAAAATCACAGGAAAATAAACAGAAATAAATGAGCTCATCTCCATAATTTTCCCTACCAATAAGAGTCTTCAAGGCTTCTTTTCCAGAGGCTCAGCCCCGAGAAAAACTTCGTGTATACAGCGTCCTCAACGAGGTATGAAACACGCCAGTATATAATGAAAATATGAGAAGAAAAGTTTCGACATGGAAGTAGCCGTTAAATCTGTCAGAAATCTCGTAG
>NJEE01000014.1 GCA_002255045.1 Candidatus Bathyarchaeota archaeon ex4484_205 | reverse complement strand
AAGATACTTCGCCTATATATCACGGGGAAGGTTTTCTACCATGAGCTGAAGGCCTTTGTGACAGGGAACAGGGAAAAAGTTGAGATTGGAGAAATGGAGCTGGACTCCAGGGAGGCTTGGAGCCATATAGCGATAACATTTCTCCTGGTAATCTTGCTCTTTATAGGAGCTTACCTTCTGATGAATGATGGGTATAGTTTTAGTGAGGCCCTTGTTGAGAGTGCTTCAGCCCTAACTACCACAGGAGATTCACCCAGAACTTTGACTGCAGCCACTCCGACATCAACCAAGGTTACACTCATGATATTGATGTTCCTCGGCAGAATTGAGGTAATCCCCCTACTTAATATAATTTATTTTAGGAGAGACTAGAAAGAGAAATATTGATATTAAATAAATTTGTGAAAATATTGAAAGAGGGAGGTATTTGAGGAAAGTAGATAAATTTAAGGAGAGACTTCAGTATAGGGCAAGCAGATTCATCATAGACCTCATACTTATCCTATTTCTCTTAATCGCTACGAGCGTCATTCCACCCCTCTTCCACATTAAGATAACAGGGTTTGACTTGGAGCCGGTATGCTATGTGAGCTGGTATGTGGGGATAGGTATCACAGTAGTAATCATCTTAGTAGTATTGAGAATGTTCTATGATATACGTGGAGGACTGTGGAGCATAATAGATATTCTATTTGTGAAAAGAAGCAAGGAGCTAAAGCTGGGTTTGAAAAAGGTGAGTGAAGACATAATAAGAATCATATTTGTAGTGATCATTGCATATCTTACTATTGGGATTGTGGAGGGCATACCCTTCGCCGGAGATGCGTTAAAATTTCTTGTAGGTATCTCAGCATTCATCTTCTTCGCTTATTACCTTTACGATATGAGTACAACAATATATTATATGATCGAGAAGAGAACTGAGAAGATTGCTGATTGGGTTGCAGATCTAGCCAGAGAGAAGGAGAAGACAAAGAAAGGTTAATATTAAGAGAGAGGGATGGAAAGTTAGTGAGCGGGTGGTTTGCTCCGTCCGTTCCGCAGTGATATAAACCCCAAAACGGAGCGTGAGATTGATGAAAAGGAGGTATAGTGAGGTAATAGCTTCTTCCGCCTTAATTGCGGCTCTCTACGGATTTGGAACTTGGGTAATATCACCTATAGCCTACGGTCCTATTCAAGTGAGGTTGACTGATACCCTCCTCATGCTCTGTTACTTAGATGAAATTGGGTATGCAGCTATTTTAGGGAACACGATAGGAGTTCTCATTGCAAATTATCTTTCGCCCTATGGGGCTTGGGATATGGCTTTAGGTTTACTGGCAAACCTCTCGGTGGGAGTTTTAATATACATGTGTGGAAAGAGAGAGATCCCTCCTCTATTTGCAGGGGTTATAGCCTCAATGGTGATAGCACTAATAATTGGAGTCGGCCTCCTCGGTATGGTGTTTAACCTACCTATGGAAGTTGGCTTCATTGGAGTATTCTTAGGGGAGGCTATTTCACTCATCCTTTTGGGGGTGCCTCTCCTGGAGAGTCTGAGGAAGAGAATTCAGGAAAGGAGGTAAGATACTTATTTGTTTGCAAGTTTACGTGCAACAGCCTCAGTTAAGAGGGATATATTCTCGCCTCTCTTAGCAGATATGGGGACGTATGACTCGTTCTCTAGATTGAGGTATTTCACACGATACTCCAAATCAATATCACTCAATAAATCTATCTTATTCAGGACGTATACTATTCGATGCTCTTCGATTCCGAGTCTCTTCAGCTGGTTCACCACTTCTCTGTACCTCAACTTGAGGAGTTCTATGTTGTTCTCAGCTATATCTATCACATTCAATACAAGATCAGACTCCTTTATATCCTCAAGGGTTATGGAGAAGCTTTCTATGAGCTGTGGATCCAGACCTGTCATGAAACCTATGGTGTCTATGAGAAAGACGTCAAGTCCCTGAACTTTAGAGTATTTGGAGGAGAGTGTTGTAAAAGGGCTGGGGCTTACAGGCTTCTCTTGACCTGTCAGGAGGTTGAAGAGTGTTGTCTTCCCCGCGTTGTAGTAGCCAGTTAAACAGACTGTGGGTATACCTAATTTTCTTCTCTTACGTCTGTGTAGCGAATGCATCCTTCTGTATCTTTGGAGCTCTCGCTCGATCTTTTTAAGTCTCCTAACCAGGTTGACAAGTTTCCTGTGGTAGGCATACTCACCCAAGCTACGTGGACCAGGATGCTCCCTACCACTTTTGAAGCGTATTGATTCCAAGAGCTTTATTATGGGAATGTGTTTCCTCAGTCTCGCAAGCTCTATCTGAAGCTTGGAGACCCTATCCATAGACATCTCTTCGAATATTTGTAGTGTTAGATCATACCGGTCTATTACATTCCCCAATATAGATGAGAGGTTGTAGTATTGTATTGTTGAGAGGATGTTAAAGAAGACGAAAACATCGACATCATTCTGTCTCTTTACCTCCTTGAGCTCTTCCAGTTTTCCCCTCCCAAAGAGAAGGCTTACGTGAGGCTTTCTTCTGGTTTGGATCGTTTCTCCAATTACAGTATATCCAGCAGCACCTACCAGTGACCTCAGCTCCTCCAAATATATTTTGTAGAGTTTATGGTCATGTGGGTCAGTTCTCAGGAGGCAGAGCCAAGCTTTCTGCATACTACACATAATTACAAGATGTTTCAGACGTTAAGAGCTTTGCTTAATGAATTTGACGAGGTAGAAGTTTTTCCAAAGAGGTAGGAGTAATTCACCAACTTAAGTTTCTCTGGAGTCAGTCTGAGAGGTATTTTATCCTTCTTCAGCAAACGATCGAGGAAGGTTATCTGTTCATAAATAACTATCTTGCCTCCGGGTTCTGCAACTTTCTCTACCTCTTGGAGAGCTCTCTTTGGGCTACTGAAGTAGGATATGGCTCCCCCTATCAAAATCCTCTCGAAGCTGTCGGATCTGATTGGCAAATATTCCGCACAACCTTGGATGAGTTCAATGTTCCTCCAGCCATATTTTATGACCTTCTCTGAGCAAATCTTTAACATTGCTTCAGATAGGTCAACTCCCACAATTAGGGCATCAGTATACCTCCCATAGTAGGGAATGTTAGAACCCGTCCCTATGCTCACTTCAAGAACCTTGTCTCCGTGCTCTATATTCATAGATGTAACAACTATATTACGTAGCTCCTTCTCTCGGAAGCCTAGAAGCTCTGCGGAACGTCATTCAACCCTATCGTAGAGCGGTACATATAGATTGTAGAAGGCTCTCTGTATTATATTACTGGAGCTCAAGCAGTCAGGGATAGTGAAATTTGGGATTCCTCTCCAAATCCTATAGACTCTGTTACAGGAGCCCAGATGAGGTGACCCTCCCTTATCTCCTCAGCGCCTTCAGTATATAGTTGGAGGAGGCTCCACATATTGGGCAACGGAGATAATTTAGGAGAGCCCTCCTCAAACCGTTTTTCCCCATTATCGAGAATACTCCTCGATCTGATAAATATTTTAATCAATTAATTTGAGAAGGGTCTCTGTGAGGGTGGAAATAGGGAACTCTGAGTATCCGGCGAGAATAGTTTCTATTATGGAGAAGTGTTTTCTCCACTTATTGGGTATATGCGAGTAACCCAGTAGGACGCCCAATATTGAACCCACTGTTGCGCCATTACAATCTGTATCTAGCCCTGAGGAGACTGCTATCGATATAGACTCCCCAAAATCTCTGTCACCACAGATTAGGGATACTGCCACTATCATATCATTGGGAATTGCGTGAACAGGATGATACTTGGAATACTTTCCTTCATAGATAAGGTTGTGTACTGCATCATCCCAGCTCCTTTTCCTCGCCTCTTTCATCACATCCTCTATCGCTTCATAGAGCCTAGAGGATTGAGGTATAACCGAGAGAGAGGTTTTTATTATCTCCTTAGGATCCTCAAGGATGAAGGAAGAGGAGATCATAGCAGCAGTAAACATAGAGGAATACACACCATTTTTCACATGGGAGATAAGTGATTCAGTATATGCCATTCTTGCCGCACTTGTGGGGTCACCGGGGGATATGTAGCCGAATGGGTCACATCTGATCCTTGCCCCAATCCACTCTCGGTAGGGATTGAGTATCTTCGCCGTATGTGGGGGAGTATATCCAAGTGTGAGGTTCCGATATGCTACACGCTCTGCAGTATATATCTTCATGTAGGGGAGGTGGTTGAGCCACATTTGCGCCACATCCATTGTTGAAAAGGTTTCCCCCCTCTCCTTCAGTAGGAGAGAGTTGAGTATTGTGTAGTCCAAGTCGTCATCCCTGACGGCTGAGGAGAGCTTCTCTCTACTACAGTTTAGAATAGGTTCTTCCGTGTGGCCTAGCGCTCCTATCGCCCTGAGCGATAGGAAGTAGGAGATGGGATATTCTCCAAGAGGCTTTAGGGTGGATATGACCTTATCCAGTGATACAACCTCTACAGGTTTTCCAAGTATACAGCCAGCACAACGTCCAACTAAGCCACCTCTAACTTTATCCTTAAGATCCCCTGGAGATGGCTTACCTAATTCGTTCACATTCTTAGAGATTATTTCCTTAAACTCTTCTGGCTCCCAGTAAGGATAGGATGGTGAAATGTTCAGTGAGTAAAGATCTCTGAGAGCAGAGAGCAGCTGCTCTCTACTTTTTCCCTTACTATTCTTTAAAGTATAGAATAGTTCTTCTGGCACATCTACACCCTCTTCTCTGGATGCATTTGCCTCCTGTGGAAGTAGTTCCCACAATTCCTTTAGGGAAATCGCTTCAGCGACACGGATAGATTCATCGATAATGGACATACCTTGTTCACATCCATTGACTAAGGAGAGGATGTAAGTTTTTTCGATAGGAAAAGGAAGTGAGTTTACCTCACTACGCTATATAACCATTCAAGATACTCACTGCTGACCTCTTCTGCCTTAATGGAGACTATTTCAGGTGTCTTATAAGGGTGGCAATTGGAGAGCTCTTCTTCCAACTTTTTATAGAGCCCTAATCTTGTTTTGATTATACAGAGCCATTCCTCTGAGCTTTCTATTTTATTCCTCCACCAATAGAGACTACAACTAATTTTAATCAGTTGTATACATGCACATAGCTTCTTTCTGAGAAGCTCTTTAGAGATTCTCTCCGCATCTTTTCGATCTCCAAAAGTAGTTAGGATGATAAGCAAATCCTCCTGCTTCATAGTGAGATTGTACTGTGGGAAGATTTTTTAATTTATTGAGTGTGAGGAAGAGGGATGGAGGCAGGGATAGCATTATCCATATTGGTCTTCGGAGTGATATTAGGGGCCACGAGATATCGAGTTGTTGAGAGACATATTTTGCGTGTAGTGTTTTATATTCTACTTCCACTCACTGTATGTAATGCCTTCCTAACAGTTCCCTTACATTGGGAGATGATGTACCTACCTTTCTATGGACTGGGACTGGATGTGATTCTGGCACTCATCATGTTGACTTTGACGAGGGGGTTGGAGAATAGGTTGAGGGGGAGCATGGTGATAGCATCCAGCACGATGAATGTGGGAATATTCAGCATACCCTTCCTTAAGATGTTTTATGGAGACTTGGGGATAGCTCTGGCAACCATATTTGACGTAGGGAACAGCTTCTATGTATTCTTCGTGTGCTATCTAATAGCTTCCTACTTCAGTGGAGGGGAATACAGCTGGAGGAGGAATATTCTCAACTATCTTTCAATACCCTATGTGTGGGCCATGCTATTTGCACTGTCCATTAGAAGCTTAGAGGTGAAGATTCCAGAGTATTTATTCCTATTTCTGACTCCCTCTCTCCTCACACCCTACCTCATACTGGTATACCTCGGAATACATCTCTCCATGAGTTTTGGAAGGGGTTTCAAGAAGTATTTGAGGAACCTTTTGGTATTGTGGATAACTAAGTTCTCGGTTGGTTTTATAGCAGGATACCTATTTGGACAGCTCATGATGCTTGAGGGAGATGTGGCAGATGTTGTCTTGACTCTCTCAGTCCTACCTCCAGCCTTCATCACAATGATATATAGTGAGATGATGGGACTTGACCTCAAGTATGCGACATTCGCAGTCTCGACATCCATCATGATAGACATCCCAATTCTGTTTATGATAGCGGGAATATGATGAGGGTTTGAGTTATATGAGAGGCTTCTTATCAATTATTGCTATATACATTCCTTTCTCCCCATCTATGAATTGGGAGACATACCAACCTGTATTCCTCAAGATTTCCTCCATCTCCCTTTTGGAGACCATGAGATAGTCAAACCAAGGTGTAACAAACTTCTTGTATCGCACTCTCAATCTCACCTGACCCGGCATTCTCCCCCTCTCCCTATTCCACTGGTGATATGCCTTGTGGTCGGGACTATCGGTTTTGTAGGGATCCCTAGTCTCCGCCACTATCCTTCCTCTCGCCGTTGTTATGGCATGAAACCTCCTGAGAAGCCATCTCGCCCTCCTGAAGCTGCCGAAGAGACCAAAGTTATTCCCAAGCATCAAGATTGTATCAAACTTCCCGAGCTTTGAACTTACCTGTGTAATCGAGAGGACCATAGCATTTCTCAAACCTCTCAGCTTACATACCTCCACTGCAAGGGGGGAGATATCTATACCTACTACTTCGAGACCTCTGTTTTGGAGGTATAATGCATGACGGCCAGCGCCACATCCTATGTCGAGAACCCTCCCCCTAACATACTTCATCGCCCTCTTCTCATGCTCACCCCAGTTTGCATACTTTTTGAAGTAGAGTCGGGGACCCTCTGTGACGTCGAAGTAGCCATCATCCCTTTCAGTTATCTCAAATCCGACACCTTTCTTCAGGTAATCCATAAAGATATGGCCCCAGGCGTCTTGAGAATCCTTGAGCATAATTCTATTTTGAGCACTGAGCATGATAAGTTTTATTTGGTGAGAGGAAAACACCCATTGGAGGATTACTATTTCCTATAGTTTAAGAGTGTCAGAAGGTGCTGTATAGAATAATGGGGAGGGTGCTTAACAGGTTCGACCCGTGGAGAGGAAAGTTATGCACATGCCCACCTAAATACAGCTACTCACCCTATGTTGGATGCAGCCATGCGTGTAGATACTGCTACATCACAGCCTACATAAAGGATGCCTTCAAACCACGTCCCAAAAAGAGAGTTATAGACAGGCTTCTCAGGGATGTTCAGTTCCTCCCCAAGTTGCCTGTCGCAGTCTCCACAAGCTCCGAGCCCTACATGCCAATGGAGAGGAGGTTTGAACTGACCCGTAGATCCCTTGAGGTCTTAGTGAGGTTTGGGTTCCCCATTCTCATAGTAACCAAATCAAGTATGGTTGTGAGGGATATTGATATCCTCAGGAGAGGGGATATTGTTGTATCTATTACAATTACAACAGTATCTGGGGAGGTTGCGAGGAGGTTGGAGCCTGGTGCACCATCCCCGGAGGAGAGGTTGAAGGCTGTGAAGATTCTTCTTGAGAATAGAATAAAGACAACTGTGAGAATAGATCCCTTGATCCCTAGCATTAATGTGGAGGGTGTCGAGAAGTTGGTGAGAAGGTTGAGTGAGATAGGAGTTGGGCACATAACCTCATCAACCTATAAGGCTAAGAGGGACAGTTTCCATAGGGTTGTAGAGGCCTTCCCAGAGAAGGAGGATATTTTACATAAGTTCTACTGGGGGAGGGGGAGGTGGATTGGAAGGAGCAGATATCTAGAGGATGAGATGAGAAGGAATATTCTCAAGAGAGTTAGGGAGGCATGTTCAGAGAATGGTATGAGCTTCGCCACCTGTAGGGAGGGAAATGTCATAGAGTGGCTTGGAAGATGCTCCTGTGATTCGTCTCATCTCCTCTCCTGGAGGTTAGAATCGATCTAGGATCCAAGGATAAGGTCTCAACATAGATTTGTTGAATATCTCGTAGAGCGGGGTTATTGGATCGCCTTCTATAGTTACTCTTGGATCCACCGTCATCTTCTGTGGAGTTATCATGTTACATGCCACTTTGTTCCAGAGTTCTCTGGGAGCTGAAATGAAGGCTGCATAGGTGGGAGGCTCCTCCAGGATGTGAATATTGCCGTCCTCATCTATCTCAATATAGACCTCTTCAGGGACATCGCTTAATCCTTTATCGGTTTTCAAACAGAGTTTTCCAGACCATCCTTCCACCTTCTTATAATGAGAGATGTCTGCGAGGAGACCTTTGAGGCTATTTATTCGGAACATGGTGAAGCCGGGTTTCACAGTCTCCCTTGTGAAGCCACTCTCTAGAAGTATGCTGACAAGGGGATGATCCTCTGGTAGGGATATCTTTATGCTTTTACAGCCGATGCTCTCAGCCTCTCTTCCGATGTAAGACAGGAGGGAGGAATAACCTTCATGGCTATCTGAAAATGCTTCTAGGAGGAAGGATGAAGAGGACTTCTTATCATATCCTATTCGCATATACCCGACTGGAATATTATCCTTCAGCTGGACAGATGAGAGGGAGAGGTCTTCTTTAAATGGCTCTCTCATGAGACATTGTAGTATCCAATCGGATGGACTGCGCCTTCTTGACAGGGGCCTATAGACATTATTCTTGTTATAGATCTCCATAAGAGAGCTCATTTCGTCGAATTCTGAGAGAGGTGTATAGGTGTAGCTCCCAATATCGAACTTCTTCAAATCACTTAGGGAGGGCTGGAAGTTTGATAGTTCAACAACCTCAGACCAACCAAGCCTTCCATAGAAGCTATATTTCGTTGTATATAGAACAGATATTGGAAGGTTCTCCACCTCCATGTATCTTATGGAGGCCTCGAGGAGAGATGTAGCCAATCCTTTGCCTCTATGCTCAGGCCTTGTAGAAACTCCTCCTATGCCTCCACCCCAGATAAAGACCCCTCCAATATTAAATAGAGATGGGAAGACTTGTACGTGGCTCACCACCCTTTCTCCATATAGCATAATAAAGACATTTTCAAGCTTAAAGAATCTGTTTCTCAGGGAGGTTTCATAGAAGAAGTTAGGGGTCTTATTGAAGATTTCAGCCTGCATCTCCAATGATTCAAACCATTGCGAGAGGGAGGGAGGGTTCACAAGCCTATACCCCGACATGAGAGAGAGTATATCCCGAGAGACATTAAATATTTCTGTTCTCAGGGAGGTTCCAGCCTTCGGAAGAGATAGTATGATAGTATATAGAAGAGGAGGCTATATGCCAGGATGTTTATGAGGCATATAGATGAATCTAGGGGGATGCCACCTATCTGGAGGAGGGAGGATTGGAGGGTGTATATGCCGACTGTTGTGTGGGGAAGGTGTGTAAAACCATAACTTGGCATGACATAGAGGTAGCTCACATCGACTCTTATGCCCATAAGCTGAGAGGCTATGAGGAAGCCTTCAAGGACAGTGAGGGTTATATACAGCAGGAAGGTGAAGAGCGCGGAGGCTATACTGCTCTTAGTTAGTATGCCAAGGAGGTTTATGAAAGTGACGAAGAAGAGGGAGGATAGGGAGATAGAGAGGAATGCAATTAAATATCCTGTTAAGTGAGATTGTACACCATATAGGATCCAGGAGAGCAGGAAGGCGTATACTGTTGAGAAGAGAACCATTATGGAGACGGAGAGAAGGGAGCCCAGCGTCTTCCCCAAGAGAATGAGATGTCTTTTAATAGGTTTTGTGAATAGGATGCTGAGATGTCCACTGTTATACTCCTCTGGAAAGCTGTTCATGACGATGGCGATGGAGGCAAGCATTGTAATGAATGGATGGAGTGTCAACACGCCGAACTCCAGTCCGATGCGACTCTTAACTACCGGAAACTGAGGTATTGAGAGGGGAATTAGTATCGTGAATGTCTCCAGAATGAGGGATACTAGAAGAAATATGAAGAAACGTTTCTTCCTGAGGTTCCATCGGAGCTCATACTTAACTATAGATAGGATACTCAATGTTTCTCACCTACTGCCTTCAAATACACCTCTTCCAGACTTATTTTCCTCATCGTAATGCTGAGGGGGAGGAAACGAAGTGTGTATATTGTCCTGCTTATCTCCTCTCTTACATCATCATCGTAGGGAAGACGTACCACAATATTTCTTCCATCCACCTTTATATCTGAGACACCAGAAATTTTCTCAAGCTCTCGTAGAAACTTCTCTGTGGGGAGTTTGTTCAGCTCGATGAATAGAAGATTATAGGGGGAGAACCTTCTAATAACTTCCTCTCTACCTCCACTAGCTATAATCTGACCCTTGGATATTATGGTGAGTGAATCAACAAGATTCTCAAGCTCTGAGAGCACGTGGGAGGATATCAAGATGGTTCTCTTTTCTCGGGATTTTCTTTTCAACAGCTCCTTGAGCTTCATACGATATGTTGGATCAAGTCCTGTTGCAGGCTCGTCCAGTAGAACGACTTCAGGGTCGTTCAGAAATGCGTAGATTAGACCGAGACGCTGGAGCATACCTCTACTATATGAGGATATATGTCTGTCCAACGCTTCTTCCAACCCCATCTGAGAGGACAGCTCATCTATTCTCCTCAGCGCATCTGGGCGTGGAATATCATATAGATCGCTGTAGAAGAGGAGTGCCTCTCTTCCTGTAAGATGTCGTGGGAAGTTGAGATACTCTGGGAGGAAGCTGAGTTTGTGGTAAGTTTGTGGGTGGCCTGCAGGGAGACCTAGAACTTTAACTTCTCCAGAGGTGGGTTTAAGAACTCCTGCTATGAGCTTTAAGAGTGTTGTTTTCCCAGCACCATTGGGGCCTACTAGTCCATGTAGCTCGCTTTCTTCGATTTGGAGATTTATGTTTTTTAAAGCCTCTAAATTACCATAACACTTTCTAAGTGAGAAGGCTTGAATAATAGTCATTAGGAAAGATTAGGTGGAACAAGAAGATATCTTTTGTGTGAGGATCATGAGGAGTAGAAGGGATATTCATCATAATAATCATTGTAGTCATCCTCATTATCATCGGTGTACTCATCCAGTTCATCCATATCCATCTCGATGGAGTTATGCCAAATTCTACGAGTCCTTCTATTTGACGGTGATTTCAGGGCTTTCTCAGCGAGCTTCAGCAGTGCTTTAAGTGTCTCTGCATTGTCTTTCTTCTTGAGGAAGTACCGATACTCCATGAAACGTTCGTAGGTGTATCTGTCTACTTTTATGCGGAGAATCACCTCATCCATACCTATCTTCTAGGCTGGAAGGAGAGATTTAAAGATTAGGTAGGAAGAGTTTTGTGGGGAGGACTTTTCTCCTCATCAGAATTTTTCTGGAAGAATAGAACAGATAAAAAATTTTTCCATATAAGATGAAAATAAAGCATATATTGAATTATGGAACTAATTTGGGGGTAACCCTCATAGGGAGTGGAGATTAGAGCCTTCTTCTGGAATGAAAGGCTTGATACAGATATATGTTCTATATTTTATGGGAAGGCTTGTGTGAGTTTCCTTTTGATATACAATAGGATGAGAGTCGAGCTGAGTATAATTACGAGGATAGGGAGATAAGCTATGTTGCATGGATCGAGGGAGAGATGCCAGTTCACATGGTAGTATTCACACCGCAGGTATGTTGTAGAGAGAAGTACTATGACAGTCAGAAGGATTGAGAGATAGGGTAGGATCCTGACTATCCAGCCTCTATACTTCTTCAGGTATAAGACAACTCCCAGAATAGTGATGGTAAGTGCAGCCAGCAGGATGTAGATGAGTGACTCCATTAGGGGGTTCACCGCATAGTAGATATAGTAGAGCATTCTGGGGCGATCCATCTTCACCTCGCTCATAGAGCTCTTGGCCACATACCACTCTCCACATCCCTTCCACACAGTCTTGTCCACTGAGACGAAGTATGTTTTACCAGCTTCCAGCCAGAGATTTAACACCTTGCTGTGGGAGGCGAGACCCCTCGGAGAGCTGTCTACATAGATATTCACAAATTTCTCTATGTTGGTTTTGATGACGATCAGGTATTCACGGAAGTATGTGGCATAAATGTCCAGAGGGGCAGATACATAGATGTCCAAAACACGGCCTTCCACCACACTTCCATTCACCAGCATCCTGAGGAAGCATAGTCTTTCCTCATCGGAGACTGGGACAATCTCAGGCAATGAGAGGTAGAGTCGGGAGCCATTGTCCCTCCATTCCTCAGGAGGCATTCCTAGGTCGATCTCAGGTGTCGTGGAAAACCTGACCCTATATTGTATTACCCATATAGCCTCCACAGATTTTGGAGAATTCATCAACATGGAGAATGTGGATTTATTTCCAGTGTAGTCACCTCTCCACCCTCTAAACACGGCCCTCACACCCTCCCCCAGAGGTACAGTAGTCCTCTTAAGGGAGATTGACACAACTGAGCCTACATCCTTCCAGCCTCCTCCCTGGGCGACACTATAGGGAGTTTCAACCTTTAGGAGATATTGATAGGGCTCCCAAAGTGCAGTCTCACGTACAGGGGAGTTTACAGTTATGATGAAGCTGAGGTTACGTCCTCTGTAGGCGCTCTCTCCAACTCCCAGCCATTTGACAAACCTGTATTTCATGTCTCCCTTCCTGTTTATGGCTATACTGCTCTTGAGATGTATCCTCCATTGAGAGCCCTCTTCAACCCATCCGTTACAGCAGGCATAGGAATATGGTGTATAAACGAGAACCTTGTATTCCCTAATTATATATGCGGTATATGTACCTCCCGGCGGTGAGGCTGTTATCTGCCGGGTGGCTGAGGAGTAGCCATCAGACCATCCTACAAACCTATGTCTTGTGTCCCTGCCTATGTAGTGGATGGACGGAACCGATATGTTGTGGACTGTATTAACCTCCCAGCGGAATGTGACAGGTGGGTCATAATATATTCCATCCACATTAATTTTCTCAAATGGCTTCTCAACTCGGAAGGTGTAGGGTATTCCCTCAACAGACAGAAACGTATGATCCCTTAGGATATTTCCATTTTTTGCCTTATATGAGGCATTCATCTCCCACAGACCGATGTGTATAGAGCAGTAGGTATTTGACACCCATCTTCCGCCTGCTGAGGGATCTATAGTGAGGTTTGACTTTAGGGTTACATCCCAGCTGTTTCCGAAGTCATCATATGCAGTAACTTGATAGGAGATGCATTCACCGGAGAGTATGGTTCTGTTCTCAGGGGCGATCTCTATTCTTGACGCTACAGTCATGGCACGTATGTTTGGACCGAATTCTGAGGTTCCTATATCATTCAAGGTGGCAGTAGCCGATAGGTAGGAGCCGTTCGGAATTGCGACGCCGATGACTACAAGGTTGAGGTTGAACTCACCGTTGACATCAGCGTTGAAGGAGGTTATGTAAGAGGTTCCTTCCCCATAGCATTCTCCTCCAGAGCAGTCTCCTGAGCCGGAGTTAACTAAGTAAAGCTCTATCTTCGCATTCCCGAAGGTTGGGGAGCCAGATCCTGCACCTTCTATATTTATATAGCCCTCTATATGGAGAATATTTCCCGGGAGAAGTGTTATGTTTGTGATCACAGGGTAGTCAATTCCTCTATTGCCTTGGGCTGCATTCAAGATACCGTCATTGAAGTTTATTCCTTGGGGTGAGAGGTCTATAGCTAGGTTTCCATTCCCTCCAAAAAGGTTCTGTGTTATTGTGATGTTCTCTGAGGAGGTGACATTGACTCCTATTCCTCCATTATTCAGTATAATATTTCCTCCGACGACACCATCATTACTATTACCCTCAAGAACTACACCGCACCAACTGTCATCTTCAATGGTGTTATTCATTATCAGGAAGTCTGTTGATGACTGGAAGAGATATATTCCACGCTTGGTATTCCCATATATGTGGTTGAAAGATATGTTTACAGAGGTTGATTGGCGTGCCGCAACACCGTCCAGCCCATGATATATCCTATTGGAGAATATCTTTATAGAGGTAGATTGGATGAGGGATATGCCATTCCACGTGAAGAGGTATATTTCATTATTCCAGATGTGAATATCATGGGCAATGTTACAGGCTATACCATTTCCACAGTCGTAAATTGTGTTTCTATAAATATAGATAGAGTGGCTATTGCTCACCGTAGAGACACCATCAAAGGAATGTGAGTAAATACGGTTATCGGAGATGTTAACATCTGAAGATGCATCTATGGAGATACCGCTAATATTATTATGATGTATCGTGCAGTCTCTTATGAGAACCTTTGAGGAGCCTGAAGTGATGTAGACACCGTAATTACTCTCCGCATAGTAAATTTTACAGCTTTCTATCTTGGTATTTGTGGAGGTTTCGAGAAGAATGCATGAATCACTATGGTTATATATGATACAGGTTCGAATCGTGGAATTATCGGAGTTGAGGAGATGTATGCCTGAGAGAGCAAATGTAAGTGTGCAGTTCTCGATGAGGTTGTCTCTGCTGCTCAATGTTATGCAATATGAGGAGGTGTGACTTACCTCTGATCCTACAATTTTTACATCCTGTGTTGAGGAATCGGCGGCTATTCCGGCGGAACCTAGCTGATATATGCTACAATCTGTAATTAAGATATGGAGTACATTATTCAGGTCTACACCCTGTAGGTTGTGATTGTGTATGATGGTACGCCTTATTTGAGCTCCTACAGTATTTTGGAGGTATATTCCACCAGCTGAGGAGAAGCTTAAATTGGAATCCTCTAAAAGAAGGCTGTTGCCCCAGTAATCCACACCCCAAGATCCTGTTGAATAAATTGTGCAACTGTGGATCTCAAGGTCTTCGGTGGCACCATCTCCATACACACCATAGCTACCTGTGTCATGTATAATGAGGTTCTCCAAGGTTGCATTATCTCCGTCGTAGAATCTGACGGGAATTGGAGAGTTCTTAAGCTCCAGGTTTTTGAGGGTTATATTCTCAGCCGTTATCGAGAATATGTAGAAATTCGAGCCATCGATGATAATTTTCCCCCCTCCGTCGATTGTTGTATTCGACTCTAGGCTCAGCCATGTGAGGTCTCCTGTTAGGGTTATTGTCCATTTTCCTGTTGTCGGGTCGTATCCCGGATCCATTGTTGAAATATTGAATAAGATGAGGCTGCCATCTCCATCTGTCTCAGCCTGTTGAATAGCCCATCTCAGGCTTCCAGGATTCCAATCATCTGCAGTATGATTTACAGTCCAGACAGTTGTAGGAGAGGCAGAAGCATGAGAGAGGTGGGAAAGGGACAGGATTAAGAGCAAGAAGAACAATCCATTCAGTAGAATGATCGTGAGAGAATAAGATCTCGACATCCAATAAGAATGTTGAAAAGAGGTTAAAATAAAGATTTTGAAGATGTAATAAATATATCTATCACCCTTAGATAAAAGTAATTTAGAAAGAGAGAAATGGCTGGGAAAAAGAGAGATAAAAAGGAGCGGGATAGAGTCAGGAGCGAGTATCACACCAGAATACCCAGAATGGTCTTTAATGCAATAATAGCCTTCTTTGTCCTCCTTTTAAGTAGCACTATACCGCCAATGCTTGAAGGAGTTGAGATACCAGGAATACAGGTTGAACCATTTAATAAGGCAGACTGGCTTATGTGGGTTTCTTTAATGCTCATAGCCTTGATTTTCGCGGTAAGACTGCTCTACGATCTTATGTCAATTATGAATGTTACAGTAGACCTATTCTTTAGAAGGGGGAAGGTCAAGCCGGCTAAGAGAATAGTTTCTGACATAACTTACATACTGCTTACAATTGTTGTAGCTGCTGCTGTGGCACCTTTACTTGGATCTATAAGGACGATTGGTACAACCCTTCAGGTAGGTGTAAGTCTCCTCGCATTAGGTTTGATTGCCTTCTATGTATATGATATAGGGAGAACGATATATGAAGTTGTGGAAAGCAAGGCGGATTGGGTTGCCGATTGGTTAGCTGCTATAGCTGAGAATCTTAGGAGGAAAGAGGAGAAAGGAGGCAGTAAAAGAGCTCCAAAGAAGGAGAAGAAGCGTACATGATTATTCTCTTTCTCGTATATCTCCTGACAATTCTTCTGGCCATCTCTGAGATCACACCCATATCCGTTGCCGCACTTCTGGGAGCATTCTTCACAGCATGGTTCGGCATCAGTAATGGACTCTTTACCTATGAGGAGGCGTTGGGATTTCTTGATATAAAACTGATAATGCTCCTTGTGGGTATAATGATAGTTGTTGAAACTGCTGAGAGAAGCGGGTTGTTCCGAATCTTGGGATTATATACATTGAGGGTAATGGGGGGGGATC
>NJEE01000056.1 GCA_002255045.1 Candidatus Bathyarchaeota archaeon ex4484_205 | reverse complement strand
TGAAGTTATTGTATGGGGTAATGTGAACTGTGGGGAGACGCTTGTCTCAGGAAACTTGGAGGATGTTGTCAGGGAGGTTACTGATAACATATATGGTGCTGCACCCTTCTGTGGATATATATTTGGATCATCGAACACGCTCCACATGGGAGTGAAACCTGAGAATGTGAGGGTTATGATAGAGACGTATATGCATATTAGGAGTTATCCGCTTAAGAGGTTAGTAGGTGTGTGAGAGATAGTCGCCGAGTTGGAAGATGTCAGTCACCACAATATTTTCCACCCTATATGATGGTCCATGAAGGAGGGGGAGGACAAGTATACCTTCAGCTTTTATCGGAGGTTGCAGCGATTTGAGCACTTCCATCTTGAAGTTCAGATCTCTCACAGCCTTCCCAATTCGGTTGGTGAAGCGTCTCCTCCAGTACTTACATTCTACAGCCAGGGCTCTCCCCTCCTTTGTTGCGAAGAGATCTATCTCGAATAGTTTTCCATGATGTCTCATACGCAGATGTTTTTTCACATTGAAGCTATTTATTTCGAGGAGGAGTCTCACAACCTCTTCAAAAGTTTTCCAGGAAATCGAGGAGATTATGGCCTCTCTTGACAAGCCTACCTCAATGGCTATTAGGAGCAGTCTGTGTAGCTCACTTCCCTTAACGAGGTATTTCCCCTCCTTCTCAATGAGTATGTCTCCCACTATGGAGCTCTGGTCAGGGGGGAGGCTTTGAAAATATCTCTTTGGGAGATATCCATATTTGAGGAGTTTTCTGACGCATGCTGTTAACTGTTGATCCAATAAAAATGGGAGAGAGGAAGGTTTCTTTTAGGTTTATTGAATTACCCTCATTGGGTAGAAGTAGATGAACCAAGAGAGGCATATTAAGATGAAGAGTATGGGAATGTATTTCGGGATCTCCTCCTCGCTGAAGAGGACGCCTAGACCCATTGTGAGGGCTGGGACGGTGTGTAGGTAGTAGAAGGGGTAGGGGACCCTGTTGAGGAGTAGGGTTGAGAGGAGGAAGGGGAAGTAGGAGAAGAGTATCCAAATTAGAGTTATTTCCTCTGCGGGAAGGGATTCACCCTTATATTTATAGCTGAGGAATACCTTGTAGGCTAGATAAGGGAGAAGTATCCAGATACTCCACCATATTGGCATTGTTCCAAATCCATAATATGCGATAGAGGGATAAGTATCAATAACATTCCCATGTTCATCTAATACATTGACATTTACTATGTGATATGGTTGAGGGGGGTATATGGTTATCCATTGCCATGGATAGATGAAGTCTTCAGGCTTCTGGATAACCAAGGATGAATGGTATTGAAACATGAAGAGTATGTGTTTCAGGGGTGTTGTAAAGTTAGGGTCATGGTAGCACGCGTTATAGAGGCTTAGCCCAATAAGAAATATGAAGAGAGCAGGAAGAATAAAGGTGTATATAACTTTCCACAGGTCCTGAATCAGATTCTTAGCGAGAATTATGAGGAAGCGAATTTTATTATCTTCTCTATTTATTGAGGTCTGATTCTTCAGCAGAAGATAGAGGATGAATCCTCCCATAATGAAAAGGGCTGGGAGCTTACATAAGAGGGCGAATCCGAAGGCTATGCCTGACCAAGTGATATGACCATAGGCAAGGAAGGTTATTGCAAGAATTATAAAGAAGAGCTCGGAGGGGTCTAGGAGAGCTGCAGAACTGTGGACAAAGAACATGTTGTCCAGCAGGAGGAGTGTTGGAGGGATCAGAGTGTAGGGGGGAGAGAGGAATCTCTTAGCTAGGAGATACATTACTAAGATGGATAATGAGCCGAAGAGGATGGGCGTAAACCTCCATCCTAGCTCATTGTCCCCGAAGATGGCCATAGTTAAGGATATGAGTAACTTTGCGAGCGGAGGGTGTTCATTATTTGCAGCCTCACCCTTAAGCAATTTTCTACAGGCGGGTATGTAGTGAGCTTCATCAAAAATGAAGCTGCCTCTAGGAATGGGCATTATTATCATATGGAGGGTGAGGGTAGTAAGAAAGAGATATAGGGCAATTCGATCATATTTATTTTTGATACAGAGAGGGATGGGAAGTTTCATTTTATGAACTTTTATTATTTACTACATAAATATTTAAGAACTTTCTCGAGAGGTCTTATGAAAAAAGAAACTTCAAAGTAATAAGGTAAACTTTATGTAAAAATTAAATGAATAGATATTTTCAAATCTTAAAGAATTATTTGATGGCTGTTTCAATAATTTTGATAATGGGATAACGGAGACTCTATGAACCCCGATATTGATTATGTGAGGACTGTTTTGCAGTAGTTTAGCAACAGGTTTAGCAAACATAATGAAGATGAGAATTGGGATATCTACATGAGAAGAGTCAGCACAGACAGTTTTAGTAACATAATTAGGGTTACATCTGGTCAGGAGGCGGAGATAGAGGCAGATGTAGGAGTGGATGAGGGAAAGCTACATAACGTATGCAAAAATATAGGGAGGGATGGAAACTTGGGTTTAAGGTTTTGCAGGTTGACGAAAGGAAGTTGAGGGGGAATCAATATAAAATTTTGCTCAAGTGTGAGAGGACACAGCATAATGAGAACCCCTGTATAGACGTCTACAACAAGACAGTACTTTCTCTTCTTTGTCTTCATGGGGATCTTGACTCTTTATAGCATAAGGGAGGGAAGAGAAAGATGAAAAGAGAAGGCCGATCAACTCAGATTTCTTTGAGGTAGATGATGTAATTGTTTAAGATGACTCTTGTGATGCCGTTTTCTTTTTTCTTCTTTTCCGTTCGACTTTTTTCCTCGGTTTTTCAGGTTCTGTAGAGGGCTTATATTTTCTTCTAATTTTTGGAATTAGGTATGTTATAAGTATGGCAACCAAGAGGAGGATGGAGAGGAGAATCAATATATCTCCAATCGGTGTTGGGGGAGAAGGCTGTTCCTTGCTTGATGATTCAAGTACCTTAAGATTTGGCCCTATAAAAATTTCTGACGTATCTCCTATAATTTGACCCTCTTTAGAAAGGACATCAAACTCAACAAGTATCACAACATTCCCAGAGCAGGCAGATATATCTCCTGGTACATTTATATCAATGTTGAGAGTTGAGCTATTTCCATTGAGGGGAATTCTTTTGTTTGAAGTTCCAGGAATTAGGATCCATTCATTCTCCTTCAGCCATGGAAAGTGGAGGAGGATTCGTTTGACAACTATATTCTCTTGTGACTCTAGTATTATAGTGAGTAGGAAGGTTGAACCTATAGATACTCTCTCTGAAGAGGCAGAGATGGATGAGGAGAGAGGAGATTGCGAAATAATTTTTATGAGTGGCCCTAGAACAACGAAGGAGTAGATTTCCTTTTCTCCATTATTGATTACGGAGAAGTTGAGAAATAGGCGTATATGACCTTCTCTGGGTTCAGCATCTGAAGGAACCGTGAAAGTGTGGTTGTAGTCAGCGTAACTGTTTATGAGTGATATTCTTCTGTCTGAGAGGTTTGGGATGATTATCCAGACATCTTCCCTGCCCATCCATGGGAAGTTCCACCACACAGCAGAAACCTCTACTCTTGTACTATTGACTGAGAAAAGCCTAACATTCAAATCGAAAGATTCACCAGGTTTCAGTATTGTTTTCGAGGGAATAATGGCTATTTGTAGAGGAGGACCTTGAGAGAAGGAAGGAGGAGAATATATGAATAGTAAGGATGAGATGAGAAGTATAACAACCACTCTTAAGGAGAGAGAATTCAATTCTTATATCTTAATTGAGAATAAGCTATATAAACTTGTTTAGGAGAATAAAAGATTTATGTTTTGATAAAATGGTGAATAGGATAAGATTTGAGAATTAGTAGAGAGTTACTCTTTATCTTACTCTGTGTTTTCATAACTATTGCGATTCTGCCGCTCATATCCGACTCGGGAAATATCAGATTATGTTGGAAATGTCCAACCAATGTATCTGGGGAAAACCGGAGTGGTGTATATCCCTCTATTGCGGCAGGAGAAGGGTGGGATGCAGTAGTCTGGATGGAATACACACCATACGGATGGATAGTCAATTACAGGAAATTGGATGAGGGGGGATATATGAGGGTAGATGATGGTTTTCATTCTCTCAATCCGGATATAGATATCTCTAGGGATGGAGTTGTAGTGGTATGGCAGACAAATGTGAGTGGGAATTGGGAGATATATGCTAGGGAGATTGGAGGAGAAATTGGAGAATCAGTAAAAGTGAGTGAGGGGGGAGTTAACATGGATCCTTCTGTTTCATGCTATGGAGACAGGATTTACATAACGTGGAATATGAGAGTGGAGACCGGGAGATATAACATTGCTCTGGTTTGTTTAGAGAGAGGAAAGGTGCTGTGGAGAAGGGTGGTTGACGAGGGATTGGCTATACAGCCAAAGGTTGCTGCATTCGATGGTGGGACATACATAACTTGGATGAAGAGGAGTGAAGATGTATGGGATATTATGTATGCAATATATGATGAGAATGGAGAAATTGAGGGGGAGCCGAGGAGGATCAGTCTCGGACATGAAGCACAGCTTCCCATGATTGATAACTATGAGGAGAGATGTGCAGTAGTTTGGCAGGAAAATATAGATGGGAATTGGGATATCTACATGAGGATTTTGAAAGGCAGCGATGTCGGTGAGGCTGTCAGGATAACTCATGGAAGCGAGTTTGAGATAGAGGGTGATGTAGCCCTATGGGGGAACTGGACTTATGTCGTGTATGCCAGGGAAGAGAGGGGATGGAGGATTGGGATCACAGTTCTCCAGGGAGAAGATAGAGTTATTGATAAGTTTGAGGTGGCATCGATATGCGGAGGATTTAATAAACACAATATCACAAGACCTAAGGTTGAGGCGTATGAAAATTATGTATATGTGGTGTGGTCGGATAGGGTAGGAGAGGTCCTCTATCCTATGATGATGAGAGGAAGATGGAGCGGTGGGTCTCTGCAGCTCCTTGAGAAACCTCTCGAGGTTAAGAGCGGGGAGGCAAATATCGCCAGAGTTAGGGTTGAGAACTTGGGGGTTTGGCGGGAGAAGTTTGTAATTGTCTGTGGTAATAGGAGATATTTCTCTGAGCTTGAGCCAGGAGAAAGTGAAGTTATTGATGTTGAGTTCATCTTCAGGGGGGTTGGTGTGAAAAATCTTAGGATACTTCTTGAATCTGAGACAGGTGAGATTATAGATGTAGTTGAGAGCTCTGTGAAGATTTCTGGTGGAGACATTTTCAGACAGATCTATGATTTCATCTCGAGAATAGAGGTCATAACCCTAATTGCAGTCGTAGTACTTACATTTTTCGCATTCTTTAGGATGTTTGCGAAGAGTAGAGGTAGGTCTGGAGAAGTTTCTAGGAGGGGGAAGGGGGACTAGTCGCCTCCTTTCTTCACAATTAGGAAGTTCATTTTGGCATTTTTGATAGGAAGCCCATTTTTATAAACCACGCCCTCTATAGTGAGTCTTCTAGACTCCCTATCGAAGTGTAGGTTTGAGACCTCAAGATAGCAGTCGGCGGGGAGAAGGACTTTAATTCTTGGAAGGCCAGGTTTCTTAATGACTTGTACACATAGACCATCGGTGGGGGAAGGGAGGCGTTGTTTAGACATTAGCTCGATGAAGAGGAAGGAGAGTAGGATAAGTAAGGAGATCATTCCGGTGATTAGGATTATGGAGGTGTAGTTCTCTATATGTCTAGCTTCGTTCTCGTATAGAGTGTTGACAGAAAAATAATATAGACTCAATAAAAGAAGGAGAAATCCTTGAATTATCCAGTTTTTCCTCACTATTCTCAATAATAAATGTAAGACATAATTTAAAAAGATTTTTTTACTTACCTTTTGTTGAGGACAATATTTTGAAGCCTATTATCTCGGCACTCAGCCACCTCGGCGGAGAAGTTTAGAAGTAGACCTAGGACGAGTAGAAGCAGTGCCTTCTAATAATCTACATCTTCAGTTTAGGTGACATCTCATCTTTTGGTTACGTAAGTCGCCCATTAGAGAAGGGCTAAAACTGAAAGACAGAACCCTAAATAAGATGGTAAGCTTTTATCTTTTTTCCAATATTAAAAGCTAGAGGAAGTGAATTATACTTTTCTGATTATAATTATAACGTCCTTGGTAATTTCTTCAGCGGATAAATCTTCATCTAATGGTACAATGACTCCCTCTATATCCAGATTGTTTGTCTTTGTATCACTTTTTAGAAGAAGTAACTTAAGTCTTTTCCTACTTTTCCCGAGAGACATCGGGAATAGGAGAGGTATACCGATCATCCCTGCACCTAACATGATGTACATAATTTTCTCAATCGGCGTAAATGCGTAGGAAGGAAGCTCTACGGTTGAGGATACTGTCGTGTAAATTGATGAAGTTAAGAATTTTACCATCTGGATTGTTTCAGTCTGCTCGATTTTTATTATTTCTGTGAGGGTTGTTGGCATAAGGATGTAGGAGGTTATAGATGTTAACTCAGTTTGGGTTATTAGGGTTGTTCTTCTGAGAGTTTTTGTATGGGTTAGGGTTGTGCTCTGGATTATTTTGAGGGTTGTGGTTGTGTGGGTTGAGGTGCTTGTTATAGAGATGGAGGTTGAAGTAGTTGAAGTAGTGGATATACTAGTAGTAGTAGTTGAAGTAGTGGATATACTAGTAGTA
>NJEE01000013.1 GCA_002255045.1 Candidatus Bathyarchaeota archaeon ex4484_205 | reverse complement strand
CACCTCCTCTCCTACTATGGCTTTGTCTTTATCCATCTTGAGAAATATGCCTATAGCTGCTGCAGAGACCTCAAATTTGGTGGTTCCTTCAATATGCGTATCCAATGAGGTTGCCTTAACATTATAGGTTCCTTCCATCGCATCTGAGGAGAGCTGAAAGGATGCACCTCCTCTACCATTCGCATCCGCAACCGTATCTTTAGAGAATACTTTCCGGCCACCAGGGTTAAATACCTCAATTCTTACATGGTCTCCTCCATTCGGCACACCCATATATACTGAAAGATAGGAGATTGTTACGATTTCCCCTGGGGAATAAGTCTCTTTATCCGTCCAAACCCTTATATAATCATCCTGTGGGAAAATGGAGCCAAACCCCATTATACAGAGCAATAACAAGATCTGGAGAAGAAATTTGAGATAATAAGAACTGGAGGAGAATAGAGATAATTTCAAGTATAACCCCCTCCTCTTCCAACATAATTTTTTCTCAAAGAAATAAAAAATTTGCGATACACACTATTCTGAAGCATCACTCTGAGGAGTTTCTTTGAGATGAAAGCATTCATAAGGATTTAAGATTTTAACAGAATTGAAGAGGGAAGGAATGCGGATTCAGATATATGGGGCTGGAATCGCTGGAAGCTTCTTACACATACTTCTGAGCAGAGACTTCAAGACTTATGTGAAAGATGTAAGGAAAGAACCTGACTGTATATGTGCATGGGGAACTATATATCAGGAGGCCAGAGAGCTTTACAGAGAGATTGGAGTTAATTTCGATGAATACATCCTTGCGAGACCTAGACACATCATAATAAACAACATTATGTTAAGAAACGTAGGCTTCGTGACATTTGACAGAAGACGTTTGCTCCATGACTTATGGAGCCAACTAAGATTCGGAGAGAAGGAGGCAGACATAGTAATTGATGCAACGGGATATGAGAGGGCTCTCCTCCCTAAGGTGGCTGAGGACAACTTGTATCCTACAATTCAATTCCTGGAGAAACACAATATTGAGGAAGATGTCTTCATCTATATTAGGAGAGTAGGTTATGCCTGGGCATTCCCCCTAGGCAATCATATATGGCATGTTGGTGCAGGAGGTAAAAATATCTCCATAACAAAGAGACTTTTGAAAGACCTTAGGAGAAAATACGAGTTTGATAATGGAACTGGCAGTGTTTGTAGCTGTAGAGGTTGGGTAAGGTTGTTGCCACCTTCGAGGTGTAAACCATTCATATATGAGAATATAGTAGGTGTAGGAGAGGCAATAGGATGTGTAAGTAGTTTTGGAGAGGGGAATATACCAGCCTTGAGGTCGGCTCAAATATTATATGAATCTCTGAGGGAGGACAGACTCGAGAAATATGAGGAAAGAATCCTCAGGGAATTCAAGTGGATAGAGATGGAACATAAATTTGTCAATAGGATCCAGAGAGGCAGAAAAATGGCAGTGCTGCATCTTCTGCCCATTGTGCTCTATATTGAGTCGAGGAGAATTGCCAAGCCTCCACGAGATCTCTTCAGACACTTAATGAGTTACCTTATGAAGAGATAATTCACCTTTTTCCTTGGGCTTCTAAGATGTATCCAGAAAGAACTACCAACTTATTTTAAAGACAGCGGTTCTGTGACTGTCCAGTGTGTATTCTATAATTAGGCGATTATTGCTGAAGGTGTAGTCCACCTCCTCTCCCGAGATCAACTCAATTATTTTTTGATCCCCCTCCTTTGAACCTACCTCGATCTCTATTGTGAAGCTCATTCTCTCCGTACCGTCATTCCATGTGGTGAAATATACTGTACCCGCAGAGGGATCTCCAAACCGCTCCACATATATCTGAGGATTGGAGCTCCTAGCATAGGTCACTGGCTCCCATCCGGCGTTGTTAAGTTCCTCAATTATGGGCAGATACTTCTTAAAGAGCTCTCTGTCCCTATTATAGAAGGATGGTGTAGTCCAGTAGTACTCTATGGGTTCTCCGTAGTCACCTTGTGCATCATGAAAGCTGGGATAGAAACCCCAGAAGGTTGCCTGATGGAAGTAAGTTAATAGATCATCTTCTGTCAATGCTCCGAAACTTGAGCCATGCGCCAGGAGGAGTAGGCAGAAGGGTTTCTGATAGTAGAGGGTTCTCTTGTAGCAACATATTGAGTCGGGTTGAGGTATCTTCTTTATCTCTGTGATTGGTATGTCTATCCAGGGAGCATACCAAGGGTGATGTATTTTGTTAACAAGGTTTGCTGCCACATACCGGTCCTTAGCCCTCATCAGCTCAGCTACATACTTTATGTATTCCGCACCAGAGATTCCGTTATATATTGCAGGTTTCTTCGCGTGGAAGGTCAGTGGAAAATCGGCATAGGGGAAGTGTTCCTCATTATGGTTGTAGAATTCGAGGTTATGCCATGCCATACAGTCCACTCCGACGCCGTCTATACGGAAGCCCTTCTTCTCACCTTCCTCTATGAGTCTATAGAAGGTTTTAGATCGATAGGGGAAGGTTCTGAGGATGTAGATATGGTAGTAGGCGAGGTTTGGACATAGGTAGTCCTTATCAGCGAAGAGGTCAGGGTCTGGGTTACATGGACAGACCATACCTCCATGCGCATACACAGGGTAGTGAGGATAGAAGGGCCACTCTCCATTCTCATCCTTGATCATGCTTCTCACAGAGGCGAGGAAGAGAATGTTCCCCGGTGCGTCAGGATTCTGTGAGGCATTCTCAAGTCTCTCCAAAATTTGTTGTGTTGCATACTCCCTGGTTTGGTGTTCCTTATCTTCCCTATCAACTTTCACCGTATACTGTGTTCCTGGAAGCGCATAATGGAGATTCAGATAGCCATGTTCATTATTGTAAATATAGTATTCCTCATCCATTACTGGAAATTCCCAGTGTGCAAATATGTGGAAGTCCTCAGGGTTCTCGATCCATGTAATTCTACCGGTAGGCATTATAATGCCTCCTCTACCTACTCTGTTCACGAAGAGCTCAGGATATATGGAATAGTATTTGGCTACCGCGTCTCTGAAACCCCATTCAGGATCAATTCGGTATATAATGAAGGTGAAGGAGGCTTTAGAGGGATTTTTGGAAGCCTTTCTGCTCAATCCGAAGTCATACTCTATGAAACAAGTTCCATTCTCGTAGCCTAGCCTACATATTCTCGGATCATCAAGAGGAACTGCAAAGGATAAGCCATCACTATCAGAGCATACTGCAGACATAGGATACCTAGAAAACCTCGTCCTCCTCGGCTTATCGACCAAATTATCCACAAGCAGGTAAGTATTGTCATATCTCTCTCCCTCCTCAACTGCCACATATCTCCGGAGATCTTCCCACCACACTAGGGAGTTTCCGGTGAAGGGAAGTTGGAACCTAAGTATGATGGCTCTGTCGTCCCCAGAGGTATCCCAGACCCGTCCGCTAATTTTAATATATTTATCCTCGGCAGTGATTTGGACTTCGAGGCCAATACTGCATTCCTGAGAGACCTCCCTGAAGGCTGCTCCCCTATCAGTCTTTTCCATATTACCTGTATTAAAGGGGTAGATCTCTCCAGTTACTACATCCATAATGAGGAAGCCTGAATACTCCTTTGGAGAGTTGGCTTCTAGGCTGTATTTAACCTTAGGTTCACTCCATATGTAGAGCTCCAGTCCGTCTCCAGTTCTTAGGAGGAGATATCCCTTATTATTACCATCCTTCTTATTTCCACCAGTGGAGTGGAATAGGAAAGGTAATGCAGCTAATACAGCTGCAATAATAAGTATGATTGCCAGGAGTTTATGACTCATCTCACCTTAAAACTAGTCTAGTATATTTTTACGCTTTATGAATGAAAAATATATACGAATGTTCCACGAGAAGATTTTACCTACAACTCACCGCTTCCAGTTTACGATTAATAGAGTTCTCTCGATGGAGATCTTTGAACAGTTGGCAATAACCAGAATTTTGAGTGTATGTATCCCGAACTCTGTAAAATCGAGGCTCCACATATAGGATTCTTCAGTATCCACATACTTAAGTTCACCATCCCAATAAAATTCTACTCGGCATATTCGTCGGAGTGGCTGTGGAGCAGACTCCTTGGAGAGGCGGAGAACTGTTATTGAGTGAGGGGGAAGAGAAAGCTGAATTAATCCTCCTACTTCTCCGAGGTATTCTTCCTCAATTGAGACGGCATACATCCTTGTGGGATCCACCTCCACATCCAGGGAACCAATTATGAAGTCTACAGGGAAGGGGAGTAGTCTCATATTGTTGAGATATAGGGATTGTTCCCTCGGTTTTTCCAATACTTCTATTGAGTTAAAGGAGGAGACATTATCTGCAGTCAGGGTGTAGGTTGCTCCCATCCACTCTCCTTCAATTCCATCTATTCTAAGCTCACAGTCCATAGCATTCTCAATATCCTTATTGATTAGGAGCAGAGATATGATGTCGCCCTCCTCATTCCTACTACCCAAGACCTCAAACAGGGAGACAGAATAAGAGGTCGAATGGTCTCTCCCATTATATTCAACGTCAACCTGAGGAATATTCTCAGCATTAACAGAGATCAAGATGGGTTCCAAGTATCTGCTGAAGAGCTCAAGGGTGTAGGATGCAGGAAGCCTCATCACATTGGGAACGGGAGAGAGTATTGCACTCCCCCACCGGCCTCTTATACCTGGAGTTGTGAAGCAATGTAAATTTGCCGCTGACACATTTTCCTCTATAAACATCTTCAGCATACATCCTACATAGATCGCACGGGTCAGTGAATGCCCGAAATGTTCGGAGGAGCCCTCCTGAGGGTTAAAGTTGTACTCTGAAACCACTATCTCGACATCGTCAGCCCTATCTCCTGCAAACCTCTCCAAAGCCTCTCGAAGCGTCTCTATGGACTCCCTTAGGATCAGAGGTGCCACAAGTGATTCTGCATATCCTTTCCTCGGATCTGACGCATGCACCTTATGGTATGAGTGTATTACGAGGAAGTCGTATGGATGTTCCTCACCCATAAGTCTTATGAACTTCACGGAGCCGAAGCAACTCCCCACCTTTATGTTTTCATCCACCATCTTCATCTTCTGGTAGAAGTCCACAAAACCTTGGTGGTGGCAGCCGTAGGAGACTCGTATAGCTGAGCCGTTGGGAGGTATAGCTCCATTCCTATTATCGCCGAACCTTATCTCTCCAGTTGTCCAGTTGATGGTGAAGACCTTATCTTCAGGACCGTAAGGAGAGAGGTTCTCCACCGGAAGCCACTCCCTCCCATCAACACTTAGCTTCAGGCTTCCCTCAACTATGGGGGGATATCTAACGTAGAAGATCTGGTTGGGAGTTCCATCGGATATGGAGGAGGTTTCCATCCAGTTTCTGGCCTTCACCACAGGTTCATTGAGATGAGTTTCCACACCTCCGAAAGCATATTTCTCCACACTATGAGTCCATGAGAACTCCCAGCTTCCGAATATCTCATTTCCAAGCTCCCAGTATATAATATTATAGGGATGTGGAGGTACACACATTCTCTGTTGATTCTCCTCTCGGAGCCGAGCCCAATATCCTACAGTCATCCAGTCACGGCCCAAGATATCTCGCCCAATAACTCTATTATCATCAGGATCTCCATTGGCATAGGCAACCCAGGCTGCAGCCTCCTCTGGTGTCCCACTCCCAAAGTTGACTACAACTGATGTGGAGGCATTTAAACTCTCAACAAAGTACATATGCTCATCAAAACCATAGGTATTGTTAAGTGGCCTACCATCGAAGCCTGAAACACTCTTCTCTCTGCGAGCTGGAGGACCTACACCATCTGTCCAGTGATATGTGGTGCCCACCGTGCCTCCTGGAAAACGGAAAAAGGTGATTCCAGTCTCCAATGCACACATCCATACAGTGTCTCTTGGAGCATTTCTTCGGCCATCCCAGCACCCTACCCCATTCAGATGGTATCGATGATTCACACCATAGAGGAGTCTACTGAAGACACCTAATTTTTCAGATGGGTTTACAGATACCACAACCTTTGACCTAGGCGCAGAGAAGGGAATATATGAAAATGAAAAGATGAGTAAGGTAATAAGAAGGAGAGAATGGGGCTTCAATACTTTACTTTTAATAATTTTTTTAGGAGAATATGTAAAACTTTCCCAATTAGACATAAAGCAAAATTAAATAATATAGTTGGAGATAGATGATTCATACATAACTCTTTTTACCTTTTATAGGATCTGAGGTAAATGGGAAGTTGAGTAGAAGGATTACTCTTCTAATTATGCTTCTACTTCTTCTCTCTATTACTGAAATAAGATCGAAGCCTGAAGGCTTAAGCTATAGAATTGAGGAAGGAATGTTCAGGGAAGTATCGTATAAGGATGTAGATTTTCCTCTTGTAGATGAACCATACATATTGTGGATGAGGGATTTTGAAGATGTTTTTTCCTTCGATGAGGTACTGGAGGGGTTTGATGGATGGAGTAAGTATGGAGGGGGGAATATGAGAGTAGAGAAGACGGAGTATGGAGTTAATATAACAGCTCTGGACTATTCTTACCGGTATCTTATCTTATCTTCACCTAAGATAGGAGAAGTAGGTGGGACATACTTACTTACTGTAGAGTTAGCTACAAGTGTAGGCATTATAGGATTGAATGATGGATTTAGAGTGATTGTGAATGTAAGCTTTGGAGGAGAGGTTAATGGAGGTGAGAGCTTTGAGATAAATGGGACTTCTGTGGATTGGACGAGATTTTCCTATTTACTTGAGATCCCTCCTGCAGTAGATTGGGTGAGGATATTGTTCCAGATAAGGTCTCCACCCCGTTCATATTTTTCAGGAGGAGACTGGATAGCCCTACGGGATCTCCGACTGATATCTCTCAGTGAAGAAGCAATATGGAGGCCTTTAGCACTTAGAGAGACCAGTGAGGGGTTTAAGGGTAACATAGGAGGACTTGATACAACTCTCATATTATCTAAGGGGGACGACTATATTGATTATATCCTTATTTTAGAGGGTGAGGGAGCTCAACCCAAAGCTCTGGAACTCGCCGTTGCAATGCCAATACAGTTAGAGAACTGGACATGGTGGGATGACTTCTATCATAGGAGGGAAATAACAGAGGGTAGGTACTCAAGGATACAGAACTCACTTATTTCAGGAGGATATCTTCCCATATCTACTTACCCTATATCTGCAGTCACCACAGACAGAACCACAGTAGGATGGAGTATCGATTTGGAGCATCCAGTAGTATATAGGTTTGAGGCAACTGCAACTGATGGATTGAGATGTATTTACTCCCTTGGTGTGGTAGGCAACTTCAGATATGTGCTGAGTGGAAGAATATACTTCCTTGATACTAAAAATGGTTTTAGAAAAGTGTTCGAGAGGCTTTACATGGAGCATTCTAATTGGTTCACAACTGAAAGGGTGATGCAGAAGTCTGAATGGGAGTACAGTAAGTTTGGAGTACATGCGGTGCAAGCTTCATTCCAATATCCTGAAACGTCTAAGATAGCATCTCAGGTTTGGAAACCCTACAATGTTCACATAGCACAATACATACTTCCCTGGGAGTTTGAGCCAGAAACAAATCGCTCTATTAATGAAGCCCCACCAGACTACTGGGAGATATGGGAAATTACGGAGAGGGAGGCTGAGAAGGAGGATAAGGGAGGAAGGTGGCTTATGGCCAGAGGTGTTCTAGATAATGCTCCGACAGGGCAGAAGGGAGAGAGAATAATCGCACAAATCCTGAGGGGGCCAGGATGGAGACCTGATATCTGGGTTCCGAGAATACCAATCAATCCAGATCCCTCCTTGGAGGGGACAACTGCATGGAACTATACATTGGCCATATTGGAGAGAGCCATCAACAATCTTGATGGATATGGAATTAAATTGGATGGTGTAGAATTAGATAATTTCATGAGAAGAATGCAAATTCTTGAACACAGGATCTACAATAAAAATTATGTATTGACTTATGATCCGAATACTTTCCTACCTGTTACACATCTCATGTCCCCATCGGTGGAGTATCTTAAGTTGTTGAGGAGTTGGGTAGATACATATTTGGAAGATGGATGGTTGACAGCGAATTTCGTAACGGAAGGAATATCGAACTTCGGAGTAATTTATTTGGATGGGATTCCTTTCGAATGTAGTCCTAATGGTTTTAACTGGGGGCCAGACCTAACGTACAGAAGGGCAATAGCAGGAAGGAAGAAAGTTTATATGTATATTGTCGATAGGGTATTTGCCACTCAAGGGGACTTCACGGAGAAAGATTGGGAGCTTTTCAACGAGTATGTGGAGACAGCGGTCTTCTATGGGTTCTATCCACTTTTCAAGCCAGAAGTATATCTTAATGAGAAATTCCTTGAAACTTTCGGAAAAAGGCTTTCTGAGGCTGTAGGGGTTGTGGAGACTTTGGATAATGCAGGTTGGAAGATCCTTCCAAATGTAGAGTCTAATGTTCCATGTGAGAGGTTTGGGGATATGCCTCTCTACATAACTCTTAGAAATTTCGGGGAGGAGGAGGTGGAATGTATGCTCGAAGTAAGCAAGGAGGAAATTGGGATATCTGGAGATATCGAGATTAGGGAACTATTTCATGGACTGGATCTAGAGGTGGAGAGAGATGTTGCTAAGATTGAGATAAGATGCCAGTTACCACCGGGGTGGACTGCAGTGATAGAGATCTCCGGGAGATCAGGAGAAACAACTACCTCCACCACAAGCAGGAGCAACACAGAGAACAGGGGGAAAGCTTCAGGAAACACCATAATTTTGATAGTGGCTTTAGTAGTTCTTCTCACTACTTTACTCATCCTATTTTCAATGAAAATAATTACAAGGAAATAGAAGTAAAGTTGAGTCCCTCAGTTCAGAAGAACCTCTATATGATTCGGTATTTTATCTTGTGTTTTCTGCAGAGTTTAGATGCCTTCTCATCAAGTTCCTCCTGATATTGCTTTGGAGGTTGGGAGAATATTCTGAAGAGGCTTTTATATTTCGGAAGTAGATCGGGATAATGCTTCTTTATGAACTTGTAGCATAGTGTTTTAGAGTCTGTAGGCCCACTCCCAAAGAGTGTGAGGGCACCGACAAAGACAAAACTTTTGCTCCATACGTCTTTGCAGCTCCTATTATCTCATCAAGCTGAGCTTCAGAGTCAGATAGGTAGGGCAAGACAGGTATGTAAGAGACTCCAGTTAGAAAATCTTCTTCAGCACACTTCTTTAAGGTATCTAACCTCTCTTCTGGGGAAGGTGCACCTGGCTCTATAATTTTGGAGAGCTCACGATCTAAAGTTGATATGGAGAAGTTGATGATACTCCATGATTTAAATGACTTCTGAGGTCTGGAGGAAGTATGGCGGATTTATCTATGTCCCTCAGGATATCCAGGTCTCTTAGAATCAGCTTCGATTTAGTAAGTATTTCGACTGGAAATCTATATTTGAGAATTATCTGAAGCAGCTTCCTCGTCAGCATAAGATCTTCCTCAACCTTCTGGTATGGCTCTGTAGAAGCAGATAATGCGATGATTACCGTATTCATTTCTCATAGCTCTTCTCCTCAGTTGTCGCTCCAAAACTTCAGGGGAATTCACCTTTATGGAGAAGGTTTCAGCCATATTCTCTCCATATTTGCTCCCCCTTATGTAGCAATAGATACAATTGAAGGAGCATCCTGAATATGGGTTTACAGAATAATCATCCAAAAACCAGTCATCTCCTTTCTTATGTTTATTTAGGATGGACTTAACTTGTATTCTTCTCATCTTATAACACCTTCTAACCTGAGTAACTTTTCCTTCACAGCCTTACTTAGGGGATAGAAACCCATTAGAGTACCCTTATTTGTGAGAAGCCTATGGCATGGAATGAAGGATCTGGAAGGGGTTTCTAAGTAGAGTTGTTAAAACCTTATGGTATTTCACACGAGAGGACTTAGCCAGCTGTGAATATGTCATTGTAGAACCACGGGGAATCTTCAGAAGCTCTTCATACACAGATTTATTCACATAATTAAAGTTAGGTAATTTAAACACTTCACCCTCCAGCACAACCTTTCTAAGCTCAGCTTCAAGCCACCTCTCAAGTCTTGGAGACTCCTTCAACTCACCCTCCAGACCATGAAACTCAGCAATCCTCTTCATATGTCTCAACGCTCTCTCCCTCGAATAGTTCCATGAGTAGGCGGATATGTCTCCATCTGAGATAAGAAAGATCACATCCACTTTGAAGCCGAAGAGGTTCATCTACCACCACCTAGAGCAACCCTCAGCTTTTCCTGATATCTCAGAGGTAGTTTCTTCATTCCTTCTCTAATAATCCACTTAACTTCCTTCTTCTCAACCCCAGTCCACTTCATAAGGAAATGAAAAACAGAATCAGGATCTTTCTTTGAAACTTCTCTTAAGGCCCATCCAACAGCTTTCGGTACATCCCGATCTATTTCAAGCATGGCCTTTTCTAGAAGTCGGAGACAGAATTCTGAATCCGTCTTCCTGGCTCGGATGTAGGGCGGTATCGTGGCTACTGCAAGCCTTCGTATCCACTTATTCTCTGAGTGTATCCAATTATTAAGTAGATGAAATGTTTCACCTCTCCTTTGAATCGCCAGATTTACAACAACCAAGGGTTTTTCAAACACAAGAAGAGTACATCTCTAGTTGGATCAAGAGGTTATTTTATTTGAAAGAGTTAAACATACCTCTCTTAACATAGTATATTTTGAAATGTGGGAAATTAAGTATCGTCCCATAGGAATAATACATACACCATTCAAACAGGTGGAAGGCACACCAATACAACCTAAGGCGGGATATGGTGTAGAGGGATGGGTTGAGGTATACCCCAAATACTCTGAGGGATTGAAGGATATAGAGGGATTTTCACACATCATATTATTGTACCATATGCATAAGATAGGCAATTTCCACTTGCTAGTGAAACCATATATGGATGATAGGGCTCACGGAGTATTTGCGACACGTGCACCAGCTAGACCTAACCCCATCGGGATCTCCGTGGTTCACCTAAGTGGTGTTGAGGGAAACATACTATATGTAAGAAACTTGGATATTATCGATGGAACACCACTTCTAGATATTAAACCCTACGTCCCTGAGTTTGACAGACCGGAGAATGTTAGGATAGGATGGTTGAGCAAGAGGATAGGAAGGTTGAGGGCGACCAGGGATGATGGCAGATTTATAAATAGATGAATTATTGGAGGAGGTTAGTTAAAGATATGACATAATTTGTCACTCCTATGCCTTCTCTTTCAGTTTCTATCGCGGTTTCCATTCCACAGAAATTGATTTTAACTTCAGAATAGGAATACAATTTTATGGAAGATTCACCGATAGAGACCATCGAAAAATTCAGGATTTTTTGGAAGAATTACATATTTCAAAGCTTCCTTGCAGTCCTCACGATGTTTCTGGTGCTTTCGTTCTTAAGCTTGGAGCATGTAGCAATAATAGCATCAATAGGGGCTACTGCCTTCATTGTGTTTGCCATGCCGAAAAACCTCACAGCCAAACCAAGGAATGTGATTGGAGGGCATTTAGTTGGCCTAATTTCCGGATTTCTATGCACTCTGATTCCTCATCCGTCATTTTCAGCAATTTCATACCCGTTTGCCGTCGGATTATCGATTTTCATAATGGTGGCTACGGATACAGAGCACCCACCCGCTTCAGGTACAGCTCTCGATGTGGCGGTTACAGGTTTCTCCTTAGATGTTGTAACTGCTACAATGACGAGTGCCATACTTTTATCGTTAGCTCATCATTTCCTGGAGCCTTATCTGAAGGATTTAGTGTGATGAACTTGCTGAAGAGACTCAAAACTAGGTAAGGAATATTTTTCTATCGATCTTTTCTTTAGAAGGTTTAATATACAAAAGAAGCAATAATTATATTGGATTGTAGATTGAGACATAGGGATAGAGATGGGAAGACGAAGAGAGATAGACTGAAGAAGGAGTCTGACAGATTATTTCTCCTGAGTGAAGTGAGAAAGAGGGAATTGAGGAGGATGGCTTGGAGGTAAAGGGTATCATATACTGTTATTCTCTTCGCTAAGGATATTTCCAAGGCATCACTCAGAAGTTCTTCTGGACTGAATATACTTGAAGTTTTCCTAATTCTTTTAGTCTCTTCGGAACCCTTAAACTCAACTTCCATTCTATACAATTATTTCATAAACGTTAATTAGGAAAAAGAAAGAGACACATATTCTCTATACCTTCTTCAGCACTCATGCAATCGGTACGGCAACACCACACATTTTGGAAGATATGAGGAAGGATAGTTACAGGAGTTATATGCAGAATAATAGTAAATAATAAAAATATAGGTTGAGAATTAATTATTTTCTATGTCCGATAGATCTCCTATTTACGAGAAATATGGGAAATACTACGATATTATCTATAGCAAGAAAAATTATGAGGCTGAATGCGAGTGTATAATAGAATACTTCAAGAGGTTTTCTGAGATAGAGATTCATAGAGTTCTTGATGTTGGGTGTGGAACAGGAGGACACTCCATACTTCTGGCTAAGAGAGGTTATATGATGGTTGGAGTTGACTCCTCGACAAGTATGATAAGACAAGCTAGGAAGAAGGCTGAGAGTGAGCAACTACCTGTTGAGTTCTACACTCAAGATATGAGAAGACTTGAATTGGAAGATAGAAGGTTTGATGCCGCAATCTGCCTGTTTGGAACCATAGGATATTGCATAACAGATAATGAACTAAGCTCTACCCTATCTAACGTATGGAGACATCTGGTCAGCGGAGGGCTCTTCATCTTCGATTTCTTCCCAGTACAGATACATGTCAAGAGAAGTTCCTGGAGATCCGTCTTCGAAGCAGAGAAGGAGAAGACTAGAATAATAAGGATTATGAAGGGAGAGTTCGAGCTTGAGACCAATATAATAAACCTAAGGATCAAATGTTATGTGATTGAGGGAAGGAAGGTTAGGGAGATATTTGAGGAGAGACATAAATTGAGGGCCTTCACAATACCTGAGATGAGACATTTCCTTAGGGAGAATGCCTTCATCCCCTTAGGCTTCTTCAAAGTAGATTGGAGTAGCATACGACCCTACAGTTTGAAATCTGTAGATGTGGATACTGCCAACATAGCCTGTGTAGCTAGGAAGGATGATCGGTCAATCCTAGGGTAGTATACAATACGGGCGATAATCCACTGATAAATTTACAAGAAGATCTAAAATAATTAAATTCTATTTAATGATTTTTATTCACTCACTCTATAATTGAATTCTTTGGAAAATCACTTCAGTTTTGATAATCTGTGTCTGATCTTCTTTCCACCTTCGAATAGACAAATTCGCTGCCTGAGTTCAAAAAAATTCCCCCAACAAGTATATATGGCTGATGTTTTGGTTGCAGTGATTATACACAATAGAACTCCCCCCGCTGAAAGGAAACTCTAGCCTCCATGTGATTTTTGAGAGGAGGTTTTGAGACTGAACTGTTCAGGATTTCCAGTTTCACCATCACCAGCTTCCTGTAGGCTAAGTTCCCCCTCTTATCCTCATAGGTGATGCATACGATTAGGCGGTCTCCCTCAGGACTCCAGGAGGAGTCAGCAACTATGGTTCGTCCCCCCGTATACTCTGGATAGGAGGGATTATTGAAGTATGTCAGCCTAGTCTTACAAGAGCCATCTGGCTTCATAATCCATAGTTCTGTGATAAGATCTCGCTCCCACCTGTCATAATCTCTATATTCAATTTCAAACCCTCGGCTGGAGATCCATGCAATGGCTCTTCCATCAGGGGAGTAGTGGGCATGTTCGTCCCAGTCGTTAAAGGTGTTTGTAAGCCTATTTAGAGAACCATCAATAAGGGAGTACTCGTAGATATCCATTCCAGTAGGCAGCTGATCCTCAAGAAGGTTCCCTGAAAAGAGTATCCTAGTGTCGTTATGTGTGAAGGCATGACTCTCATAGAATTGGTTCTGCTCACCAGGTTGGAGTCTTCGAATATTATCTATCCTCGGGCTACCATTCACGATCTCGAAGTCAGCAACCATCAAGGCCCATTCACCCCAATTGTGACGTGGATCGTTGTCAGGTCTGAGGCGTTCTGCCCACATGAGTAGCCTTCCATCACTTGAGAACTGGGGGTGGATAATTGCATTGTTGAGCTCTGAGGGGAAGTCGCTTGAGCTGTAGAGCTTCCAAAAATTCTCTCCATCCGCTGTCATAAGATAGAGGTCGTGGTACAAACCTCGGCCTGGCACAGTGGCACGTGTTGTGTGGTCCAAGATATCTGGAGTATCCGATTTCTCAGCTGTGAACACGATGTACATCCCAGAGGGGTGCCATGCAGGGTTCCCTATATGTTTCTGTGGAATTTCATCCCTGTTGCAAGTAAGGCACTTCTCCCAATCTCCATCAGGATCGAAAACAATCACGTCATAATAGCCGTCATCTCCCAATCTGGCGGTGGCAATAAGGTTATTAGCATGTGACCAATCGACACTCTTCCCATAATCCTTAACTATCTTGATCTCCTTAAGCTTAAACCAACTATCTTCGTAAGGGGGAGAAGGACTCTTAGTCTCTTCAGATAGCTTCCGCCAGAGTCGAGATATGAAGACAACAGAAACAAGAGTCGAGAGGATAACCATAGTGAGCAGCAGAATCTTCATTTTTGTATCTAAATTCAATCTCCTATGAGGATAGGTCGAGAGCTCTATATAAAGAGGATGAAAGATTCATCCACAAGACATAGAAACTAGTGAGTTTAAACCTCATTTTATCTCTCTTCAAGACAGTACTATAGTCAAGAGGTATGTGAAGGAGTCTGGCAGCGATTTAGTTAGGGGACCTTTTTTCTCCTTAGAATGCACTTTGGGGGAATGTAAGCTTGCATCAGCCTATGGAATATCGGTGAGGTACTTGGTGTATTGGATAGGCAGATTGAAAGAAGAGGATTATAAGGTTGCGGGGGGAGAGGATGCCTATAAAGTCTGCTGGGACAGCATGCACATTCACAGATGGAGCTACATATCTACACTGAGCATGAATATAGTATGCTTAAGAGATCGAAGTCTCATCTTCCATCGGAAATAAGAAAGAAGGGAATAGTTATTTGGGGGTTCAATAGAATGGAGTGCCTCGTTTGGACAGCCTAAAACCCTATGCATGGCCGTCTCTACAGTATGTTTCTGAAAATAGGAATAATATCAGATAATTATATATATTTCTGATTTTTTCCTTTTTCAGAAATGAGGGAGATATTCATTGCAAAGGTCGGCAGGAGGGGGGCTATATATCTCCCAAGGAAGGTACAGAGGAAGCTGGGTATAGGCGAGGGAGATAGAGTCATCATGAGGATAGAGGATGGAAGAATTATCCTTCAGTTCCTTCCGGATCCTCTAACACTTGCCCTAAAGGTTGAGAAGTGGTCTGAGACAACTGTCGAGGAGTTTGAGAAGGAATCGGAGGAGGAGCAATATGAACTCCAAAACCCTTAATGTTCTGCTTGACACCACATACCTTCTGCCCACATTTGGAGTGACTGTGAGGGGGCTTGGCTTAGAGGATATTGATAGATTAAGAAGACTTGCAGTTGCAGGAAGAGTGAAATTTTACTGTCTCTCAGTCGTCTGGGTCGAGCTGCTTGGAAAAGTCTCAAGAGAGACTGAGAAAGTAGGAAGAGATACTACAGATATTGTTAGCTTAGCTATTGAATCCCTCCTTAAGTCTGGCCTTTACATATGGTTAGAGCCGAAAAGTGAAGATCTCATAATAGCCTTCAAAATAAGACTGGATGGACATAAAGACCTAATAGATAACATACTATATGCAACATCCCTAAACAACAATCTGATTCTCCTCACAATGGACAGAGAGCTCAAAGAATTCTTGGAGAAGAAGAATTACAAAACGGAAAACATAAAAGAACACAAGGAGCTCTTCAAAGAAATAGCATAGGATAATCTCTTCTAACTATTCCTTTCCCTTTTCTCATTAAGGAATTAGGATGAGTTAAAAAGAAAGAGGAGGGAGTTAGCCTTCTCCCTGAGCTTGAAGACGATATTCATGGGCAATATCCGCATTCGTGTATATAGTTTTCTCAAAGTAGCCGGAGTCTCCAGGCCCCAATGTACCAGGAGAGGTTGAGAGTGTTGTAGCATACACTACACGACCCTGTGAGTCATATAATGTAAGAATGACTTCCACATTGGATACTGTAAGGAAACCAGTATTCTTACACCATCCTGACACCTCAATGTGGCCTCTAACCTTATCTACAGAGACACCGTAGAGTAAGGCCAAAAAGCCAGAAGGGAGCCTTTTCACCAGGTTTTAAGATATCCAACTTACAGTATCCATAATCCACATCAATTATTCGGCTATTTGAATCAAACCACACGACACCCACTTTAACATACTTCAGATTCTGAGATCCAACATTCTCAACTTCTCCATACACGTTGGGTCCACCCCAACTGTTCAGAAACCCATAAGTATTGAGAAGTCTCAAGGGGCCATAAGTTTGGTATCCAGCACACTCACCTCCACCAACCATCTGATAGGATGTTGAGACCAGGGTAACGAACTCATGGAGAGTTTCAGTAGAATACCGAGTAGTTGTAGAGTATATTGTATGATAGAGAGTATCGTATCTGGTAGTTGTAAGTGTGGTAGTGGAGGGCTTTATGAT
>NJEE01000055.1 GCA_002255045.1 Candidatus Bathyarchaeota archaeon ex4484_205 | reverse complement strand
TGGGCCTTTGAAACTTTTTAAGATGGTATCTGAGGGGAGAATACAGGTGACTTCCACCTCCCCCGATTTCGATACCTCCTCTACGGGAGCTTGGAGAGCTTTCAGCCATAGACTTACATCCTTCTCTAAAAAGGCTTCAGACCGCAGAGACACATTGACTATATTTTTATCTCTTTCTGTAGCTAAAGAGAGCACATCTACAAAGTGGGGGGGGTTATCCCTGATTCTGATTTTCCTTTTTTGGAGAGCTTTCTTTAAGCATAATACTAACTCATGAAACTTCTCGGCGGTATATGAGACTAGAACTGTATGAGAATTCTCTAATTTTACATTCAAATTATGTTGAGAAGGGGGGATAGTGATTTAAAGGCTTTTAGGAGAGATAATGAGTAAGGATGAAGGGAGTTATATTAGCTGGTGGTTTGGGGACGAGGCTTAGACCATTCACATTCTTCGCACCTAAGGTGATGCTCCCTGTGGGAGATAGGACTATCATAGAGCGTGTCATAGAATGGATGGCTAATAATGGGATAAGGGAAATAATAATTGCAACTGGATATTTACATCATGTAATAGAGTCCTATTTGGGAGATGGTAACAGATTAGATTTAGACATAAGATTAGAGTATGTACGTTCTAAAAGACCTATGTCCACAGGTGGACAGTTAAAGACGGTTGAAGATAAGATAGACGGAACTTTCCTTCTCAGCTATGGAGATGTCCTCACGAATATGTCTCTCGAACCTGTTGTTTCATTACATAAAAAGAAGAAAGCAACTGCAACTATAGTAACAAAGAAACATAGATTCTCACTCAGATTTGGAGTGATAGATATAGATGATGAAGGGAGAGTGTTGAAATGGTTGGAAAAGCCAGTGATAGAGAGAAATGTAAACACAGGAATATACCTCATGGAGCCTAAAGTATTTGACTATATCGACAAGGGGGAGGTTATAAGCATGGATGTAGTCTTCAGAAGAATGCTGGAAGCAGGAGAGAAAATATATGCATATAGAAGTAAAGCAGATTTTATAGATATTGGAGATATGGAGAGTTATATGGAGGCAGTAGAAGAATATACTAGAATGCTAAGAGGAATATGAGAACCTAAAAGACGCTAGGTAAATTTATGAGATGTGAGAGGTTCTCTTTAGTCCTCACCAAGGCAGTATAAATACCCAGGAGTGGAGGCAATAAACCTCCACTTTTATGTTCGGACGCTATTGGAGTAACCTCCTTGACACCATCGTAGAGTGGCACTAAGAGAGGAGTGCCTCCTAATATTTTTAGGGAGAGAAGGAGGCAGGAGCTCTTGAGTTTATCTAAATCAGGAGATTGCGAGGAGAGTATTTTAGAGAGTTCAGTAGATTCATCCATAACGGAAACGAGAATGCCTCTCAGGAGAGGAAGAACTTTAAAGATCATTTCAGATATTCTAAAGGCTTCAGAAATATTCTCCTCAACTAGGCGATAGGTTTTCTCCCCCTTCTCTATCTCCTCACCCACATATTGGAGGGAATTCAAGAACTTATGGCACCGAGCATAGTTGGTTTGCATATCTTCTAGACATTCGGCCATTCTGCTTGAGAGTTGCTGAGAATAAGAGAGGGCCTCTATCGCATTCCTAAAGACTTTACGGATATGTTCAGGCAGATTCCAGAGGGATTTCAGATATAGGAGCTTTATTGTGTCTATATCAGACTTAAGATTTATCTCAAGTTTAGCTATCTCCATGAGGTTAATGGAGATGAGTTTCCTTGCTTCTTCAGGTGGTTTGACTTCTGAAAGGACGAGGGGTCGAATAAATCTTCGCTTGATAGAGGACAGAAAAACTATATTTGAAAGGAGGAGGGAGGGGTGACCCCAAATATCTTTCTTGAGTGGGACCCATTTTTCCAGATTTAGAGGAGATAGAATAAGAGCACCTTCACCTATCTTTCGAGTGATTAAGGCGGAACCTCTGTTGAGAATCTGTTGCAGGAAATATGATGGCACATTCCCTATAGGTACCTTTTGATATTGTAAAAGAGGTATGGAGCCATTGAGAGGTTCCAAGATCCATCCCTCAGACCATGCATAAGGATTCTTTAAGCCGTAGAAAAGTTCACTAGATTTAGAGATCTTTGTATATGTGAGGCCTTCAAATGGTTGGAAACGCATCCAATCACCCAATTTATAATAGTTGCTTGAGGGGAAGGAGGCCCAAGGAGCATCATTCAGAATTTTAGCAGCCTCCACTCCTAATGCCACGCCGGAATATGCATCCGTTATAGATGCCAGAAGGGAGGAGGAGCCTAGTGTCAAGACCACTCCACCCTTAGCCAGATGTGCGGTTATTGGAGAAACACCCTCGAGTGCAAGAGTGGACCAGAGCTCCAGAATGTCTCCGCCGGGAAATATAAGTATGTCAAGACCCCTAACACCGCTCTCTAAATCCCTCTCAATATACGATACCTTAAGGAAACCAAGTTTAGAGAGGGTTTCACAAATATCCTTCACCGACTGGAAGTCGACACCATAGCCTACAAATATACCGATGGATGGTTCATAGATGCGATTAAATCCCTCAAAATGTGTCGTTGAACCCTTATAGAATGTAATATCATAGCTAGATGATAGTACCTCAGCATACCTTCCTGGAGGCAGAGAGGCTTCATCAATCCTTACTAGGAAGTCGCCACGATATATCCCCTTGGATGAACCGTTAGATAAGGATAATTTAAACGACTTATCCACTATACGTACATCGAAGTTCAACCTAAGAAGTATATTTACAAAATTGATTATCTTCGTAGGATCCTCTTTCTCATCCCTTCTCCGTATGGCGATACATTCGACACTAGACATCTATGAGGCTACCTCTTACTGTTATGGATGGCGTTTTGCAGCAGCTCGTAACGCCTCTACAGCAGGCAATTTCTTTCCCGCAAGGAAGTTCAGGAGAGCTCCTCCCGCTGATGATACGTAAGAGAAGGAATCTGCCAGACCAAATCGTTTTACAGCTGCAGAGGAGTGGCCCCCACCAACTAAGGTGAATCCTCTACATTTGGATGCAGCCTTAAAGACCTCGCGAGTGCCCACTTCAAAGGCCTCTACTTCATACATCCCCATTGGGCCATTTATAACCACAGTAGAGGAGGAGTTTAGGAGATTTGAATACTCCTCTATGGTTTTTGAGCCGATATCTCTTATCGGGAATTCGACAGGTAGATCCGAAGTATTTACTTCAAGCCGTTCACCATCCTTCCCTACAGCAACGTCCTGAGGAAGAACAATTGCATCCTTATGTTCCCTCAGGAGCATCTCGGCCTTATTTACCAACTTCATGAAGCCAGTATCTTCCAGAATTCTCAGGTTTGCAGAACCTACATCTACACCATGGGCGTGGAGAAATAGTATGGCTACGACACCACCTATTAGTACGTGGTCGGCTATTCCAGAGCTCAGTACGTGATCAATTACATCCAAGCTTCCCTTCGGTTTCGCACCTCCTATTATGTACGTACATGGTTTTTCAGGGTTCTCTGTCGCTCTGGAGAGGGCTTCTAACTCGCGCTCCATAACTCTACCAGCATAAGAAGGCAAAGTAACTGTGAAACCTACTATGGAGGCATGAGATCTATGTGCAGCAGAGAAGGCATCATTCACAAAAATATCTGCATAAGGGGTCAGAAATTTTACTATACTACTCTCTGCATGCTCCTCAGGAGATTTGTTAACAGCCTCATCATCTAGGTTTCTCACATTATCTAACATAATGACATCTCCTTCATCTATCTCATTTATGGCTTCAGGCACTATAGGACCTATGACGCTGGGTACGAAGGTGACCTTATAGCCGAGGATTTGAGAGAGCACTGAGGCATGTTGAGCCAAGGGAGTGAAATCCCATTTACCCTTCTGTCCTTGATGGGCGAGAATTATTGTTTTCGCACCTTTATCCATAAGCTCCTTGATGGTTCTGGAGTGTTCCTTTATCCGTGTGTCATCAGTTATCTCCAGAGTCTCCTTATCTAGAGGGGAGTTTATATCAACTCTTAAGAGAACGCGTTTCCCTTTGACATCCACATCATCCAATGTCAGAAATCCGAGTTTCATATCTCTCACCGTTTATGAATAGAGAGAAGCATTCTTGTATCTGTTTCTACTACATCAGGATGTGACCTTATTTGAAAAACTATCTTGGTTAAAGATTCTATATCGGGGGCAGATGCTGGATAGCCGGCACCAGTCTTCACCAATACTACTGCATTCATATATCTCAAAATAAGGAAAGCTGAGAAGAGTTATAAAATAATTGTCTATTAAAATGAGAGAAGCAATTATTTTATAAGTCCAAGCGATTTCAGTCTACTCACCTGTCTTTCATACTCCTCCCGATTATCCAAGAGTCTGTTCAAACTACTTTCCTGTATGTGAGTCCCGGGCTTAACCTTGACCTCCACTTCCCTTCCAAGAACTTTCTCTAACTCGTATTTTATGAGAATTCCTATGACGCCACCCATAGGACATATAGGGGAGGTAGGCGTAAACAACACTCTAATATTCCCATCGGAGATAGAGATATCCTCCTCCTTCACTATTCCAAGTTCAGTAACAGATAAAGGTATCTCAGGATCGTACACCTTTGACAGAACATCCAATATCTCAGCAGGAGTAGGCATCTTCTATGTTAGAGAAAGACGAAGTACTATTTAAGGCGTTATAGGATGTGAAAGAGGACTTTCATAGTATTTAAGTCCAGTATAGCTAGTGTGGAATTTCCTGTAAGATAGCCACAGAGCTCGCCGGGATTAATTATCAGAGTGCCATTCTCTTTACGAACCTCTCTTCTGTGAGTATGACCATATACAACAATATGGAAGAGACCTGAGTTTATTGCAGAATCCAGAAGTAAATCCCGATGACCATGTGTTAGAAATATGGGGACCCCCTTTGGTTTCAATATGAATGATTCCGCGTTGAGAACACCCCCTATCTCATTTACTTTCTTAGAAAGGATGTGTCTCCACCCATCATTGTTTCCATACACACCGATAAGATGCTCTCCGAAAGGTTTGAGGTGAGGAATTGTAAACGGACTTATAAAGTCGCCGGTGTGAAGAAGCATATCTATGTCAATTTCCTTAAGAAAGTTAATAGCCTCATCTAATTTTTTGATATTATCATGAGAGTCTCCTATTATTCCAATCTTCAAGGATCTCGCCCCACCTTCCTTTACATGGAGAAAAGGTAATTAATTTCTTTATCTTTGTATGGAAAGATAACATATTGGAGAAAAGGGAAACTGTCACATGGAGGCTTAAATCACTGGTAGTCATATACCTTTTCTTCATAGGGTTTCAACTAATGGGCATATATGTAAATATGTCCCTCAGTGATGCAGAAAGATTGGTCAACCTTCTAAGAGAAAAGGTCTCCCAAACAGGCACCACTCTAGACACATATCTTACAATAATTAAGTCAAATGGAATTAACGATCTAATCATGTGCATACCATTCGCGGGGCCAGTATATGGATTTATGGCGAGTTTTGCTACAGGTATGGCAGTTAAGGCCGTATCCATAGTACAACACGTAGACCCTTATCAGCTTTATTTTTCAATACTTCTGACGCCATTTGCACCACTCGAGTTTCTGGGATTCAGCATAGGCATCAATGCATCGGTGGTTATGGCCTATTCGATTCTGAAGAAGATTGCTAAAGCTGAAATCAACCATTACCTATTCCAGATACTTCTATCGATAATATGCCTAACCTTGGCTGCCTTGATAGAAACCATCTTCATCGAATTTTATTCCCTCTCATGAATAAAATAATCTTTTTATAGAATGAAGAAGTTGGGGCAGATAAGAAGTATGAGAAGCAGGGATGTAACTGCAATAGCATTTAATGCGGCATCCTACGCTATCTTTGGGACAATAACATATTTTGGGATAACAGTTTGGGGAGTCAAGTTTTGGCCAGCTGTAGCTATTCCAGCGTTCTTCTCGGTTGTTTTCGGTCCTCAGGTAGGTGGGGTAGGGGCAGCTATCGGAATATTCATAAGTGACTTGATTACACATGGCGATCCTCTCCTGAGCCTACTTGTCGGAGTTACATCAAACTTCCTAGGAATATATATCATTGGTTATATGGCGAGAAAAGGAGGTTTCTCTTGGAGAAAGTATATAACGGGAGCTATCCTAGGTCTCGCTGTAGGAAGTTTTATGATAGGTGTTGGAGTATGGGGATATAGTTATCTCTATGGTCTACCGAAGGTTTTGGGTGGAATGAGAAATATGGAGACAACCGTCATCCTATCCATAACTTTATGGACATTCCTCAGCGAGATTCCCTTCTTACTTACAATTACACCAGCTCTAATTCACGCGGTAAGATTAGTTAGGCCAGAGCTGGTGGAGTGAAGGAATGATCATAGGAGTTGACGTTGGAGGCAGTACAACTAAGGCGGTGGCAATAACAGATAAGGCTGAGGCGTATTTGACTGTGGCCACAGTTGACCCTTTAGCGTCAGCCATAGGAGCTTTAGGGGCACTCCTAACTAAAATGAGTAAGGAAATGGTAGATATTGAGGCTATAGCCCTGACAGGAGGCAGGTCTAGGATACTTCCAGAGAGAATACTGGGCATAGAAGCTTTTAAAGTAGGCGAATTAGAAGCTGTGGGGATAGGTGGATTATATATGACAGGATTTTCTGAAGCTCTCGTCGTGAGTATGGGTACAGGAGTGGCCATAGTTGAGGTTAGAAAGCATGGTAGAAAAATCAAACATGTAGGAGGTACAGGAGTGGGAGGGGGAACGATAATCGGATTGGCTAAGAAACTTTTGGGTACAACGGACATAAATAGGATAGTTAAACTAGCAAGAGAGGGGGATGTAAAGAAGGTGAATTTAACTGTTGGTGATATTGTGGGACGTCCTATTGGGATCTTGGATTTGGAAGACACAGCCTCAAATTTTGGAAAGATGTCGGATGAGGCGGGAGAAGAAGATATAGCAGCAGGAATTCTGTGTATGGTAGGGGAAGTCATCGGCATGCTTGTTGCAATGGCAGCAGGAGCTACTGGTCTGACGGATAGAGTTGTATTAGTAGGTAAACTTTCCCAAACTAGGTTGGTAAGTGAGAAAGTGAAGAAGATATGTGAGAAATGTGGAGTGAAGGCAATAGTGCCGGAAAAAGGAGAGTACTGCACAGCTATAGGTGCAGCTGTAAAAGTGAAGAGACTGCGAGAGACATTCTAATCCCTTTTTGATTGGACTGCTTTAACTCGCTTTTTCAATATCCATAGTAAATATAGGAGAACTATGAGGATATATACAGGTAGCATAAGAGGAGACAATAAGATGTTTGAATAGGTATATTTACATATAACCCAGTTCACTTCACTTGTCATTATAGTTAGAACTTTTTCCCCTCTTGAATTTGAGGAAATTATCTGTGAGAGGGAGTAACTTCCACCAAAGCCAGCCTCAATGAAGGCAGTACTTGTGATATTAAGGGAGATGCCTTTCTCTACTTGGAGTATTAGAGGAGAGGAGGATGAAGCATCACCCACGTATCTACCATTTATATAGATTTTTATCTTAAAGTTATCCGGTATACCTTCTACAAAAATTATTAGAAGAGTTTTCTCATGCGATGCGTATCCCCCCGGGGGTAGGAGGGAGAGTACGGCGATAAGCAGGAGGAGAAGAGTGACCTTACTCATAGTTAAATGGTAGGTCATGGGGAATATTTAACTGAAGTCCTTTTACTGCAAACCGAGCTCTCCCAATGAGGTGGAGGTGGACAACCCTGAAAACAACATTGATGAAACTCTGGAAATGCCGAAGATGAGAGAGGCTTGTATACCGATGTGTGGAGGGTGTCTACAAATAGACAACCCCACAACACATTTTCCATCTTATATGTAAGTTTTCCAAACAATTTTTCGGAAACAACTTGGTTGTGGAGCCCTCCTACATTAGGACCAATAGTAACCATAGTAGAATAAGTGAAACACAACGAGGATGTTGGGTATATAGCTGAAATCAACACCTCCACCTCGTGTAAGCTCATAGTATGAGTAATGAAGATATTTTTGAGACCCGAGGAAGTTTTTGAGGATATATGTATAATTGTCAATCTTTGATCTTCAGATGGATTTTCAGATGATTCTGAGAAGGTCGTTGAAAAACCAAAGGAAATGTTGAGATTACTGAAGAAGATGGCTGCACTCTTCCCCTCCTGCACCTGGCACAGTACCTCGGAAAGTTCCTTTAATATGATGTGGCCTCCAGCCTCGCGGTATCCAGAGAATGTATACTTAGGGGATTGATAAGTGCTGTGAGTCTCTGGTGAGAAGTGATAATTATAGGGATATTTGATATGGCTGTGAGGAGGCCTAAGTGACCATCTTGGAGAAGTTATTGAAAGGCAATAGTACACTGAGACTCTCCCTCCTTCGCCAGGTAAGATAATATTTCTTGATTGGACTTTATATCATATAGGTTTTCTTAAAGTGAAAAATGTAATACGATAAAGGGATTTTTAGTATTACAAAGGACTTTGGAAAAATTCTTCATTTCCAAAATAAAGTGGAAGAAGATGCATAGAATATTTCTTTTTTACATTTTCTTGTGAGACGTCTTTATTAGCTTAGTTGCGGTATATTTATTGACTAACCTCCTTTATAAAGGTCCATTGCTGCCAAGTATCTGGAATAACTAAGGAGGAAAGGTTAAAATTGAGCCCCTCAAGCCACCCTCTTACAATAACTTGAGTGCCGTGGGTAATGGGCAACTGTCCTGGGAACCTGATGTTAAACCTAGCATCACCAATTTGTAAGGGGAATATTGTCTCAAACACTCCACCTTCCTCCACTCCGGTAGACGAGAGACCTGTTCTCGGAGAGAACATACTAGTTGCATATTTACATCTATATACAACAATTCCATAAACCAATCCAGTAAACCATTCACCGAGGAGGGACTCATCTTCAACAAGTCTGTTATAAAAGGTGTGAATAAAAGAGACTCTTTCTTTAGGTGTAATAAAAGTATATGGAGACGATCTTGCGATAGAGGATTCACCAAGAAGGCTTTTGTAGACAGGCATAGAGTAAGGAATGGGAACATTATTAATGTAAGCATAAAGGAATATAAGATCTTCAGGAGGCAGATTAGAATTCTTTATTTGAAGTGTAGAAGCTACAGCTGCAGGTATTTCCGAGAGGTCTCCAATGACACCCATGTGATTTGCAACATTGGCAAGTAAAGTGTTCAAGTTGCAAGGTATAATACCTTCAGGCCATACAACTACCTCAAAGAGATGAGCATTAGGATAGTAATTTTTGATAAAACCTATCCTCTTATCTTCTTCAGAGAAGAGCACACCACCTTGAGGCATGGACATAAAATAATCTCCCCTGAGGGGAATATATCAATATATATCTATAAGAGTTGAAGTAAGATAATTTCTAGCAGTTAATTGATCTGTATATCTGGAAGGGCTGAGAAGGTGAAGGTTACAGCATATAAAATTCTAGTATCTGGAACTGTACAAGGGGTAGGATTCCGTCCTACAATATACCAGATGGCTGTAAAACGATCTCTCAGAGGGTATGTCAGGAACATTGGGTACGGTGTTGAGATATGGATAGAGGGGAGGGTGACAGATTGCATCGATTTCCTTAAGTCCTTGAAAAGAGAGAAACCCAGGAACGCCAGAATAAGGAGAATTAAGATAGAAAGGAATAAGCCCAGAGGTTATGAGAAGTTCCAGATAGTACAAAGCTCCCCTACAAAATTGGAGGTAGACATCACACCAGACTTAGCTACGTGTGAGATGTGCTTGAAAGAGATGTGGGATATTTCAAATAGGAGGTTTAGATATCCCTTCATAAACTGTACACACTGTGGACCACGTTACACCATCATTAAGGAACTTCCCTATGATAGAAGAAATACAACTATGAGAGTTTTTAAGATGTGTGATGATTGCAGGAAGGAATATGAGAATCCATTAGATAGGAGATTTCATGCCCAACCAGTAGCTTGTGAGAGATGTGGACCTACGCTAGAGCTTATAATGAGTGGGGAAATAGAAAGGGAACATCCCATCGAAACCACTATTGAGATTATAAAAGGCGGAGGCGTGGTAGCCGTTAAGGGACTTGGAGGATATCACTTAGCGTGTGATGCAAAAAATGATGCTGCAGTCTTGAGGATCCGTAAGATAAAGGGCAGAGAAAGAAAGCCTTTAGCAGTTATGGTTAGAAATCTTAAAGTAGCAAGGAAATATTGCGAGGTTTATAATGAGGATTATTTAGAAGGTCCTGAGGCCCCTATAATTCTATTTCCCTATAAGGGAGGGCTTTCGAGGTTTGTGGCCCCAGGACAGGTGAGGATTGGAATAATGCTACCATATACTCCGCTCCATCACCTCCTAATGGAAAAGTTGGATGTAATTGTTCTAACAAGCTTCAACAGGACAGGTGAGCCGATAATTTATGAAGACAAAAAGGCTTCTGAACTATTATCAGAAATAGATGGAATTCTTACACACAATAGAGAAATCGCAACGTCCTGTGATGATAGTGTGGGATTTATCCTTAATGGGAGACTTCATTTAATGAGAAGGAGTAGAGGATTTTCTCCTTCTCCCATCTGCCTCCCTATAGATGTGGGGACATGTCTAGGTGTGGGTGCGGAGGAGAAAGTCACCTTCTGCCTAACTAGGGGAAGATATGCATATATGAGTCAGCATATTGGAGATATGGGTGGGCCAGAGGTTGAAGATAGATATCTTTCTGTCCTAAGGCATCTGACGAGTTTACTGGATATATCGGTGGAGACAGTCAGCTATGATATGCATCCTGATTATAGAACTACACGTATAGCAGAGAGAATTGAGGCAGAGAGAAAGATAGGGGTTCAACATCACCATGCACAGATAGCCTCCG
>NJEE01000054.1 GCA_002255045.1 Candidatus Bathyarchaeota archaeon ex4484_205 | reverse complement strand
TATATCCTTGTAGCCGCCCGGTACTGCATATAGCGTGGTACAACCTTTATGGACTGACCACCCTGCTCCCTGAAAAAGACGTAGTTCTTGAGAATGTCAAGAAAGATATCTGGCTTGAGCATCTCCCCCATTGCCTCCAGAGGGTCATCTATTCCCTCCGCTCTCCAGTGTGTTACGGGAACCTCACCTGCCCAGGAAACCGTGGGAAAATAGACGGTTTTGTCTCCTGAGGCTATACCTATCTGAACGTATTTGAAGAGCTCCGGAACCTCCCTCTCATATCTCTTTATCTGTCTGTACGCGTTCATCCACGTCGTTGTAGGGCTGGTTGGGTCCTTGCACTCTATAACAACAAGCGGAATGCCATTCACAAAAAGAACGACATCCGTTCTGATCTTCTTCATCTCCCCGTGCTGGAAGACCACCTGGCGGCTGACGGTGTATTTGTTGTTCCCTAGGTTATCGTAATCTATCAGCCACACCCTGTAGAGAGTTCTCATATCCTCCGGCTTTATTGATATACCATCCTTGATGTAGCTAAGGACCCGCTTTGAACCCTCCGGACCAGAGGAGGCTGATTTGAGGGAGGTTATTACTCCCTCAACATCCCTCTCTGAGAGTGGAACACCCCTGTTTACACGGCGAATGGCATCCCGGAGTTCTTCTGTGAGGAGCGGCTCTTCATAGGACTCCCGGGGAAGATCCTCTGGTTCACTGTATTTCCACCCCACAGAGACCAGTACATCAATTATGTAATCCTCGCAGAGACCTTTTTCATCCCATACCACTTCTTTCCCTCCTTTTTCCCAACACCCACCCCCCCGGGGTCAAATTGATTTCAACACATTTTAACTTTCCTATGCCTCTTACACCTTAACTCTTTCCCTCCCGGTGAGAAGATCATTCATTAAACCTTTCTTGATTCTTTCAAGCTTTTCTTTACGTTTTCTTTCAAGCTCAAGCTTTTTATCTACAGTTGAGAGAATTTCAGCGATTTTTTGTTGTTCTGAAAGGGGTGGGAGTGGGATCTTTAGTCTGCCTAATTCTTCTCTTAGAATGCCTTTTATTGTACTTCCTTGTGCTAAGGATTTTAATCTCCTTTCATTATTGATGATGCACCAATACAGAAAATCAGGGGCGGATTTATTTTTATCTATGATTATTCCTGTTAAATCTTGGCTTATCGCTATATCAATTTTGTTGATGGCTGCTTTTCCTATACCAACTCTTGTTGCCACAAGCAAATTATCTTTGGGAATCAAATTACTAGTACTATTCCTCAATCCTTCTTTTGTAATAAATTTCTGGCCAGTTGTTATTACTCGCCCCTTTATATGGGCACTTGTCATCCATGCTATATCTCCGTTCCAATAATCAGGATTTGTCGTGGATGGAGTACCCCCACCTATAAAACTTAAACATACATCCCTAAGCCTAACAACCTTCCACTCCTTCGGAATTCTGCCAATCTCGGTATCCTTGAACTCAGTATGCCCAATTCCTTTTGTCAGTAGTTCCTGCATCAGCCCCTTCTTCAACCTTTCCGTCTTCTTTATAGCCTCATCCACCTTCTGGATGGCCTCATCTACAGTGGAAAGAATTTCAGCGATTTTTCGTTGTTCGGGGAGGGGTGGAAGGGGGATTAACGTTTTCATCAAATCTTCACTTCTAATTCCCGCTTGTCCAACATGTCTAACACATACTTGGCGGAAATACCTGCCCTGCCACTTTTTGATAAAATTGTATAAAACCCATTCTGGAGCAACCTTACTTTCATCCACCTTAATTCTTGTAATGTGATTGCTATATGTGCAGAAATCACATTCTCCTCTAAAAATAGCGGTTTTTCCAATTAAATCAACACTGTTAGTATTGTTAAATAAAATATCTCCCGGTTTGAGTAGATATCGATCAATATTATCTGGAATAGGAACTCTAATGTAAGAGTCTAATATAACTCTGCCATCTGTCGCTATGTCTAACAATCTCCCAATCCTCTGGAATTCTGCCGATTGGTGTCTCTTTGTATCCATAACTGTTCATAGGTTCACCCCTAAAACATTGTCGCTACTAAGAAAACGTCAATAGCCGTTAAAATTAAGATGGAGTATGTATAGTTCCACATTTGTTTACTTATCTTCTCTATGTTCTTCTTCTTTACCTCCAAACTTCTCTTATTAAAGTAATACGAGGTTAAAAGAATATATCCATTTCTAGTCACCCTAACAATTTTTGTATCGTGTGTATTATCTCTAAAAGTACATTTCTCACCTTCAGCTAATTCATGATATTTCACACCAGAAATCTTAATTAGTCTCTCCTCTAACAGTAAATCAAATAACAATTCGTCAAATTCTTGATTGTGTGCGTTTCTCCAATCATTTATAGTTTTGTCCCCATTCCCAAAGAGTTCGGGAACTTCTATTACTTTTCCAACATTTTGTGTCTCTTTCATCTTAGAACCTCCATTATCTTAGTCGATGAATAATTCAAACCTAACATAGTTATGTCAGCCAATCTTTCCTTAAGCCAGACTCGCGTCTTATCATCTTGGGTTATGTAATCCTCAAAAATGTTCAGCTCAGCAACAATACCTATATCCATTACCTTGTGCAAGTTCTCACAATATTTATTCAGCTCTTCTACTATAACTTCTGTCTCAAACAACTCTTTTCCGGAAAGAAGTCTTCTTCCGATATCAGTTCTGTCCAGAGTAACGTGTACATCATCACTCAACTCGCTGTAAAGACCATAAATGTACTCTACGGGGTCCGTAACCTCCTGGATCGGATCAAAAATTCCCCAAAACGCTAATTGTTTGACCATTACTTTCACGTTCGGAATAATTTTCTTTTTATTTGGAATAGTTTCTTCATTACCTTCAAAAAATGGAGAAATTGCATCAAGAATTGAGACTGAACAGTTCTCTAATTCATCTTCTATTGATGGGTTTTCACTAATTGCCTTATCTAATACACTTGTCAATGTAATTTTATAATTTTCAATTTTCTTCCCAGATTCTTTCTCAACAATTTCAGCTGTTTTTCTATATTTTTTATGGGCTAAACACTCCCAAAACGCTCCTTTTATAATCAACTCTAAAGTATTTCTTAGTAGAGTGTATGCTGCATTGTAGTGTCCCATTAAAGCATTTAGAAAAGAAAGATGGGCCCTATCAGATGCTTCCCAGTGGTATAATAAAAAGGCTGATCTTGTATAACATTGCTCTTCAGATTTAACTATGTTCGCTGCTAGATATCTAAACTCATGGACAGAGTCGTGAGCTACTCTTAACTTTTGGAAATCGCATCTATAAATTGAAATAGAAATATTATGGAACTCAAGTTCTTTAAAAGTATGTGAGAGAGCTTCCTTAAGGTTTTTCTCATCCATATCCTAACTCTCCCGGCTGTCTTTTAACCTCCTCCTCTTTCTCTGAGCTAATACTCCAATCTTTCGGAATTCGGCCAATCGAAGCATCCTTAAACTCTTTACGAGATATACGCCTCACCTCTCATTTTCTCCCTGATACATGGATTCGGAAACATCGATACCACCTTAAGAAACGCCGTGTAAGACATTTTTCTCTAGGAAGCTCTTTAAATCTTCGGGCATAGTTTCAAAGAAGTGGTCATATTCAACAATTCTAACTGCATGATTTAGTTTATTATCAACAAATATTTTCGCGTCTATGTAGGTATTTAATTTGTTAGACGTTATTCGTGCACACTCACATATCCTTGCCCGATCCTCTTCGGTTAATTTCTCCATTAGATTATCAGAGGTTTTTAGAATCATCTCAGTTATTTTTTGAATATCGCCCTCCTCCAGTGTTTTCATGATTTTCTCCAATTTATTCTTCTTGTTCTCAAATTTACTTTCATTCTTAAGCCACCCTCCAAACTTCTTAAATATAAAGTGAGGTTCATACTTTACAGAATAGTTCTTGCAGAGCTTTTTGAGTAGAGCTAAAATTTCACCAAAGAGTATAGTCCCCTCTATATCTGAGGGAAGAAAAAAGACATTATTCTTACTAGTGAGTTCCGAATGTTTTCTCTCTTTATCATGATCTAGAATCAGAAATGCATTAAGCTCCCATTCTGCTCTCAGAATGTCATAGACTTCCTTCGCTGTATCCCCCCCATTAAAGCTTATAACCTCAATATTTTTCTTAATAAGCAATCTTTCCCAATGTATCTCCAGAAGCTTTCTGAATATATATTCATCTGATAACCCTTCCAGGACAAGAATAGCGTCTGAAAAGAAGATGACCTTCCGCTCATCTAATTGTCTGCAATACTTCCGAACGTTCTCTGTAAATTCCATAACAACGGCTTTTGTATTTCCATTAGCAAGTCTAAAGTGTACGTATTTTATCTTAGAAGTATTCTGGTTATTCTCCTCCTTTTCGCAGAATGATGGTAGAAGATATGGTGAATGCGTGATTACTACAAATTGACTCTGATTTTTATATCTATAATCAACTATTAATTCCATAAGTTTACGTTGTAAGAGAGGATGAAGATTGGATGCTGGCTCATCTAAGAAGATTGTTTTATTTCTTGCACCAACAATAAGGTAAAGAATGTATAAAAGTTCATTCAGTCCCGCACCACTAAGCTCTATTGGTATTTCAACATCATTCTTCTTAAATATGTTTATTCCGATCCATCCATCAGGAAATATCTGCTCTTTCTTTACTTCTTTCTGTTCTTTAATAAGAATTTCGGTGCTCGCTTGTGTTGATTTCTCATTTTTGGACTCGATAATATAGGAGTCTGGGCTAAACCATACATTAAATCTATACCCAGTCAGTTTTTCGAACAAATTCTCTATATCATGGTATCTTCTTCTATCATCCCTATCAAGAGAGTTTTTCAATTTTAAAAGCATATATGGAAGGTAATACATAGCGTTTCCTGATCCTTCAAAGTAGCGTGTACACTCTAATAATCTATTTGTCTGACTGTTCATACGTATGTTATTTGTGAGTATAACCGATTTATCATACCACTCTTTTATCAGTCTTGGCAAATTCCAATAAGAGACATTATAGCTAGATGTTTTATCAAAAATATAGTAAATCTGACGAAGAATTTCTTTTTTCTTTTTTTCATTGTTTATTTTTCCCGGCTCTAATGTCAACAACAATCCTCTTTCCGGAATTTTCTCGAATATTTGAACAATCATTTCTTTAATTTTATCTTTGTACTTAAAGGATATTATTTCGCCCGGATTTGAACTCTGAAGATATGAAATAAGTACTTCGCGGAGGATGTTGTGTGTTAAAACACTTCTTCCAAGCTCAAAATATGATGTAGATTTCACAAGAATCTTTTCAAATATCGTGAGGTGTCCATATTTATGAATAGCATAACCATTTTTTAGTTTCAGATATGTTATAGGTTGTTCACCTGAAAAACCAGAATAGAAACAAACAATAGATATACTCTCGGGATCGAGTATTTCCTTTATCTTATTCTGAACATAATCACTCATTAAATTAAATATCATTTCAACAAATTGTGAAGCCTTTTTAATAGTTTCACGAGTAACTGGGAGTTGAATTTTCTCAGGGAGAATCTTATCCAATCCTTTTTCTATTTCACTCATTGCCCCTCTCATTTCTATCTCATAATAAACGCTTATGTACCTCTCTAATTTGTTTTTTTCCTCATCAGAAAGTTCAATATCCAAAGTAATTAGGAAAGGTTCCTCTCTGTTCTCTGCTTTGACAAACTGTTCAAACACTCTATTTTTCACATAGTAGTCTAAGTCTTTAACAAAATTTAAAACACGAACAACATTTGTTTTTCCAGAATTGTTTGGTCCCATAATTACATTTATATCCCCCAGTTCAAGGTCAAGTTTATCAAAAGAAAGAATATTTTCCAGATGGATACTTTTTATTTTCATACTATATCCTCCTCTCACTTCTGGTTTTTGATGTTGTATAAAAAGACCTACGGTTAGGATGTTGAATGCTCTTCACCGAATTTGCAAGTTTCTGGTTACTCATGTTGTGATTCCTCCTTTTCCACAAAAATTATTTTATTCAGGTCCTCCTCATTGAGTTTGCCTATATCAATATAGAAATCCGCCTCTTTTCTTATAGCCCTTGCAGTTTGTTTGGGATGGCTCATCACGACTACTCTCTTCCCTAGGCTCTTCACAATTTTGAGAGATTCAAGAAGATCTATATCACCGCTGCATATAACCGCAATGTCGAAGTTGTCCCTAAAAGCATGGGTTACAAGATCCACAGCAAGTTGGACATCTACCCCTTTTTGAAATATCTGGCCGTTTCTATATTTAAGAGGGTATGTGCGAAGCTCAAAGAAATGATAGTTTGCAATAGATTTTATGAATCTTTTCTGGGCTTCAAATCTTTCCTTTGTTTTGCTATACAACTTTCTGCGCTCTTCTATATTTTGAGGAGGTTCCCCATTGCATTCCATTTCTTTAATTTCCTGTTCAATTCTATGAACTATCTCTTTAGTATATTCACCTGTATATGCGTAAGCTCTGATAAGGCTGGATGGTGTAAGCTCCTTTATGTGAAGAAACTTTCTTAGAAGTTCTATAACAAGATATTGCACCTTTCCGTAATCATATTTTCTGTACTGTTTCATTTTTCTATTTATATGGCCAAGACTCATCTTAAAATTCTCAAGGTCATAAAAGATCATAACTCTCTGGCTCATAAAGACTCACCCCTCATGGAAAACAACTGAAAAGAAGATATTGGGGAGCTTACCAAGGCCTCCGGAGGGAGGCATGCTCCCCTTACCAACACAATTTTATCTGCAGGGGATAATATACCTTTGGGTATATATACCTTACTCAACTGATGACAGGGAAGTTGTCCTCTCAATGCGTGCTTCCCTCTTTTTCTTCCAGTCATTGTATCACCTCCAGATACGCTTCTATCCTCTTCTCTATCTCATCAATCTCCTTCTCAATCTCTTTCAGTTCTCTCCATTCCATCTCCACATCAATCTCTTCAATCTCCTCCTCCGGGAAGACATACAAAGTAACGTTGAGGTTGTAGTCATTGTCCTTTATCTCTTTCAGGTCAACTATTCTGCTGAATCCCTTCTCCTCCCTGAAATCTCTATAGGTAGAGGCAATCCTCTCAATGTTCTCATCAGCCAGTATGTTAAGTTTTCTCACCTCCGGATGTTTATCATATTCTCCAGAGGCGTTGATAAAGAGCACCTTCCCCCTCCTTCTCTCCTCTTTATTTTTGCTGAAAATCATGATAGCCCCCGGGGCGCCGGTGTTGTAGAAGAGCTTCTCCGGGAGCAGGATAACACATTCCAGAAGGTCTTTCTCAAGCACTCTTTTGCGTATCTTTTTCTCTCTTCCACCCCTGAAGAGTGCGCCGTTGTCTATGACTATTCCCACCTTCCCGGTCTCCTTACAGCTGGCCAGCATGTGCTGAATCCAGGCCCAATCTGCTGAATTATTGGGCGGATATCCAAAGGGGAACCTCTCGTGGCTGAACTCCGCCTTTTTGAGCCTCTCCTCACCGTATCCATCCTGATTCCAGGGGGGATTTGCCACAACAACGTCAAACCTCTTGATGTATCCCCCCTCCTTGAACCTGGGGCGCTCCAGCGTGTCCCCCACCTCAAGTTTGGTGTCCAGTATCCCGTGAAGAATCATATTCATCTCGGCCAGTGCGTACGTGGTGGGATTGTTCTCCTGACCATACAGAAATAACTTCTTCGCCTCTGCCCTCCCGTACCTCTCCTCCACATGCTTGTATGAGGTTATGAGCATCCCGCCGGAGCCGCATGCGGGATCGTAAACATCTTCTCCGGGTTTCGGATCAAGCATTTCTATGAGAAGCTTCACGACCTCTCTTGGGGTATAGACCTCCCCCTCCTTTGCCTTCTGCGGTGCAAAGTACCGGATAACCCACTCGTAGGCATCTCCGAGGACATCGGGAGAGACACGTGAGAGGTCATAAGTGCTGAAGAGCTCCACCAGCTGACTCAGCAGGTTCAGGTTCTCCCTGTTTATGGTGAACTCCATGAACTCAAAGCGGTCAATCACACCTTTAAGCTGTGGATTCTCGTCAGCCAACCTCTTGAAAGCTTTAGATAGCCTCTCCGGAATCTCGTTCACGTTCTCCCGAACATACTCCCAGCGGCATTCATGGGGAAGGTAGAAATCATGGTTATCGGGGTCCTCTGCCAGTTCAGCCGCCGTCTTCCGATCAAAACCCTCTTCAATGAATTCCCGGTAGAGTTTGTCCCTTGTATAATTCCACTTGTCACTCACCCGCTTGAGAAACAACAGGAGGAGAAGGTACTTATAATCAACCTTTGTCCGGATCAGATCCGCCCCCTTTTTAAGAAGAGCCTCCAGTTTGTCCCTAGTCATGGAGTTCTCGCAGAAGTTGTTCAGTGTAGCCACGGCCTTTCCCCCTTTAAAAGCTAATCATACTACGGCTATTTTATTTTTTCCAGGGGGTGAGGAAATATTATTTTACATAATCATTCACCTGGATAATCTCTCCACCAGACTAATTGTGACCCTTGATGTACTTCACCGAGGGGGCGCTGCCCGCTATTTAGAGCGCCTTCACTCATCAAGCAGCCTTCTCTCCCCCTGAAGCTTTCTTATCTCTGTCACGTCCTGGGTGACCTCCAGGGTTCCCAGATACTCCCCTTTCTCACCCCTGACAGCGAAATACCTGATGTGTATGAATCTACCTC
>NJEE01000053.1 GCA_002255045.1 Candidatus Bathyarchaeota archaeon ex4484_205 | reverse complement strand
TGTTGCATCGGCTTTTTCATCTACAGGTGTATAGTTCTGAGTATCAATCCTAAAGAGGTTGACCTGCTCCACGAGAAGTTCTCTGTATTTGGACTCCTCCTGAATTGGAGTTAATATAAGGAGCTTCTGCTGGTAGGATTCATCCATTTCTGGCACTATGCCACCCGCGAAGCCGGAGGGCCATCTGTCTTCATCATATAGCCAAGCTTTTAGACCTAGATGTGTACAGGTATCAATAGCGATATCAAGACTTGACATCCACTCCTCTGATAAGTAGGGAGTCCTTAGGCCTATCCTCGCATGTAGGAACCCTCCTCCAAACCCTCCCTTCCGCATCTCAGCGAGCTGTTCCTGTATTTCCTTCTCTTCAAGCAAATCGTTTAGAGACCAGAAGGGGATAGGTCTGAACTCTATGGGGGGTCGCAGAAACTTTCCGAAGACTTCCTCCAAGGTGAGCCTATCTTCATCTTCCTCCCAGTAAGTATTCATAAACCGTTCCCTTTTCGGAAAGAGAAGAGGCATTTTGAGGAAAAGGTGAAAATAGAATTATTATATATTTTCGCTTGGGAGCTGTTAGCTTCTATTGCTGGTTCTTTTAGCTTTTGTACCTTTAGTTCTTTTCATTCTTCTATAAAGGAGTGTCAATATCTCCTCTACTACATCCTCGGGAACTCGCTCAGTATTTATTGCTATATCGAAGGGAGGAAGTTTGGAGAAATCGCTCTTCAGATATTTTTTAACCATTTTATCCACTTCTTTATCCTCCTTCTCGAGCTCTTCCTGTGCTATAAAGGCAGGTATCTTGTCCCCATGCTCTCTCGCAGATCTCAACTTTCGCTTCACCCTCTCTTCCTTTGGAGCCACCAATAGAACTACCAGGCCCTCTTTCTCCTTCGCAGCAATTATACCAGCGTCACCGGAAATTATGTATGGCTCCTCTTTCTTCAGAGTTCTTTCAACCAATCCCACATCACCTACCATGATAGGAGGAATACCTATACGTCTCCTCAGTAGATTTGTTGTAGTTTCAACACCCGATTCGGGCAACCCATAGATGATTATGTGTCGCGGAAGCTTCTTCTTACCTGGGGGAAGCTTCACATAGGTCTCGGGGATTCTCACAAATATACCATACAGGCGTATAATGTCCAGGATCATTTCCACTAGGAAGGGCAGTCGGGGGTCAATGCCCCATAGGTATGCTCCTATCAGGGGGAAGGGAATAGAGAATATGCTTGGAAAGAAGCCTCTGAAGGAGTTCCACATAGGTAGGTATCTGCGTGGCAAGGTCTCAATAGCCATGGAGTGCATGGCGCCAGAGTAGGATGTATGGAGACCGAATAGGAACCATGCCAGTACAGGGATCCATTCACGGAGGGGGAAGGAGTCAGAGTAAGCCAATAGGAGCAAAGTTATGCCGATGTATCTTAAAGGCTTCAATAATAGGACAGTCTTCTTCCTCCCAACTGTAACACTTAATCGTCTTACGGGATATGCCATGAGCATAAGGCCGAGAGTACTTACCGCCGGTATAAGGCCGTAAACTATCTGAGGAGGATTGATCACCTCTCGCAGGTAGAGAGGCCAGAGAGAGGCAGAGATATATAGAAGAGAGGAGGCGGTTAGAAAGGTGATCCATGTGCGTCTACCACGGTGTTCAAGCTGTTTATACACTTCCCTATAATCTTTGATTAGTGATTTTATGAAGTCTTTTATTGGTGGAATAGGTTTCTTCCTCTCTTCGAGGGTAAGCTGGGAAACTATGTAAGTTGTAACTATTAGATGTAAAATGAATTGGAGTAAGAAGATTTCTCTTATAATCGGGAGATCGCCATAGAGGTCTATTAGATAAGCTGCAACTGGGGGGACTATGAGACGTGGAATAGATGATAGGATGTTGAGTAGATTTATTTTATGAACTCTCTCAGAGCGTCCAGTGAAGGTCAGTATGATGTAATCCCATGCAGGAGAGAGAAGGGTCGAGGCTACGCTGGAGATGATGCTCGACACTATGAGGAGTGTAGCGTCGCCAGCTAGGAAATATAGGAGGAAGGGAAGGGAGGTTAGATAGGAGGTTAATGTGAAGATATTCTTGGGGCCGACACTCAGCACAATCCATCCGCTGAAGAAGATCAGTAATAGGTGTGAAAGAATGGAGGCAGTTGAGATTAACCCTAGGTCCAGTGCGGTGACGTGTAGGATGTCTCTGAAATATACCATTCCAAGGCCGCCTGTTAAGCCACCTATGAGAGACTGAAAGAAGTTCCTATAGAGAAGAAGGGAGAAACTATCTCTCTTTCTTTTCTTTGTCACATTCAATACTTTCTAAGACGGGTAAGGAGGAGGCGCCAACTAATAAAATATTTGCCCCCTTTTCGATTCGGTGATATTAAGATTCTTACTTGAAGCCATCAAGGTTTGAGAAGTATAATACTAATTGAGAAAGAGGATATTATATTGGAGCTTCTGTGTGAAGCCAAAAACATGCTATAAGTAACGCTTAGGGTATTCCCTCAGCTTCCTCCATGTGGAGAGCATGGCCAGGAAGTTTCTCATGGGTATGTAGTTTGCTATACTGTTGCCGGATCCGAGGGCGTAACCTCCTCCAGGTGCACACTGCCCTATAATATCTTTAACATACTGCTTCACCTCCTCCGGAGAATACCTCGAAAGTTTATCTACGTCCACACCTCCCAGAACGGCGACCTTATCACCATATTTCTCTTTGAACTCCGATACTGGTTGGATTACATCTTCAAAGGAGTGTTTTGCATCAATCCGAACCCAATTTATCAAGTCATCTATTATTGTAGAGATGTTTCCACAAGAGTGGAGTATATAGGGTTTATCATGTTTATGGGCGGTCTCCACCAGTTTCTTATGCCAAGGCAGAAATATCCCCTTTAATATTCTTGGTGGGATTAATGTTCCCTTCTTGTAACCCATGTCATCACCTTTCCTTACTGCAACTATACACTCATATTTGCAGAGTTCAGACTCCACTTGGAAGATGACTTCACATATCTTTTCTGCAACCTTCTTAAGGAATGGAAGATCAGTATGTAGGAGACGGAAGAATGGTACAAAGCCTACAGCCCATATCGTCCTCTCGAAGAAACCGCCTGAGACACCACCTATCACACCCATATTCTCAGGAAGCTCCTTCTCAAAGAGTTCAAACCACTCATAGTCTATTGCCTCCTCCTTCTCAGGCCATTCGAAGGCATCGAAGGCATCCCAACTGTTAATTAAACCTCTACTCTCATCTGTATAGAATCTGAGAGATCTCCTATGTATTGCCAGATCCTCAGTTGCCCTCTCAACCCTCTGAGGTAGCTTAGGGGAGACTTCAAAAGGAACATAATCAAAACCTATCTTCGAGTAGAAATCTATGAGAATATGGATATTCCAAAGTTTGTCTTCCTTCCTCAGCTTTCTATAAGCGGGGTCGAGATATGATGGAATCGGTTTAATTCTCCTACCACTGATCGCCTCCACAATTTCATAGTCTATGAAGTGCTCGTAGAGGGGAAGGTAATCTGGTTCACATTCCAACCATAGAACATTAAGTAATCGCCCAATATTTGGAGAAGTCAATTAAAATATAAAATAGGGAGAGAACTTAAAAAGATTCCATGAATTTTGAGCAGGAGAATTACTGAGAAATTAAATTGCTTCATAGAAATAGGAAAGACTCTATTTGATTAGAAGTATGCATCCCATACAGCTCACACCAGTAATGACCTCTATAGCTACATCTCTGGAGGATGATGCTCATCCGTTTCTATGTAATTTCTGAGTGTATGATGCGTAAGATGTCGTTCTAAATTATTTAAATATAGGATGCTGAAATAATTAGGGTTCAGTTTAGAACTATGTTAGAGAGGGATGAGGCATTAAAGCTGGTAAGAGAGAAAGTTGAGGATGAGAGATATGTGAAACATATGTTGGCAGTGGAGGCCATAATGAGAGGCCTGGCAAGGAGGATGGGAGAGGATGAGGATCTCTGGGGCCTCACTGGCCTCCTCCATGACCTTGATTATGTTGAGACGGAGGGGGATATGAGTAGGCATGGGAAGGTTACTGTTGAGATTATTGGAAATATGGTGCCTGAGGAGGTCTCCCATGCTATACTCGCCCACAATGAGGAGGGGACAGGTGTCACCCCCAAGACGAAGCTTGATAAGGCGTTAATAGCTGCTGACGCCATCTCAGGGCTTATTATAGCTACAGCACTGGTTATGCCGAACAAGAGGCTTTCAGAGGTTAAGGTGAAGTCTGTGAGGAAGAAGTTTAAGTCAAAGGATTTCGCAAGGGGAGTGAGTCGAGAGAGGATAATGGTCTGTGAGGAATTGGGGTTAGAGCTATCAGAATTCATAGAGATCGCCTTGGAATCTATGAAGGAAATAGCTGGAGAACTGGGATTATAGAGAGAAAATAGATGAGAGTATTCGTAGAAGATGTGGTCTTAAAATGATGAGTAAATGGGAGTATCTTAGAGGGAACTTCTCTTACACTGCTACCCTTAAATAACCTACTTTCATCTCAAGGTATTTTCGGTAGTGCATAAGTGGAACATCTGGAGGGACCCTATGATCTATAAAGGGGATGAAACCCCCCTCCCTTATTAGTGGAAGGAGGTAGCTGAGCCATTTTCTTGTCGCCTTCTCCCCCTTTTTCACTGCGATCTTATCAACACCTCCCATCAGTCGAAGCTCCCTGCCGCACTTCTCACGTAGCTTTAGAGGATCGCTTCCTCCTCTTATCTCACATGGAAAGAGACAGTTTATTCCTCCCTCAAGCCATAGTGGAGCAAGCTCAGTCACGTCACCATCAGAATCCAAGATATGTAGTTTGACACCGTACTCCTCTAAGTAGCTTGTTATCCTTTTATATTCTGGAACCATATACTCCTTAAAGAGTTTGGGAGAGATCAATGGACCCTTGTTATAGCACATGTCTTCCCACCAGTGGCTGAAGTCGAAGCGGAACCGGGGAAGGATCTCTCTAAGCCATTTGAGTGTAATTTCACGCCGGAAGGTGAACATTTCTCGAATGAGATCTGGATCTGTGTAGAAAGTTTTCACCAGAGTTTCCAGCCCCATTATGCTTCGTGCCCAACCGAAGAAGCCTCCAGCTCGCACACCTACAGGCGACCAAGGTTCACCATCCAGCATAAATTCATGAATTATGTCGTGTACCTCAACTTCCTCAAGGTTGTAGACTTCATTGAAATATTGGCACATAGGAGGATTAGATATACTTTCGACATCGTAACGTTCGCGATATTCATGCCATGTTTCCCTGTCTTTAACGGGAAACTCTATATATTTAGGGATGGAGGACCTCCCCTTCTTGAACTCTATACGAACCACACCATCTGCCCCTCTCTTACATATCTTTTCCTCATTTTCCCAAAATACAACCTCCTCAAAGGGTTCAAACCTCAGGTTCATGTCAATTTCACAGCGATTATAGCAGGGGAAACATTTCTCCAGCCCGAAGTACTCTTCAACCTCATATACATCCAAGTTGGAAGGTAGACCTTCCTCACGCCACTTATCTAAGGTTTCATCCCAGTAGCCGAACTCAACATTGGGTAGAGGGCCGCAGGGAGAGTAGTTTAATGCACCAAGAAAACGCCCCCGAAGAGTGGGAAGAGCATTCATCTAAATAATATTTCATTTCTCTCCTGAAATAATAAGCTTAATGCATCGGAGCTGAGGTCTCTTGAAGGAATAGAATATGGAGGAGGGCATTTGCTCCCCTCAAAATAAAGGATGCGAGCATGGTATAAAGTATGTAGTCAAGATCATATGTGAGGAGGATTGAAGATAGAATAGAGGTAAAGGTTGTGCCGAGGAGGATGCCGACACCGGAGAGGAAGTTGACTATGGAGGAGAGACTGCCTCTAACCTCCTCTCTGGTCACGTCTATGGTATATACATTGGTTGATATTCTCTCAAAGGCTGCAGGGAATCCAATGAAGATATAGAGGAGGAGAGTCTGGTAGAAGTCACCTACAAGTAGGAATGCTGGCGGAACAGCTATAAGCATTAACTTAGATAGGATCATCACCGGTTTCCTTCCAACCTTATCTAATACATCACCAACTTTATAATAGGCTACAAGAGAGACCAAGTTTGAAGATAGGAGGAGTAGGGGGTATTCACCCAGCCCGATACCTACTCTACCAACGAGAATGAAGGGGACAATAGGCCATATAGTTGAAAGACTGAAGCTTGTGAAGAAGTTCAGAAAGAGAAAACGCCTATATTTGATATCTTTAAACCCGATTTTAAACTCCTTTAAGAGGCTGAACCCGAGAAGTGAGGGTCTCAGTTTAGCGAAGTATATGGAGATACCTGAAAAGAGGAAGGCAAGTGAGGATAGAATTACAGCGTAGAATATTGCATTCCTGACCTCCTCCTGAAACACTAGGGAGCCTGCAAGGAGGGCGATAATCGAGCTCAAGGAGCTCGCCATCATCACGGGTGAGGTATGTTTACCTCTACTCTCCCGATCTGTGAGAATGCCTAAGAGAACTATAAGCGTCAGTTGTAGAATAGATAGGGAGATCATTAGCAAAAGGAGATCTGTCAAAATGGTCTCAATAGTATTGGATAGACTTATCAGAAGAACTGTGAGTGAGGCAGATATGGAGCCCACAATAAGAATTAAGCGTGGTTTATGAAGAATGTCTATGAGCCATCCAAAGAGAGGCTGTGACATCGTCGGTACAGAGTTGGCGATAATGGAGAACATCCCTGTGTGGGCTGCTGTAGCACCAAGCTGGACGAGATAAAGTTTCAGCTGT
>NJEE01000109.1 GCA_002255045.1 Candidatus Bathyarchaeota archaeon ex4484_205 | reverse complement strand
CGCTGGAATTACGAAGTGAAGTCATGCGTTGTAGTCTGATGAAATGATGGTTAAGATTGCTGATGATTGAAAATGGCTTTGGAATGTCATAGATGAAGGGATGAGGTTTCAGCTTGTAAGCGTGATATCAAGGGAAAGAAAAATCGAAGATGCAAGAAGAGCATTTAGAATGGCAAAGCAAATTGGAAAGAAGAAGTCAAAGTTTATTATAACAGATGGCTTAGGAGTTATCGCAAAGCGTTTAACAAAGAATTCTGGGACATCATAGGAGTTGCAAGCACATAAGCAATATAAGATGGAGAGGACAGCTAAACAACAATTTAGTTGAGAGATAGAGGGAAAGTGAACATGATTTACTACAACTTCATTCGCCCGAATATGTGGTTGGATGACAGAACTCCAGCAGAGAAGGCGAAAATAGACTTGAACTTGGATAACAACAAGTGGTTGGATTTACTCAGGAAAAGCTTGGAATTCATAAAAAATCAACCCAATTTTTACCACACCAAATGCAACACCCTAAGATTCAACAGAACCCCTACACCTAAGTTTTAAATATCTCTCGAAGATAGCGGGAGACATGCAACCAGAGGATGTTCTAAAGCTAATAAAGGAGAAACCAACAGAGGAAGTGCTAACGGAGGAGAGGCTACTTTCCTACCTAGAGAGAGGAGAAAAACTCGTACATTATATAGGTTTCGAAATCTCAGGCTTCGTCCACTTGGGCACTGGACTAATATGCATGAAGAAAGTCTCGGATTTTCAAAAAGCTGGGATCAAGACTAAAGTATTCCTAGCAGATTATCACTCATGGATAAACAGAAAGCTGGGGGGTGATCTAGATACCATAAGAAAAATTGCTGGAGGATACTTCAGAAAAGCTCTCGAAAAAGTTTTAGAAGTTAGTGGAGGTAATCCAAGTAAGACTGAGTTCATTTTAGGATCAGAACTGTACGAAAAACTTGGAATAGAGTATTTAGAAAACCTAATAAAAATTTCGAGAAGAACTACTCTTTCTAGGGTCAAAAGGTCAATAACAATAATGGGTAGAAAGGAAGGAGAGAGGCTAGACTTCTCTCAATTGTTGTATGTTCCGATGCAGGTTTCAGACATATTCTCACTGGGAGTGAACTTAGCTCACGGTGGGATGGACCAGAGAAAGGCTCACGTCATAGCAATAGATATTGGAGAGAGGGAATTCGGATATAAGCCATTGGCAGTTCATCACCATCTGTTAATGGGTATGCACATCACGGAGAGACAAAGGAGGGTGCTAGCAGATGCCAAAGCTTCTGGAAGAAGAGATGAATTCGAAAGAGAAATAATAGAAGTCAAAATGTCTAAATCCAAACCAGAAAGTGCTATTTTTGTCCATGACTCGCCAGAAGAAATAAAAAGAAAGATAAATAAGGCTTACTGCCCCATGGGAGAAACTGAGCTAAATCCGATTTTAGAGCTTGCCGAATACGTTGTATTTCCAATTCTGGGAGAGATGACCATAGTGAACGATAAAACAGGGGAGGTACTCAAGTTCGAAAGATATAACGATTTAAAAAGGGAATATCTAGCTAGGAGGGTCCATCCAGCGGACCTAAAGAGTGCTATAGCAGGGAGCATCTCGAAAATATTAAGGGAAACGAGGGAGTACTTCTCAAATGGTAAAGGGAGAAAATACATAGAGGAGATGAAGGAGCTAGGGGTCTCCTAGGGTGATGATTAGCGAGCGCTCTGAGCTGTGATGAGCCTCGGAGTATCTGAGGGTCGGAAATGTATGATTTGGTTCTGATCCATACTCCAAGCGTAATGGATTTCAGAGAAGGTGGCATGATATTTGGTCCAATAAGCGACGTGATACCCTCGAACCAGATATTTGAAATGTATCCAATTGGATTCCTGTCTATTCTCTCTTACCTAAGGAAGAGGGGATTCAAAGTCAGGATATTGAATTTGGCCTACAGAATGCTCACAGAAAGGAAATTTAATCCAGAGAAGCGTCTCAGGAAAATAGATGCAGATCTCTTCGGTATAGACTTTCACTGGCTTGTACATGCAAATGGAGTAATGAGAGTCTCTTCCATTTTGAAGGAACAGGACTACATAGACTTCAAGGAGGTATTCAAATCTGCTCTGTTCAGAATCAAGGACTACATGCCCTATAGATCCAAGAACTTCGTTGGGGCAACTCTCACCATGAAGGGATGTGAGTACAACTGCATATCCTGCGGGGGATCGAAGTTCTCCTACTCCCTGATATGCAATAGAAAGTGTCCTGTTCTGAAATCTCCTGAGGTAATCTTGAGAGAGATAGAATCTTTCTCGATACTAAAAGCCCCAATATTCCTGATTGGTGACCTGCAGATCGGTGGAAGGAAGAGATGGAAGAGATTGTTCTCTCTGATGAGAGAAGAAGGTGTGGAAATACCTGTTATAATTGAGGTGTTTTATCCTCCAGGGGAGGAATTTCTTAGAGAGGCTTCATCCTGTTCTCCCGAGGTCTATATTCAAATATCTCCGGAATCGCAAGACCAAGAGGTCAGGATTCATGATTGGATTGGCAAAACAGGATTTCTCCTCAGCTATGGGGATTCCAAAGTATGCTGGGAGAATCATGGAGGAATTCAACAAGAAGGATGACTCAAAAAAAGTTGATTGCTTCCTAGCCCCATTGGCGCCCTATGTGGATCCAGGAAGCTTGGCTTTCGAAAAAGGGGTGGGATACAAAATACTATGGAAAAAGGGGTGGGATACAAAATACTATGGAAGGACTTAAGGAGATATTGCTATGCCTTGAAGCAGTACAGCTGGAAATAACCTATGATGGAGCGGAACTCCTAATAAGAGAAAAAATCAAGATGAACTTAATACCAGAGGACTCTGGAATCGAACTAATCGAAAGAATAAGGAAGTCGAAAGAACTAATGAACGAGATAGACTCTCTAATAGAAAAAGGTATTGAACCAGAAGTGCCCTTCTCTGATTTCGAGCCAGAAATAAGTTTAAAGGAGGAACTGACTCCTCCTTCATCTCTGTCCATAATAAGGGGGTTGATGAGATGGAGATTCTAATGGAACACGGGGCTGGCGGAGAGAAAATGTTTCAATTCCTGAGAGAGTTCGTCCTGAAAGAACTGTGGAGCTCTGGTGAGGTCGGTTTAGATGAGATGGAAGACTCCGGAATAATAGATGGAATAGTCTTGGGGGGACATAGGAAGACTCTCAGTATCGGGAACGGTGAACGATCTCTCGGTAATGGGTGCGAGTCCAATTGCTCTCTCACTTTCCTTGGTGATAGAAGAGGGGTTCTCCATTGAAGACGTGTCCAGAGTAATGAGGAGCGTAGGGGAGACCTGCCTCGAAGCTGAAGTGCCTGTCATAACTGGAGATACCAAAGTAGTGGAAAGAGGAGGAGTTGACTCCCTGATCGTAAATACCTCTGGTATAGGGAAGAGAAGCGAACCTGTCTCCTGGGGATAAGATCATAATATCTGGAAATATAGGAGATCACGGGGCATCTATACTCTCTGAGAGGTACGATCTATCAAGAGAGGAAGTAAAAGGGACTTGCGAACTATTGGGAATAGATCCTCTAGAAATAGGCAACGAAGGAAAAATAATAATTGGAGTAGTAGAGGAAATGGCTGACAGTGTACTGGAGGAAATTAGAAAAAACAAATACGGGAAAAATGCAGAAATAATAGGAGAAGTCTCTCCAGATGTGAAGGGAGTCGTAATGGAGACTGTCGTCGGAGGAAAGAGAGTCATTCCTCCTCCAATTGGAGATCCTGTTCCTAGGATATGTTAACTCATTCGAATAACCATTTATTACGTTGATCTATGTATTATCTCTCAAATTCGGTCACTTTAGGTCTGAACATTGATAGAACAAGACGAATTGGACGATAACGTCTAATAGAAATGCTTAAAAGTCGTATTGCTCCGATAGAATGGGGGCCCGTAGCTCAGTCTGGCAGAGCGGCAGGCTCTTAACCTGCTGGTCCGGGGTTCAAATCCCCGCGGGCCCGCCACCCTCGGATTACACTCTTAATATGATGATAATTCCCATGTATTGAGATCTCTCGCAATAGTTAAATAGTCCTAAGTTGAATCAGGATTGTGCCCGAGGGCATGGCCCCACCTCCTACCGAGGCTCCGGGCACAATTTTTGATTCTCACAACGGTAGGAATTTCCTCTCGAAGCCCCTTTCCACTATGGTGAGTGTGTCCTCATCAAGGTATTTTCCTAGATTCTTCCTCGGGACCCATTTCGCTTCCATTACCTCTTCCTCTGATGGAGTGAGATCTCCTGTTGGGTTCTCTGCGAGTAAGTCGAATATGATGTAGTGAGGGTATCGGATAAGGGGGATGCTCCCTAATGTTTTTCACGCTTTCCACCCAACTGGAGCACATGAGTGGCTCAGTAATAAGGGTTCCCAGTAAGAAACTAGCTGTAATATCTTCCCTAATGGAAGTCATCCCAGGAAAAAGCATCTGTGTTAAGTGCAAAGGAACTAAGCTATTATGTGGAAAAAGAGAGTGTCCAATACTGGTCAAGATTTCGTCTTATTTTAAACACGCGTCAAGTAAAAGGAACATAGAGGGGGCATCTCCTCCAAGTGTGTTCATAGGAAGTAGGAGCATGAGGGTCTCTATCCAGGTTCCGAACGAGAAATTCGGTGACACTTCAGTTTACTCAAATCCAGAGGGAAGATGGATACACATGGACCTAAAGGAGATAGTAGATATGAGATATGAGCTAATAGGCGGATATCCTGAAAAAATAGAAAAGACTATAGATGAAATAAGAGAGATAAACCTCTCCAAGAAGTCAGTGGATGTAGAAATGACTCTAAAGAGAGCTCCTCGCTCTAAAATAGAGTTAAGTGACGAAATTCAGCCAATTGGTCCATCTGCTCCACTTTTAGAGATAGACTACTCCCAGAGGGGATCCAACAGGAGTGTAGAGAAGGTGTACTACGAAGAGGACATGCCAGCCATAGAAGAAATAAGGATACACGAGTTCAATGCCCTAGGGAACAGATTTCTGATAATCATGTTTCCTGGTGCATGGAAATACGAGAGTATGGAGGCTTGGTATCCTGGGACTACTTGGAATCCGTTCGGCAAGAGGACTTATGTCCTATCGGACTGGGAGCCGTTCTCTGGTAGGAGCACGTATGCCCAAATAGGTGGTTGTTACTACGCAGCAAGACTGGCTGTTCTGGAGAAATTAGTAAGTGAGAAGAGGCAAGCTTCTGTATTAATTCTAAGAGAGGCTTATCCCGAATATCTCATGCCACTTGGAGTCTGGCTAGTCAGAGAATCTGTCAGAGAGGCTTTGTCCAGAGAAGCAGTTAAGCTAGAGGAAGTAAAAGACCTGTTGAATTTCTTGAGATACAAGCTGAGGATTCCCCCAGAGGAGTGGATGAAAAACGGAATTCTTCTCAGAGAAATACTCCAACAAAAGAGAATTACCGACTTCTTCTGAAATGGACTGATTTAGCTCTCCATAAATTATCATTTATTATTTTTTTAGCTATTTTCAGTTTTTTCATTTTTCTTTCACTGGCTCTAGTCTCTCTTCTGATCCACCCGGATTGAAGAGATTGCCCATTTCAAGAACTTGGGTCGTCCCGAAGAAATTTGAAAGGTCTATTTCTTTCGATAGATCCTTTATTCTGTTTAGGTTATCTCCGTGGGCGTGTATCACTATTTCAGACCCCTTCTCGAATAATGATCTGATAAACCTAGGAGTGAGGCCGTCCAAATCAGTGATTACCAAATCCGGGACTCTTCCCCTTTCCATCAGAAATTTAGCTGATCCATCCGAGGCAACTATTTTCCCTTTTCCTCCTCTGAATTCCTCCAAAGATGGACCTGCCCCCAATACTATGGCTCTCTTCCCGATTGAGGGTAGGTCATCTATGCTCATCTCAATTCTCTCAGAGAGATACTTGGATGCCAAGAAGTCTGCGCTGAAGTCTAGATCCAAAAGACGGGATATCCAAGCGTATCTACTCTTCCATTTGCTATTCATCTCTTTGGAATACCTCCCCTACTTGTTTTAGGCCTAGCTCTTATTATTACTTGTCTTCTTCTGATCCTTGGTCTTTTCTCCCTTCTAGTCATAGATTTGGCTAGGAGAATGAGGAGTAATAGGGCAACTAATAAGAGGAATAGAGCTATCTTCTTCATTGAGATTTTCACAGTAATTGAGTCTTCACTAACTGTCGTAGCGTTCCTCTTTCCTAGGGAATCTATCCACTCCACCTTCGTTGGGCCTATTGTGTAATTCCCTCGTTCATTGAACTTCAACCTGTAAATCACTGCCTGTGTGCTTGCTGGTGGAATTTC
>NJEE01000108.1 GCA_002255045.1 Candidatus Bathyarchaeota archaeon ex4484_205 | reverse complement strand
TTCATGAAACGAAGTAGTAGTCATCAAGAGTAATACTACTACACAAAGAAATATTCTAGAAATATTCTGTAGCTCATAATTACCCGATTAACATCCGGATTCTCTCAGCTCATGCAAAGCGAAGTAAGTCATCTTTGCCCAAAGGTCCTCTATCATATCATTACGACTAAATGCATAAAACGGCGGAGTAGGCTTTAGTTTCAAGCTTTCTGGTTTGTTTGCTAGAAGGTTCGAAGCGAATCGTTATCGTGTAGTGTCTCTCCTCCGGGTAATACTTTTCCTCTATTTTCCTAGCCTCTTTTAGCAGGACCTCACTCCCTCCTGGGACTATTTGGTCTATGTATTGGTAAAGGGTTTGAATTGGGCCGAATCCCTTTCCTAAAATGACTATTGATCCAGAGATGCCGTCTTCGAAGAATCCTGATTGCCTCCTTCCCTCTAAGTAGTTCTCAATGGATTGCATTACCAAGGAAGGATTCTCTTGGAGCCATATCCCGTCAACTATTAGAACTGATCCGTCAATCGGCATGGATTTAGACAAATCTGGAGTGTTTATCTCTTCCACTGCTATTTGGTTGGAAACTACCCAGTTCCTGAGTTCTCTGGCGTCTTGCTCCTCTGCTATTGCTTCCTGGATTACATCTGCACTAGATTTCCATTTGATTTCCTCTCTCTGAGGTCTCTCTACTACTGTTCTTTCTTTCGTTGTCCCTCTTCTCCATTCTACTTCTTCTTTTACTGTAAATTCTTCTTTTTGACGACGATTTTCCTCTTTTTCTCTCACTTCTTCAATTGGTTCTATGGAGTACTTCTTTTCAATGTGGAGGTTCTGAACCTTGAGAGCTGTCCAAATGGATATCCCTAATGATAGAGAGACCAGAGCCAGTAGCACCAATGCCAAGATCAAAGCAAGTCTGGACTCTTCCAACATACCACCCTTTCTTTTCATGAGTAGATTGAGTATATATATCGGTTGAAATCCGAGAGGCAAAACCGATTTGTTTTCTCTTTTCTAGGAGCACAAAAGCCCTAAAAGGTCATCAAAACCTTTTTTCCTTTGTCAAACTAAAAATATCAAAGTAAATGAGATCATATGTCTTCTTCCGAGATGACCTTTCCCCTTTTTCTGTATTCCCCGAGTTCCCCATTGCTTATTAAGTGGAGTTCCACTGGAGCGTGAGGAGGTAGCGTTAACTTCTCGGCTTCCTCTAATATCTTAGCACGAAGCTCTACTGCCTCCCTGAAATCTATTTCTCTAGGGAGGACCACGAGCAAGTCTATGTCGCTTTCAATCGTGAGCCTAGATTCAGCTGCTCCTCCAGTGAGGTACACCCTAGCTTCTGGAATCACTTTCCTAACAGCTTCAGACACTATCTTCACATACCTCTTCCAGCCGATTAGTCTGCTAAGGGGAGTGGTCTCATTGACCATCTCGATGACTCCCTCCGAATATCTCTTCCTCGATTTTCTTCATGAGCTCTATTACGGATTTGGCCGATTCGACTATGGTCTTAGCCTGTTCTTCACTGTACTCCAATGCCCCGTAAATAGATCGAGTATGGGCTTCCTCGAGCTCAGCTAGTATTCTCCTGTTCCTTCTGGTGAAATCTATTATTTCCTCTGCCAAATTCCTTATCCTACTTTCCTCAATCACAAGCGCTACGGCTCCAAGCAGAGTTCTCACACCATGTCCTCTCCACTCTTCTCCTGATAATCTGAATAGGGTGCTCTTGACGTAAAGTTGTGCAGAGTATTCCGCGTTTAGCACAGCTAAGTCGTATTCGTCTTCTCCCAAGAGGCGTTCCGCTAGCCTAATCATGGACTCGGCTCTTCTCCTAAGCAGATCTGGGTATTTACCGCTCATTTTCAACACTTCAGAGATTTCTCCGTGAGACGTTGGATTTCTCGTTTAATTATGAATGGGCTTCTCGGTCTAGGGTTCTTCTCTCATTCGTTAGAGAAAGGAAATGAGCTTGTCGTTCCCTCGGATCTTAGTAGATAGAAAGTCCTCTTTAAAGAGTTTTTCGTATTGACAAGAGGCTCATACTACCTAGTCTCCAAGTGAAGTGTGTAGCGAAAAAAATTAAACGCCGAGTTCTGTAGAGAGCGTGCATTAGTGCATGTGAGGTAGCGCAACCCTTTGATAGTGGTGCGAGTAACACGTGTCGTCTATGTTAACCAATACGTGAGCATATGCCCACTGCTGGCATTAATACTGTCCCTCACTTCTAATCAGGAGAGTCCAGTGGGAATTTCATAACGAACAATCCCCATAACCTGGTGTAATCAGATTAAAAAAGCGGCTATCAACATTCATTTACACGTCCCTCCTCTAAAGCGTAAACGGTAATCCTCTTCCAGAGGTCTTCTATCAGGTCTGGGCCATACACGTAATCCGGAGGAGATGGCTTCTTAGGTTCTACTGCGTATCTTGTGTCATATATGGCTGGATAATGGGAGGAGGGTTCGAAGTATATGCTCACGAAGTAGTAAACCTCTTCCGGGAAGTGTTGCTCATCTATTCCCCTGGCTTTCCTTAGCAGGACCTCACTCCCTCCTGGGACTATTTGGTCTATGTATTGGTAAAGGGTTTGAATTGGTCCTATTCCCCTTCCTAAAATGACTATTGATCCGGAGAGGCCATCTCCGTATAATCCTCTTGGAGGTGGAATCCGTCTATTACCAAGATGGAGAGGTCTCTCTTCCTCTTGGACACATCGGGAGAGGTTATTTCCTCAAGGGGGATTACTTCCGCTCCTCCTTCTTCTAGGCCATAGCCATAGATGCAATCCTCATTGGCCCATATCAGTTTGTTTATTGCTTCCAAACTCTTTTGAGCTCTCTCCGAGTTCAGGTCTCCTAGGTAGATTATGGTGTGATTCTCTCCGCAGTCGAAGGGGAATGAATAGTCGTACATGAAAGCTTCTTTTACCTCTTGGGGCATCTCTTCCCAGGGTATTTGGTTTGAAAAGGCCCATTCCCTGAGTTCTTCAGCATCTCGCTCCTCTGCCATTACNNNCGTGCTTGGGATACTCACTTTGTTCAAATGATTTGGGCTCCTCTGAGGTTCTAGTTGGTTTCTCCTGAGTTTCAAGTAATTTCCCTTGATAATTTCTTTCAGAGGTTCTTTCCATCTCTTGGACTTGGAGGAGAGTCCAGGTTGATTTACGTCAAGGAATACAACAGAAGAAAGAAGTCATGAATTGGTGAAAAGCTAGAGGTCCTTTAGGATCAAGTACACGCAAAGTTCCCCACACATAGTGCAAGGCCCTTCTCCCGTGAAGAACCTCTCTCTTATTTTCTTGGCCTTCTTTGGATCTAGACAAAGGCTGTATATTCTCTTCCAGTCTAGGTTTCTCCTAGCCTCTGATATTTCCCTGTCCTTCTTTAGAGCTCTCTTCCCTAGCTTGACTATGTCTCCTGCATGGGCAGCTATCTTAGAGGCTATTAGTCCTTCCTTCACCTCTTCTGGAGTCGGAAGAGATAGGTGCTCAGCTGGAGTCAGGTAGCATATTAGGTCAGCTCCCTCTGCAGATGCTATGGCTGCTCCTATTGCTGAAGAGATGTGATCGTAACCAGCAGCTATGTCAGTGACCAAGGGGCCCAGCAAGTAATAAGGCGCTCCCTTGCAAAGGGACTTCTCCAGCTTGACGTTGGGAGCTACTTGGTCCAAAGGCACATGGCCTGGGCCTTCAACCATTACTTGTACCCCTTTCTCCCAAGCCCTCTCTACCAATCTGGATATCTCCAGCATTTCAGCCATTTGCAAGTAATCGCTTGAATCCAAAACAGATCCGGGCCTGAGAGCATCTCCCAAGCTCAGTACTACGTCATACTCAGATGCTAGTTCCAAAAGGTAGTCGTAATTCTTATTCAGAGGATTTTCCTCCTCGTTATGAAGCATCCAAGCAGAAATTATTGCTCCTCCCCTGCTGACTATTCCAGCTACTCTCCTCTCATTTCTGGCCATTGCCTTCTCTATGGTCTCCTTGGTTACTCCAGAGTGGACTGTAACGAAGTCGACTCCATCCTTGAAGTGCTTCTCTATGACTTTGAAGAGATCGTCCTCTGTCATCTCAACTCCTGCTCCTCTCTTTTTTATTGCTTCGAGGAAAGCTTGGTATACTGGAACTGTTCCAAAGGGGACTGGAAACTCCATTAACTTCCTCCTTATTTCGTCTGCAGAGTAGAAGTACCCACGTTCACGTTCACCTTGGTTGTGAGTCCTTCCCCTATTCCTACCAGTTTCACCTCTTCCCTCCTCTCTAGGTTCCTAGGTACTATCACCTTCCCTTGAGATATCTTCTTCAGAAGGAATTCCAGTGGAACCCCCTCTTTCTCCGAGATCTCCTTAATTTCCTCTCTGATCTCCCCTGACTTTGCCTCCTTCTCCCCTGACTTTGCCTCCTTCATGAGCAAATTCATCCCCATGGGAATCGTAGGAAAAGCTTTTCAACGTTTCACGAAACTGGTTGGGGAAGTACATGGTCAGGTTGGGCATAGTGGTCTCTGAGTTCAACTTCGAGATAACCAAGCTGATGTTGGATTTAGCTTTAGAACACGCTGAATTCCTAGGTGCTGAAGTGAAGGAAATAGTGATGGTTCCTGGAGTAATGGAGGTTCCCCTAGCTACCAAGGAGCTCTTAAAGAGAGAGGAAATAGATGCTGTAGTAACCCTCGGGGCTGTGATAAAAGGGGAGACTATGCACGACGAAGTCATAATGAGTCACGCCGTCAGGAAGATAATGGATCTCAGCTTGGAGTACGAGAAGCCAGTTGCCCTAGGAATTTCTGGCCCAGGGATGACTAGGGCAGAAGCACACGCTAGAGTAAACTACGCTAAAAGAGCAGTAGAGGCTGCCGTTAAATCTCTGAAGAAGCTGAGAAGGATCAGAAAAGAGGAAGAGAAGTGAAAAAGGAAAAACAATAAATAATAACAGAGAAGTGGGAAATATCGGGACAGCTGTTACGCGGAGGAGTTCAATTGGAAATCAAAGAAGGGAAGGTAATCCCGGTATATAGGAGAGTAGGCCCAGTACTCTCTATTTCTCTCTTCTTGTTCGTGCTGTTCCTCCTGATTCTTTATCCTCTGACCAAGAATTTTCCCCCAGTAATCCTAATCCCAATTCTCCTGATCCTCCTAGCCTATTACATATCAAAAGAGGCCAAGGATTTGAACTCGAAGGTTAAGATCATATCGGAATCAATTCGCTCCGGAGAAATCTTCTTTCAAGAAGAGCAGACATTCGAGATTGGAGAAATAGAAATAGAGGGGTATTACACAGGATCCGGAAGTCACAGGAGTTACTCGGTGAAACATATCTTCAAAGCGGAGAGGGAATCAAGGGGAATTAGAGCGAAAGTGCCTTTCGGTCCCTATTACATATCTGTGGATAAAGAGGGAGAAGGAATAATTAGAATGAGGGGTTTGAGAATAAAGGAGGGCAATCTCAAAGGTGTGGTAATTTGTGGTCTCACTCCCTCCTTCGAATACGAAGTAGAGAGAGGGGGGAAATTAACCATTTCTACCCAAGAAGACTACTCTGAGATGAGGGTCTTTCCCTCCGGAAACTCACTTAAGGGAGAGGTAAAGTCCTTTCTGAGGAAAGCCAGAAAAGTCAGAGTTAAGTTCTGCTCAGAGGATGCTGAATCCGTCCTAGGAGAGGGAGAGAATTTCTCGTTCGAGTTAAACCCCATAAACGAGAGGATATTAGTTTTCTCCCAAAAAACTAGTCCTAAGGAAATCACGGAGAGATTAGGATTGGAGAGTTGCGTCTGTGGAGTAGGAGAGTTTCTCTTGGAGCTGTCGCTGAATTTACCTCTTGGGAGAGACGTTTCCTCTTCCCTTAGAGTCAGGGGGATTCCCTCCACCTCTTCCAAGTGATTAGGATTCTCCTAATTACCATTGAATTCGTTATTACGGCCAAGAGGAGTAGGGTCTCTATTGGTCTTCCCAGTATTGCCCCTATCATGAGGAGAAAGATCCTGACGTCTCTGAATCTAACCAAGCCCCGAACTTTGATCTCCTGAATCCAAGCCTCGCAACTTCTCCATCGCAACCGTCTATTATGGAAGAGGTCTGAGCTAGTATTCCTCCGAGTGCTAGTG
>NJEE01000107.1 GCA_002255045.1 Candidatus Bathyarchaeota archaeon ex4484_205 | reverse complement strand
ATAGAAGACAGGGAGTTTCCTCTGATAAACCCAAGGACCAAAGAGATTGTGAGGAGAATAAGAGCCAAAGAACTCTTTGAGAAGATAGCATATCAGGCTTGGAAGAACGGGGAGCCAGGGTTGATATTCTTCGATACTGTGAATAGGTTCAACCCCACCCCAAAGCTGGGGGAAATTAGGTCTACCAATCCATGCGGAGAAGTCCCTCTCCTACCTTATGAGTCATGCAATCTCGGATCAATAAATCTCTCCAAGTTCGTCTCTAATGGAAAAATAGATTGGAAGAGGTTAGAGTATGTGGTCAGAGTAGCTACCAGATTCTTGGACAATGTCATAGAGGCATCAGATTTCCCGATAAGTGAGATAAACGAGGCCACTAGGAGGACTAGGAAAATAGGTCTAGGAGTCATGGGATTCGCGGACATGCTCATAAAACTGGGGATCAGGTACGACTCGGAAGATGCTTTGAAAATAGCAGAGAAAGTAATGGAGAGGATAAGTTACTGGTCCATGGATGAATCAGTCAATCTCTCACTGGAGAGAGGAATCCCCTATTCGAGGAGTCGATCAAGAAAGCTGGAATATACTCCGAAGATCTCATGAGGAGAGTGGCTGAGGAGGGAAGAATATCTGGCATAGAAGAAATACCTGAGGAAATAAAGAGAACATTCAGAACAGCTTTGGAGATAAGTCCTGAGTGGCACATAAGAATGCAAGCGTCTTTCCAAAAATTCGTAGCTCTATCAATCTCGAAGACAATAAACATGCCTAATTCCGCTGAAGTTGAAGACGTGATGAGAGCCTATAAATTAGCATGGGAGCTCGGATGTAAGGGTATAACCGTCTACAGGGAGGGAAGCAGAGAGGAGCAAGTCCTCTATGTCGGTACAGAGAAGAGAAAAGAGGAAAAGAAAGTAATAAGGCCTAGACCTAGACCTCACTTGACGTATGGAGCAACTATAAAAATGCCAACCGGGTGTGGTAATCTATACGTCACAATAAATGAGGACGAGAAAGGTCTCTTCGAAGTTTTCGCTAGACTAGGAAAAGCTGGAGGTTGTGCTGCATCTCAAACAGAAGCTATAGGGAGGCTTATATCCCTAGCCCTAAGGAGCGGAGTAGACGTTTCAGCACTAGTTAAACAGCTCAGGGGAATAAGATGTCCGTCTCCACATTGGAGCGAGGATGGACTAATACTTTCATGTCCAGATGCCATAGGAAAAGCAATAGAAAAATACATAAAGTGGAGAAATGGAATAAAATCGAAAATAAATGGGATAAAAATAAACTTGGAGAGGGAGACCAAGGGAGAAAGCAATGAAGTAATAGGGGTCTGTCCTAACTGTGGAAATCCACTAGCACATCAAGAAGGTTGTGCTACTTGTCCGGCCTGTGGATATACCAAGTGTCTCTGAGGAAAGTACTTAAGCCATCGATCAGAGAAGAGATAGGTGGTAACTTGAAGTACGAAATATTGAACAGGCCAGCTTTTTCCGTCCTGAAGATAGAACTAGATGGAGATAGTGTTTTCTCAGAACCAGGAGCGATGATGTTCATCGCAGGGGAAATCGGGGTGGAAACCACCACTGGTGGAATATTCAAGGGGCTAAAGAGAAAGATTTTGGGAGGAGAGAGTCTCTTCTTGAACAAATTCGAGGGAATAGGGGAGGTTTGGCTAGCTCCAAAGATACCAGGGGACATAAGATATCTAGAGCTCAAAGGAGATAGTGTTATAGTCCAGGATTCTTCGTATTTAGCACATCATGGAGATCTAGACTACTCAGTGGCTTGGAAGGGGTTAAGGGGACTCTTGGCAGAGGGAGAACTCTTCTGGATTAAACTAGAAGGAGAAGGAGGAGTTTGGGTTAACAGTTACGGTGGCATGTTAGAGATGGAGCTAAGGCATGGAGAAGAGATAATAGTCGACAACTTTCACTTCGTTGCCATGGACGGAGAAATGGATTACTCAATAGAGAAGTTCGGTGGATTGAAGTCCTTTCTCTTCGGAGGAGAAGGCATAGTCGCCAGGGTGAGAGGGCCGGGAAGAATCTTGTTGCAGACTAGGACTCTTTCTCAGTTCGTAGAGGAAATTAGGAGGTTCCTACCGAGGGAGAAGTGATGAGTACCCTCGAATACATAGAAAGGAAGCTTTCTGAGGACGGAGCCTTACATTTCTCCCTAATAGATCCAGAGAAGCAAGATCCAGAGAAGGCAGGAGAGATTGCATCGAAATTGGAGGAGATGGGATGAGACGGTCAAGGAGATAAAAAGGAGTTGTTCTCTCCCCGTTGTCCTTTTTCCAGGAGGGATTGGAGGAGTAAGCAAATACGCGGATGCGATATTCTTCATGAGCCTACTGAACTCTAGGAACCCCCACTATATAACTGGAGCCCAAGCTCAAGCTTCCTTCCTAGTGATGAAATCGGGGCTTGAGGTAATACCTATGGGTTACGTAGTAATCGAGCCAGGAGGAGCAGTTGGTTTCTTCGGAGAGGCCAATTTAATTCCTAGGGACAAGCCAGAGATAGCTTGCTCTTACGCCTTGGCAGCTCAACTAATGGGCATGAAGCTAGTTTACCTAGAGGCTGGATCAGGAGCTAGAGAGAGTGTCCCAAATGAAATGATCTATCTGGTGAAGAAGAGCATAAACATACCCCTAATAGTTGGGGGTGGAATAAGAAACCCATCTGAAGCTAAGGAGAAAGTCTTAGCAGGTCAGAGGATCAGTCACATGTACTAAATCAAATGAGCGGGAGGATAGTATGAACAAGAGAGGAATCCCAATAGCAATAATATTAATTGCACTTATGCTACTCCTCTTGTTTTCACAATTTTCATTCCCTTGGAGAGAGAAAATGAATCTAAAGGAGGAATCAATAGAGGTCAGTGGAATCGAGAGGACGTATTTCCTTCACATTCCACCGAAGATGAATGGATCCCTGTTGATAGTATTGCATGGAGGAGGTGGCTCTGGGAAGAGTATAGCAAGATTAACGGGCTTCAATGAACTAGCAGATGAAAGGGGATTCTTAGTGGCATACCCGAATGCATTGAGAAAACACTGGAACGATGGAAGAGGAATAAACGCTTACTATTCTCAAATTGTCCAGGGAAATCTCCAATTTCTGTTCTGATAATACACGGATTACAAGACCCAATAGTGCCTTGGAAGGGGGGAGAACTAACCACTAGATCTGGAGTTACTCTAGGAGAAGTTCTACCAATACCGGAGGTGGTGGAATACTGGACTCTAAGGAATGGGTGTTCCGAAAAGGAGGAGAGGTATTTGCCCGATCTCTCGGAAGACGGAACTAGAGTCAAAGTGACTAGGTACCTGAATCCAGAGACTGAAGCAGAGGTAGTTCTATACGCCATAGAGGGAGGGGGACACACTTGGCCCGGAGGAAGTCAATACTTACCAGAGAGAATAATAGGAAGGACTTGCATGGATTTCGACGCAAGCGAAGCGATACTGAACTTCTTTGAGAGACATCACAAATAAGCTAATGCAACTCCGAGTCAGACCCATTGGTAGCCCAGATCATTCTTCTAGTGATTTCTCAAGCATATGAGATGAGCTCTTTTATTCCAAGTTACTCGAAAGGCTTTTCTATCTCTTTACCTAAGCCGTTTGGGTCTAGACGTTGAGGATACACAACACTCTCACAGGGGAGAAGGAGGAGTTCAGACCAATTAAAGAGGGAGAAGTGAGAATATACGTCTGTGGTCCAACCGTTTACGACCACTCCCACATCGGTCATGCCAAGACGTTCGTCTTCTATGATTCCCTAGTGAGATACCTTAAGTTCAAAGGCTATGACGTGAAGTACGTCAGGAACATAACCGATGTAGACGATAAGATGATAAAAAAGGCAAAGGAAGAGGGAATAACAATTCAAGAGCTAGCAGAGAAATATATAGACTCCTTCACAGAGGACATGAAGTCTCTGAACTGTATATTGCCAGACGTTCAACCTAGAGCAACCGCTCACATTCCGGAGATGATAGAAGTAATACAAGCCCTAATAGACAAAGGATATGCCTATGTCTCAAATGGAGACGTTTATTTCTCAGTTAGAAAGTTTCCAGAGTACGGCAAACTATCAAAACAGAGGATAGAGGATTTAGAGGCTGGAGCTAGGGTAGAACCTGGTGAGAAGAAAAGAGATCCTCTAGATTTTGCTCTCTGGAAGAGTTCTAAGGAGGGAGAACCCTCTTGGCCTAGTCCCTGGGGGAGGGGAAGACCAGGGTGGCACATAGAGTGTAGTGTGATGAGCATGAAGTACTTGGGGGAGCAAATAGACATACACGGTGGGGCCACCGATCTAATATTTCCACACCACGAGAACGAGATAGCTCAGTCAGAAGCTTACACTGGAAAGGCCCCTTTCTGCAGATATTGGGTACACACTGGGCATCTAAGAGTGAGAGAAGAGAAGATGAGTAAGTCACTTGGAAACGTAATAACTGTTAAAGATCTGCTCAAGAGAGGGTATGACCCAGAAGCTCTTAGACTCTATCTTCTCTCTGCCCATTACAGAAGTCAGATGAACTTCTCGGAAGACGGCCTGAGATCAACTCAGGAGACCCTGAATAGAATCAGGGAAACTCTATTGAAGCTCAGGAGCGCATCCCCGTCCAAAGAGGACGATGAGGAACTAATAGGTGAAATACTTAGAATAAAGGAGAAGTTCTTTGAAGCACTAGATGATGATTTCAACACCCCTAGAGCTTTATCTGAGTTTCACGAGTTCGTCAAGCTCGTGAATAGGGAACTACCGAGAATAGGTGAGAGAACTAAGGAGGAGATGGAGAAGTTCTTCTCAGTCTTTTCAAAGATATTTGGAGTCCTAGAGAAAGAATATGAACCATCTGTCTCAGATCTATTGGATTCTCTGATAAAGATCAGATCCAAGCTCAGAGAGAAGAAACTCTATGAGATAAGTGACTGGATAAGAGAGAGATTGAGGCAAATGGGAATGGGAGAAAGTGCTAAGAGAAATATTAGACGAGTTAAAAGATAAATTAAAGAGAATCGGAGAAGAAGAGATTCTATTTTCTTCTTTTTTTGATTAGGAAGTCGAAGCAAATTCTGTACTTCCTCCGCCCTATGCTTCCCACTCTCCTATGTTCTATGCTCAGCGTTTCTCCTCCCAATTTCGAAATTAATCTAATGAGTTCTCTCCTCCTGTGCCCTATTTCTCCATTTTTCACTAGAGAACCTCAATGCAACCTCTAGGAAGTCTTCTTTCCCTCTAGGTCTTGGCATAACAATCCTATCGAATTCTCCTATTCCATGGACTTCTCTTACATCTCCTAGAACGAATTTAACTTTTGATTTCAGCAACTTCTTGTTTATCTCTAGATTCTCCAGAGAATAGCGGTATGCAATCTCGTTGGCCTCTATTCCGAGAATTTCGCACCCCTTCCTGAATTTCCCTATTACTAGGGGATAAGGTCCGATTCCTGAAAACATTACTAGAATTCTCTCCCCGTCAGAAGATAATTCAGCAATTTTTCTTCTTTCTCTAGAGAGTTTGGGATCAAAGAAAACCTCAGTTGGATCCAACTTTAATCTGAGGCCGTGTTCCCTGTGTATTGTCTCAGTCATCCCATAACCGAATGCTATTTCATATTCTCTTCTCCTGAACTCCCCAACTCTCTTGCCTCTTTCTACTAGGACCAATCTGAACGGTATACTTTCAGGTACCTTAGCTATTGCTATGTCTCCCACTAGGTAGTAGGTGAACCCTCTGTGATCGATACCCATTTCCTTTAGCAAATCATAAACAGACTTCTTTTTCTCTTTTCGTTTCTGAAATTGGATACCTTTTACTACTTAGCTCTCTCTGCCTCCTTCCTATTTACTTTGAGCCCGATCATCTCCCATTCTTTCGTCTCCTTTGTTTACTCTTTGATCTCGGGGGGCTTCTTTATGAGTCCGTTCTCCATAAGACAGTGTAATTTGTCTCTTGATTCCTTTATCATTGAGAGTGCTTTTTCATAGAGTTCTTCCTCACTGAGTTTCAATCTAGCGACTCCTTGTTCTATGGCCTTCATTCCAACCGCTACAGCCTCTCTGGGAAAGACTTCCCAGTCTTCCATTGTTGGTATGACGTAGTCCTCGCTTAGCCCCCTCCCAGTACCAAATATCTTCACTCCAGCCTCTTTTGCCTCCCACGGCCATATTTCGGGGACTGGATTTGCCTCTGCAAACATTATAGCATCGTCTGCCATCTTCGAGACCCACTCCTTCTTTATTGTTCCTGGACCAGGAGTAGAGGCGGCTACTGCCACATCAACCCCTTCCAGCGATTCGGGTATCCCACCAGTTCTTCCTTCTCCATTGGTTATTTGGGCCAGTTCCCATTTATATGGGTCTTCTTCTTTGCAAACATATGTTAGCGGCTCCAGCTCCTATTAGGGTTATAGTCACTTCATTGAGCTTCTTTCCAACTAACTTCAAACTGTTTATTATCCCAGCCAAGGTAACTGCTGCAGTTCCTTGTTGGTCGTCGTGCCAAACTGGAATGTCCAACTCTTCTCTTAATCTCTCGAGGATGTAGAAGCACTTAGGCTCTTCTCTTAATCTCTCGAGGATGTAGAAGCACTTAGGCCTCTCTATGTCCTCTAGGTTTATTCCACCGAAAGTCGGGGATATCCACTTCACAGCTTGAAAACCAGCCAATGGCCCTATGTCTCCCAGACCTAAGATTCTAGTGCCGTCGCTTATCACTGCCACGTAATTCCACTTATTAGTGTGCTCAAAGACCTTTTCCGGATCCTTGTGTATCTCTTTACAAGGCTCAGCTACCCCAGGAGTGTACCACACGCTGAAGTCATCGTAAGATGTTATGGAGCACTTCGGCATTACCTCTATTTTCCCTCTGTAGAATGGATGCCAAGCCAAGGCCTTCTTCCCTGGAAGTTTAGCCTTCTCTACTAGTTTCTTCACATTTTCTTCTTTCATCTCCATCCCGAGGGAATCCCAGGCATGAGAATTTAAAAACTTTCTGGATGGCAGAATGGAGAGTTTAGCGAATTAACTCAATACTACTTTCCAAGTATCATGTTTTGAGAGAGGAGTTGACGCTCTGACTAATTCAGATCTAGCTTAAGTAACACCAGCTAACTATTACCGAGGACGTCACTAGGCATCTAAGCTAAAGCATCACAGTGTAGCCAACTGACGAGTGGTCCAATAAATAAAATCACTAACTAATTATGCCAAAGACAGGTAATCCCCTTCGGACTGTTTTAGGACTCCAAATCTTGGGGAACCCTTTTAGTGTTTAATTCAAGTGATGCAATCTTAAAGGGACAACCTAGGAGGAGTACTGTATTGGCAAAACGTTTCTCGATAAATTCATAATTCAGGAATGAAGCGAGGAACGTTCTAGAGAAGCCCGAGAAGATACTCAGTTCACTCTGTCTTGCAGACGCATACGAGAGACTATAAACTTCCTCGATCACGTTCTATCAGTCCATATACGAGGCGGAGTACTCCTAAGAAATTCTTCTAAAATATTGCTGAATTTCCCTATTTTGAGCCGGACTCTGGAAAGTTCAGTCAAATGAGTGCTTCGAGAAATAAACAAGAAGAAGTTCCAGGAATATGGAGTTAGAGTAATAGAGGTGAGGGGGTCCATAGGTTCTGGGAAGACTTCCCTCATAGAGAGTCTTGTAGAAGTCCTTTCAGATAAGTATGAAATAGGAGTAATGGCTGGAGACGTCACTACCACAATAGATGCCGAGAGGCTTGAGAAAAAAGGAGCCAAGGTGGTACAGATAAACACAGGTGGAGAATGCCATCTAGATGCTAACCTAGTCAGGAAGGCCATTAATGTATTAGATCCAAGGAAACTAGACCTGATTTTCATAGAGAACGTTGGTAACTTGATATGTCCAGCCGACTTTCCATTGGGATCCCAGCAGATAATAGTGGTAGTCTCAGTGACTGAGGGGCCCTACACCATAGTGAAGCACCCCATGATACTCGAAGACGCTGACCTACTATTCATCAACAAAATAGATTTAGCAGAAGCCATGGATGTAGATCCATCTAGTATAGAAAGGGATGCTCTCAGGATAAATCCCAAGCTAAAAGTAGTCAAAGGCTCACTTAAGGAAGGAATGGGTGTTCAAGAAGTCTTGAAATCATTAAATTTGACATGAAACATTTGTTTCTACGAAAAAAATATATTCGAATCCCTTCTTCTCACCCTAGGGTG
>NJEE01000052.1 GCA_002255045.1 Candidatus Bathyarchaeota archaeon ex4484_205 | reverse complement strand
AAAAAGAGAAAACAAACCCACCTATGAGAGGTTTCTTGCAGAGACGATTATTCATATTTATTATACAAAGAGAGGGGTTTCATTATTTTTCTGGCTGTGAACCCGGGTTTATTGCGAGGAAACCCCTGCATTCATAATGAAAAAGAGTGGAAAGGTGGTTGCTCCCCTTCCTGGACTAATGAGGTGTTCATATTTATTTAGAACGGAAGAGGGAGGGATCTTCGATTTCTTGGAGAGTGTTAGAAGTGTTCGATTTTTTGGAGTCCGACTTCTCAGTAAAATTCTAATGTAATATAATTCATTAAATTTTATTCTATTGGAATATATTTCTATATTTAATTTTTACTATACCAAAACCATAACTTAGGGAAAGACGAAGATAGAAGGAAGGCCACAACGCAAAAACATTCGAATTTTTGGATAGGGAAATAAAATCTTATTTAACGATTTTTAGGTCTCAGAGATACCTTTGGAGGGAATTTCAGTTTTGATTTGAGAAATTCAAATCTTTTGTTGCGATCCATCTCCTTCAGCTTCTCACCGTATTTTTCTTCGATTGCTTTCAGTTGGCAGTAGATGTATAGAGCATCATAGAATAGGAATAGTCTTTATAGAAGCTTGATATAGGTTTTCATGATTTTCGCAGGAAATCGATGTATGCAAATATAGCCGATGAGAAGAATGCAATCAACCCGAGAAAATGGAATCCACCAGCGTAGCTGAGCTCTGCTATAACAAATCCTGTAGATATTGGTCCGAGGGTCTGACCGATATCCATTATGGTACTGAGTAGTCCCATGGCTGAGCCATATAAGTCGGGAGAGATCAAATCACTTACATATGGTGCTGTAGATGATGTAACCATAGAGAAACCTAATCCATAACATATGGCAATGAGCAAGAGCTGGAGGAAGGTGTCTGCCATGGAAGTTAGGAGGAGAGATAGGCCTGTAATAAGGAGACCGAGGGCTATTAGATATCCTCTCCTAGTTCTATCTGACAACCATCCTATAAGAGGTTTGGTTGTGAGAGTTGTGAGCAGCTGTGAACCAGCAATCAGTCCTATTTGAAAACTGTTTAACCCAACTTTCTCTGCATAAAGGACGAGAAAATACTCAAAGGCTCCAAATGTGAATCTTGCTATAGCTTCAGTATAGCTAATTAGAATCACGTGTATATTGCCCAGGAGGACCTTCCAGCCGGAGAATATGCTTTTCTCACTTCCTTGGCTCCTACTTTTACCATCCTTAAATATGTTATAAATGAGCAAGCCGAATAGGAATGACATCACACCGCTAACTCCAGCCGCGAGATAAACTGATAGAATCCCACTAGTATAAATCAGGGTTCCACCCAGAAAGGGGGCAATACTCCTACCAACTATTGTGGCTGATGAGAAAATCGACATTCGCTCCCCCTTTCGTCTGGGATAAAGCTCTGCTATAGTGGCCTGAGCCACTGGGCCGAAGATTGCGGTGGCAAAACCATGGTAGAACCTAACTAGAGAAAGCTGCCAAGCTGTGCTAACGAAGAAATAGAGCAGGGGTGCTGTTGCAAATATTGTGAGAGAAATCAAGATAACTTTTCTTCTGCCAATTAAATCGGAGAGGGAGCCTGCGGGGAGACTTATTATTATCCCCGGTATGGTTGAGGCTGATGCTATGAATCCTAGCTCAGCTCCGGAGACACCGAGCCTCTCAGCGAAGAGTGGGAGAACGGGATTTTTGGATATAGTGGAACTTAGGATGGCAAAACCACCTACTATACAGAGAATAATATAGAGCTTTTTTCTTGACGTGAGAAGACTAGTAGAACTGACTGTCTTTTGAGAGAAGGCATCATTATAGAAGCCACTCATAGTTCTAAAAGAGGAGAGTGATAAAGATGACTTCAACTATTTTTACCTTTCGACCTCAAAGGATATCTTTACCCTAGCCATATATTTCACGATCTCTCCATTCTCGACTTCAGCTGTAAGTGATAGAACCTTAACTCTTGTTACGTGTCTCACAGTTTTACAGGCCTCCTTAACAGCCTGTTTTACAGCGTCCTCCCAAGAGCTTTTGGATTCTGCAAAAATCTCAATATTTTTATACACAGCCATCTTTCCTCACACTACTTTATTTTCCCGAGAGGAAATAAAAATTACCTTAGGCAAAATGTCCTTAAGCTACACACTATACAATTCTGACAGAAGCTTTTCTCAGGCGGTTCATAATGGCTAACCCCAGTCCTTTCTCCTCAATACCGCCCACTACAATAAGATCAACTTTCTTCTCATCCATTTCTCTAAGAGAGCTGAAGAGATTTCTGGCTACTTCCTCAGGAGAATTACCTAAAAATATACAGACATCAGCCTCAATTTTCATCTCTTTCACTAAGTTGAGAAGACCAACTCTCTTGCCCTCTCTTCTATATTCATCGACGAGCTTAGCAACCTTTCTCTCTATATCTTCTCCACTCTTTCCCTCCACTAAGATAACATCCGCCTTAGGAGAGTAATGACGATACTTCATACCTGGGGACTTCACAACCTCCAATACCTTCTTCCTCCTTCTTACGGAAGGGTGAAGTTTAACCTCTCCCAGAATTGATTCAAGTTCCTCATGGGTTACTCCTCCAGGCCTCAGAATCATGGGTGGTGAGACTGTTAAGTCCAGTACAGTGGACTCAACACCGATTTCCGTTTGTCCACCATCTATAATCATATCAATCTTCCCATATAGGTCCTGTCTTACATGTTCTGCTGTAGTTGGGCTTGGTTTTCCAAATAGATTTGCAGAAGGTGCAGCAATAGGGACATCGGCTTCCTCGATCAACATATGTGCAATCTTGTTGCTCGGCATACGAACTGCCACCGTATCCAAACCAGCTGTCACAACAGCTGGAACAATTTTAGATTTCTTAAGGACAAGAGTGAGAGGACCCGGCCAAAATTTCTTTACTAATTTGAAGGTGACTTCTGGGACCTCCGCTGCTAGGAGTTGTAGAGTATTATCCCTTGATATATGGACTATTATAGGGTCGTCCATTGGACGTTGCTTTACCTCAAATATTTTCCTTACAGCACTCTCATTGAGAGCATCTGCACCTAACCCATAAACTGTCTCAGTGGGGAAGGCAACAAGACCTCCTTCTCTAATTATCTTCGCTGCATCCCTTATCCTTTCCCTACTTGGCTTCTTTGGATCTACTCTGATGATTATTGTCAAGCCACTTAAGAAATCCTTTAAGGAACTTTAGAAAGTTTTTGGATTCACACCTTCTACAACGTTCAGAAAGAATTCACCGGTATTACTACATCTGTGAAAGAGTCATTCTCATTGAAAGATATACGATATTTCCATAATAAGTATAGTATGTCTAAAGGGAAGCTAGATCTAACGAAGGAGTATAAATTGTACTATACTGCAAAAATGGAGCCTGAGATCGTATATGTAGATGAAAGGAAATTCTTGACGATAGAGGGGAGGGGAGCTCAGGTGGTGATGAGTTTCAGGCTAAGATCAGTGCATTATATTCTCTTGCCTATAGTGTCAAAAGAATTATGAAAAAGGAGGGAAGGGATTTCACAGTTGCTAAGTTGGAAGCCCTCTGGTGGGTGAATTCTGAAAAACCTTATACAGAGGCCCCACGCGAGGAATGGTGTTGGAGGCTTCTCACAAGACAGCCGGAATTCGTCACTCATAAAATAGTAGAAAAGACAAGACAAGAGGTTCTCAAAAAGAAAAAGCTACAGCTAGTGAAGGATGTCAGATTCGAGAAGTTAAGGAAAGGGATGTGTGTTCAAATACTACATATTGGGCTATACTCCACCGAGTCTGAATCTATTGCAAAGATGAGAAAACTAATGGAGGAAAAGAATCTTATTGAGAATGGCCCACATCATGAGATATATCTGGTTGCTCCCTATCCTAGAAAGGTTCCTGAACAGATTAAAAACTATACTTAGGCAGCCAGTAAGAGAGAAATCGGGAAAATGATTAGAGCTTTCACATAATAGAGATATCTTTTTAGGTAGCTGGAGATGAAGAATGTGTAGCGATGGAGCCAATAGTGAAAAGAAGGAAGGAGTTAGTTGAATATGTAAGGAAGGGAAGAGGTTTCTCTAGGAATGAGTTGAAGGAAGCTGGATTAACTGTTGCAGAGGCCAAGAGGCTGGGACTAAGAGTAGATCCTAGAAGAAGATCAACCCACCCTGAAAATGTGAAGATGCTTAAGCAATTCATGAAGAGATTGAAGAAAGAGGAAGAGAAGGCAAAGATGAAGTTGGAAGCCATAAAGGCAGAGAGGGAGAAAAGTTAAAACTTGGCAGGAAAATCATTCATGTATGATAGCCAGAGCTGAGCATCCGAGACCTGACTTCAGGAGAAAAATTTGGCTCAATCTAAATGGAGAATGGGACTTCAAGAAGGAAGGAGAAAGTGAATTCAGAAAGATTGTAGTTCCCTACCCCCCTCAAAGTATGTTGAGCAAGATTAATGATACCACACAGTACTCAAAGGTATTCTACAAAAGGGAGTTCAAGGTGCCCTCATCATTTAAGGAAGGGAGAATCTTCCTCCACTTCGGGGCAGTAGACTATTTTACAGAGGTTTGGCTTAATGGCGTAAAGCTTGGTTCTCATACAGGTGGCTATGATCCTTTCTCCTTTGAGGTTACGAAACTCATCAAGTTTAATGATAATAATAGGCTTGAGCTGAAAGTTATTGATGAAAATAAAGTCGGACAGGCTATGGGAAAACAGTACATAACTTCCCCTCCAAGTGGAGTAAGGTATGAAAGGGTCACAGGCATATGGCAGACAGTATGGCTGGAGTTGAGGGGAGTATCCTTCCTAAAAGGATACAGAGTATATCCTAAATTTTCAGAGAGGGGGGTAGAGATAAAGGTTGATGTGGAAGGAGACGATGAATGTTCAATGGAGGTTGAGGTCTGGCTCTTCGACGAAAAGATCTGGGATACTTCCCTTCATTTCCAGAAGTCACACACATTTGAAGTGAGACCTAAACCCTTTCTTCCCTGGTCTCCTGAGCAGCCAGACCTATACACTATAATCTTTCGCATAGTTAAAGAAGGAGAAGTCATAGATGAAGTGGAGGGATATTTCGGCATAAGAAGTGTAGAGGCGAAGAACGGCTTATTTAAGTTAAATGAACAACCCATTAGGCTGGCACTTGTCTTAGATCAGGGATATTATCCTGACGGCCTCTATACACCTCCCTCTGATGAGGTACTTCGCAGAGATGTAGAGATAGTCAAGGAACTGGGATTTAATGGAGTGAGAAAACATCAGATTGTTGCGGAACCTAGATATTACTATTGGTGTGACCGGATTGGTTTACTGGTTTTTGAGGAAATGCCAGACTGGGGACTCATACTTGAGGAGAAGTATGTCAGACAGTTCCAGAAGGAAATAAGGAATGTGATTGAGAGGGATTTCAATCACCCCTCTGTCATAGCCTGGACTCCCTTCAATGAGAAGACAGAACACTACCGTGATAAATTGAAACAGAGACTGATGGACGAGACATATGAATTAATAAAGAAGATAGATCCGACGAGACCTGTCAACATTAATAGCGGATATGTGATTACAAAGACGGATATAGTAGATATACATGAATATGGACCTACGGAGAAGATTCGAGAGATGTGGATTGAGAAATTCAGTGGAGAGCTTCCATGTAGCCACAACCCAGTGTTCGCAGAGGGATATAGGTATAATGGACAACCGATAATATTGGGTGAGGTGGGTGGCAGAGCCTCAGAAGACATAAAACCAATAGTAGATAGACCTATATTTCGACATGGCGGAGCTCTAAAGGACATTTACCATCTCTTGTCCTATTACCGAAGACTAATAGAGGTTATAGGCAGCATATATCAAGTCACAGGTTTCTGTTACACCCAACTATACGATGTGGAAGGAGAGGTCAATGGTTTCTTGACATATAACAGAGAATATAAGATAGACCCTGAACTTATCAGGGAAATAAACAGAAAATATTTAGAAAAGCCATCTAGTAGTACAATAGATGTATTAATATAGATATCAAGTGACAAATAGAATGGTTAAAAGATAATTGATACAATACTTTTATAAGTTTGCCAAGAATCTTCAAATTAGGAAAATGATATTTAAAAGAAGGAGTGCAGAAGCTGAAGCAAATAAAAAAGGAAGCGTATATCTTGTCCCTGTGGGGAAGGATAACAGGTTCCGTCTGATACTTGAAGGATTGGAACCTGGAGAGTATGAGATCCGTATTGAACTTCCAAAGGATGTTAAGTATAAATATGAACCACTTGTCTGGCGTGTAACTGTCCCCGGTGGAAAAACACAGAAACCATAAGACTGTAAAAGGGTAGAGAGTAATAAAATTAGCGATAATACATTTCAATTCTCTAGCATGAAATATAAAGGTTAATAAATCTCATTCAAAGAGAATATTCATCTTGAAGAAGCTTACGGTTCTCCTGATACTTGTAATTTTATTTGGAGTACTCCTAGGATTAGTTGCCGTGAGACGGATTTGGAGAGATATATTTAGAACCCAAATCAACTCAGAAAGCACATCCATAACACAATCTGCAACATCATCAATGGAAGACATCAGCCTCACTTCATCGTCTACACAAAGATCGACAGAAACAACATACACTTCCACAACATCATCTACAGAATTCAGCTTCTGGGATCTCTTCGGAGGAGAGAAGAACAAAGACCCTCGTTTCGGTGTCAACACTATACCAGAAGGTTTCGAAGAAGATATTTCATCCTCTGGCGTGGGATGGGTCTCCATGTCCCCACTGGCGATTTGGGACTCAATAGAGCCTGAGGAGGGAGAATTCCACTGGATGTGGCTGGATAACCAAATAAAAAGAATTGAGAATCTAGGCTTAGAACCTACAATCGTCTTGATGCCAACAAGCAATTGGGCTACTCCTGAGGCATTCCAAGCAAGGGAGGAAGGTTCTTTAGGAGTATGTGACCTACCTGAAGACATAGATTCATGGAGGACTTTTCTCAGGAAGATGGTTGAGCGATGTGATGGTGACGGTGAGAATGACATGCCACAGCTCAAAACTCCAGTCCTCAACTGGCATCTCT
>NJEE01000051.1 GCA_002255045.1 Candidatus Bathyarchaeota archaeon ex4484_205 | reverse complement strand
TACCTAAGGCCCCCAATATTTCTTTCATCTCAATCTTCCAAGCGTTTAGAAGATTTACGACACGTTCAACTGCAGCATCGATATCAAGCCTCTTCCTCAATTCAGGGTCCTGTGTTGCAATACCCCAGGGACATTTCCCAGTATGACAGGCCTGACACATATGGCATCCCATAGCTATAAGGGCTGCTGTACCGATGTATGCAGCATCGGCACCTAGGGCAATAATCTTCATCACATCTGCAGAGGTCCTGATTCCTCCAGAGGCAATTAAAGAGACCTCTTCCCTTATACCCTCCTCCCTCAACCTATCATCTACAGCTGGAATAGCCAATTCGACGGGTATTCCAACATTATCCTTAACTATCTTCGGAGATGCTGCTGTTCCACCCTTGAAGCTGTCAATCACAATAGCATCTGCCCCAGACCTCGCTATTCCGCTTGCTATAGCTGCCACATCATGGACTGCAGCTATCTTAACGAACACAGGTTTCCTATAGTCTGTTGCCTCTTTTATGGCAGTTACGAGCATTGTTAGATCTTCTATTGAATATATATCATGGTGTGGTGCTGGAGACAGGGCATCTGTCCCTACAGGTATCATCCTAGTCTTCGAGATTTCTTCATTCACTTTCTCACCTGGCAAGTGTCCCCCGATGCCTGGCTTAGCTCCTTGACCTATCTTAATCTCAACCGCTGCGGCATTTTCTAGATATTCCTTTGAGACTCCAAACCTTCCTGAAGCAACCTGAACAATTATATTGTCTTTATATTTCTTTATCTCCTCATGTACTCCTCCCTCTCCACAGTTCATGTAGGTTCCAAGGATCTTTGCAGCCCTAGCCAACGTCTTATGAGTCTCTAGGCTTAATGCTCCATAGGACATAGCTGCAAACATAACAGGTATCTCTAGCTCGAGAAATGCCTCTGTAATTGTCTCCAGCTCCAGCTCCGTATTAATCCTGCTTTCTGTAATAATCTCCAATGGAGGCCTTCTTCCGATGAATGTCTTAAGCTCAATGGGTTCTCTCAGAGGATCGATAGGAGGTCGTGTGACTTGACAGGCATCTATGAGAATCCTATCTAAAATATTGGGATGTTCTAAGTCTGTTCCTGTCCCACTCAGTATTGCCGACCCTGTCTCAGCCATCCTCCATATATCTCTCCTAATTCTATATGTCCAGGTTCCATGAGGCTTCCCATATCCCTCTATTCTGCTCACCCAGAGTGCACCAGTTGGACACATGTATGTACATCTCATGCAACCTACACAGTTCCTCTCATTGATCTCTATCCTTTCTCCTATTATCTTGAAAACTTCAAAGGGACATTCTCTTACACATGTTCCACATATGATGCATTTACTGTCATCTATCTCAATTTTGAACTCTGGTGGGACAAGCGACCTATTCACCATGCCTCTCACTCTCCATTTTCACTTCTACAAGTTCTCCCCCCTTCGGATGCCAGATTCTCTTCATCTTGGAGAGGAGCTCTATTACTGCATGTTCCTCCGACGCAACTGCAATAATTCCATCATTTCCCTCTCCCACAACCATAGGTCTTAACTTCAATCTGTCATTAAATGCAAACAACCCTATCTCCCCATCCATCGAATACCCTCCCACTACTGCAAACGGCCCACTGAGAACCGCTGACCTGTACACTACTCTAAGTATCCTCAAATTTCTTCCATTATCAGTTTTCTCATATTCATCCCATCTTGGTGGTGTGAGTACCTTGACCGCAGTCTTCAGACTTAATCTATGTCTCCTAACCAAGAGATCTAGTAAATAGGTTATTACTTCGGTATCTGTAAGCATGTAACAAACGTAACCTGCTGATTCTACAAACCTCTTATTAGTTCCATAGGAGCTTATCTCCCCATTATGGGCTACACTCCATCCCAATATGCTAAAGGGGTGTGCCCCTCCCCACCATCCCGGCGTATTGGTAGGGTATCTTCCATGCCCAATCCACATATATCCTGAATAATTCTCAATTCTGAAGAACTGTGCTACCTCCTCTGGGTATCCGATCCCCTTGAAAACCCCAATGTTCTTCCCAGAAGAAAACACATATGCTTTCGGAAACCTCACATGCAACCTGCGAATCTTCCTCAATACATAGTCGTCGGGGCTCATTCTCTTTATGAGCGAAGAAAGTATCCACTCAGGAACATTCACAAAGAACCTTCGAAAGACGGGTGGCTCGGTATCTCTTATTGCCTTCCCAGTCGGTATCTTCTCATCTTTCACAATCTGGAACCTGCTGTCCAAATACTCGGAGACCTGAATCATAATCTTCTCATCTTCAGCCATAACGTGGAGACAGTACTCATCCCTGTGATTCGGATATATTCCATACCCAGCAAATCCTGCACCCAACCCATTATACCTCTCCCTCATAACTCCTGTAGCCTTTAAGATCCTGCTTCCATCAAATTTCTTTCCATCTCTACTTATGAAGCCTACAATTCCACAGCCGCTCAGAATCCCCTCTTCACTCCATATATCGCCCATAACCGACTGGAAGTTAAATCCTTGAATGTTATTTAAATATTATAATGGAATCTTATGAGGAAATTTAGAAATAATATGAGATATTGAAAAAATTATCAATAGTTTTTGAAGAAAAATAGACAGAGGTCATCCACTTTCTTCCAAGTCTCAACCTCTAAAGATTATTAATCCTTTCTCTATACTCCTAAAGAATGAAGCTAAAGATGCAATGTATCAAACATGTACCCTACAAAGATTTGGGCTTCATAAAGAAATGGATCTTTGAAAACGGTCATTACCTCCACTATACAAACCTCTATCAATCTATTACGTTTCCTGACCTCTAAGCCTACAATTCCATCTGGAGTTGAGCGAGGGAAATATTCTAACTCTCTATAGAGAAATTGTGGAGAACAGTTGGATGAGGATGGTTCACTTCTCAACGAAATAAAGAAGGGTTTTATTCATATATCTGAAAATAGAAAACTCTGAAGCTCTTCCTAAATAATCTAGCTGGGAGAATGAGAGGGTGATCACTTTATTCGCTCTATAATTATGGCTGGACATATTCTTTTCGTCCCTTCAATTTTTTCTAGTCTTCTAACGAAACTGTTAAGTTCCTCAGAGCTCTTAAACCAACACTCCATTAAGAGCATGTGATCTCCACTTGAGGTATACAACTTAATTACTTCCTTCATTCTCTTCAGGGAGTCTATGGCCTTAAGAAAATATTGCGGTTCAACATCCATACCTATAATTGTAAGAACCTCGAATCCTAGCTTCTTAATGTCTACCTCTATCCCATATTTCAAAATTACTCCCTTTTCCTCAAGCTTTTTCACTCTCTTTCTTACTGCCGCTTCACTTACTCCAAGTTTTTCTGCTATCCTCACATAGGGCATTCTTGCATTTTCCATAAGCATCTCTATGATCTCAATATCCGAAATTCGAACCATATTAGTTCATATTCTGGAAAGATTTATAAATTTATCCGTACAACATTAGTACGTGAGGTGAATTATAATGTCCACCGAGATAAGACTCCCCCTAATAGGTGAGAAGTTCCCCAGTTTTGAGGCAATAACTACACAGGGAGTTAAGAAGATTCCTGAAGACTACAAGGGAAAGTGGTTTGTGTTATTTTCACATCCAGCAGATTTCACTCCTGTATGCACGACGGAATTTTATGGTTTTCAGAAAAGGTATGAAGATTTCAAGAAACTTAATTGTGAGCTAATTGGTCTCAGCATAGACCAAGTGTTCAGCCACATAAAATGGACCGAATGGATCAAAGAAAATCTCAATGAGGAAATAAAGTTCCCGATAATTGCAGATGATACGGGGAAAATTGCCTGTATGCTGGGAATGCTACATCCCGCTAAAGGAACTAACACCGTCAGAGCAGTATTCATTGTCGATCCCAATGGCATTCTAAGAGCTGTCCTCTATTATCCACAAGAGCTAGGTCGAAACCTTGATGAAATTCTCAGAATGGTGAAGGGGTTACAGACCTCAGACAAATATGATGTGGCAATACCTGCAAACTGGCCTAACAATGAAATAATAGGAGATAAAGTGATAATACCACCTGCCTCATCTGAAGCCGAAAAGGAGAATAGACTGAAGAAGGCTAAGGCTGGGGAGATAGAATGCAAGGACTGGTGGTTCTGCTATAAAAAAGTCTAAAGAGTCTTAGGGAGTATTAACATTGACTGAAATATTCCAAGTCTGAAGCAACCTTCGCTATCGATGAGCCAATTGAGTTCGTAAGGGCATACTGTAACATACATGGATTGTGGAGGAAATAACCTCCTCCCCCTCTTAGGTTTGTCGTCCTTGTTGGAATCTCTGGTATTAAGGAGAGAGTCTGTCTTAATAATACTGGAAGATTGAAGGAGTTGCTTGTATGTGGAAGAGTTGGATACTGTATATCAAACCCGAAGGAGGGAAAAACAAGGTAGGTTGATAAGTATTGCAAAAACTTCTGGAGTTGAGTTGTTTTCAATAGCTCTGGAATATTTACCCGTCTCCTCCAAAATTTATCTCACAAATCCCTCTCTCCCCATCGAAATTTAATAAAAATAGAAAGTAAAATAATTTTAAAAATGGAGGAATGCGACGAGATCGAGAGCCTCATAAATTCGGCTATTCAAGAGTATAACCGATACTTCTCTCCAGAAGTTAATGCCCAGCTTCTCCTTTTAGAAAATGATTATTTTACAGTTAAGTTTAGTGGTTCCTTCTGTCAGACCTGTGGCTTCTATGAGTATTTCGATGACTTAAGATATATCTTCGAAGATCATGGTATAGTCGCTGAAATAGTTGAGATCCGAGAGATGGAGGGTGGTGCAGAGGTTAAGTTTAGGCTCCACAAATAAAAATTTCTTTATATATCATAATGGATTTATTATTTTTGTAAAAATGGTATTTAGAAAGATTGGAATATTGGTGATGGCAATAATCTTATTAAGCCTTCTAGTTCCAATTCTTCTATATGCTCAAGAGGAGAAACCTCCTACAACGAATCCCCTCTGGATCAAAGAGCTCGGCGACACTGTGTGGTGTGTAGACCTTTCTCCTGACGGTAAGTATGTGGCTGTAGCTGATTGGGATGATAACATCTATCTTCTTGACTCCAAAGGTAACATCCTCTGGACATATAGTACAGAAGGAAATGTCTGGACTGTTGCTATATCTGAAAACTCAAATTATGTAGTTGCCGGTTCTAAAGATAAGAAATTATATTTTTTAGATATTTCAGGTGAGCTCCTCTGGTCTAAACAGCTCGACAGTTATGTCACTCAAGTAGCTCTCTCTGGTGAAGGAGAATATATAGCTGCCTCAACTGTGAAGGGAGGTGTATATTGTTTCAGTAAAGCGGGGGAAGAGCTATGGAGATATAATGTGGGCGATAAGGTTTGGTGTGTAGCCATAGCTAGAGATGGGAGTCTAGTAGCTGCTGGCTCCAGCGATAAGAACATCTACACGTTTGATATTGATGGCAATCTTCTCTGGAAGTATGAAGCTGATGACACAGTTACGTCCATCGACATCTCTGCAGATGGGTCCTACGTTGTAATGGGTGCCCAGGATGAGTATCTCTATGTATTTGATAGGGATGGCAACCTTCTGTGGAGTAAGATGACGGGAGGAACAGTTTGGGTTGCCCTCACTCCAGATGGAAAGTTCTTGGCTACAGGATCAAGGGTGGCTGTGAGTGGTGCAGAGGTGGGATTGCCTAGCGGATATTCCTATGAGTTCAAAACAGTGGAGGGAGAGCGATTGTGGAAGGTGTTAATAAACAGTTCAGTTCTTGATATCGATGTGTCGGATGATGGAGAGTATGTGGTTCTAGGCTCTTGGGATGGTTTTGTATACTTGTTGGATAAGGAAGGCGACTATATATGGATTTATGGTTTGTCTGGTGATCGTGTGTATGCTGTTTCCATCTCATCTAATGGAAGTTATATCGTGGCAGGCACGAAGAATAGTAGGGTTGTATTCCTGTCCTCCTCTATAGTAATAGGAGGTAAGACAGATGAGAAGCCGTCACCTGGAACAGCAGAAGGTGGCATATCCTTCGAGGTTATTGTGGCATTAGTAATCGTAGTACTCATAGCCTTATATGTAGTGAAGAAGATCTATGAAGGTAAGAAGAGGAAGGAGAAGATCGAGAAATTCAGAGCTACCATGAGACGTAAACGACAGGAATAAGACTATCTTAAAATTGGGTATCATAACATACTTCCAAGTCCACTTACAGAGGTCTCTATACATGTTCGTTGTACATAATCCGGTAAAAGTTCGAGATACCTTCCATATCTCTGATCTCCAAGTATGAAAGTCGCATAATCCTCAGTAGACCTTACTGCCCTTCCAAGAGCTTGACTTGCCCTCTTGAGCGCTGGGAGCACATAAGCATAAAACCTCCCCCTCTCCTCTCCGAAGATTCTCCTGTAGTACTCTATGTACAATTTGGTTCTAACTGTTGGTCGTTCAAAGGGTATACCCACTAAGAATATAGACTCCAACTCCCTTCCAGGAAAGTCTGCTCCCTCAGCGAATCTTCCCCCCATTACTCCACATAATATTCCTGCAGACTTATTCTCTCTTCCCATCTCCTTAAATTGTGTAAGAACTCTTTTGGCCTCATCTCCATGCATATCACTTCTCTCCATGAATAGAGTGTATCCCCTTTCCCTTATAACATCTGTAAGCCCGTTCTCGATAAGTTTCTGAAGGACCCTATAGCTGGATGCAAATATGGCTGCATTCCTGCCATGCATATGGGAGAGAAATATATCTACTGCATTAACATATCTTATTGCCATCTGTTCTGGCAATTCCTCCCCCCTTGTAGTGACGTCTCTCAATAGGAACGTCCTTATATTTTCAAGAGGGTATGGTGATGGAAACTCCTTTCCAACGAAGTTATCCAATCCTATAACCTCTGAAAACGCATCTATAGGTCGTATGGTCCCAGAGCAGAAGATACATTGGGCAAACATAGGCCATATCTCACCTAGAATTATGTTAGATCGCATATCCACTCTCTCAATACTTATTCTCCCTCCCTCCTTTACAGCCAATATGAAGACACCATCTTCCCCCAATGTCTCCAAACTCTCAAGCCAGAATCTCCCAAGATGGTGAAGACTTGACCTAGGTGCCTTGCCGTTCTCAAGTTTCATCCTTCTTATTCTATTTCCTTCTTTTAGAGCTT